>JANMAS010000148.1:0-9671 GCA_031359975.1 Burkholderiales bacterium
GCCGGCATCATCGGCGCAGGAATGTTGCGCCTTCTGCGCCCACTGCGTCGAATGATCGATGTCTGTGCGACGATTCTCGATGCATCTCCCCCTGAATCACCCAGAGTTTCACGCCATGCATGCACACCGCCCCGAGCCCTCTGACGCCGTTGCGCGAGCCGCGGGTGCGGTGCGCCATGCGCGCCTTGCCTGCCGACATTCGACCCTGACCCTGGCCGGTGCGATCGCCGCCCTGATGCTGGTGTGGCCGGCTGGCGCCAAGGAGCCCATGCCGACGCCCGCCGCCGCGGCACCCGCGACTCAGTCTGCGGCGGTCGGTGGCGAGGCCGTCATCGCCGCGCTCGACGCCTCGCGCGTCGAACGCATCAGCTGGGGCGCTACGCCAGCGCTGTTGGCCGAGGTCAAACGCACTGGTTTCGACGCCTGGCTGCAAGGGCAACTGCGGCCTGGCGCGGCCACCTTGCCGGCGCCTGTTCTCGCGCGCATCGACGCCATGGAGTTGAGCCGTGTGCCGTTCGCCGAGCGCGTCGCTTCGGTGGCGGCGGTGCGTAAGGAGGTGAGGACGGGCGGCAGCGCGGGCGACGAGAAGAAGATGGCGCAAAAAGCCTACAAGGCGGAGCTGCGGGTGGACGGCCGCGAGGCGGCCAGCCGTTCGCTGTTGATGGCCATTCATTCGCCTAACCAGTTGCAGGAGCAGATGACCTGGTTCTGGATGAACCACTTCAGCATCGGGGCCGACAAGCGCAACATCGATGTGATGATTGGCGACTACGAAAACGCCATTCGCGCCAAGGCGCTGACGAAGTTCCGCGATGTGCTCGATGCCTCGGTGTTTCATCCGGCGATGCTTCGGTATCTCGACAACGATCGCAACGTCGCCGGCAAGATCAACGAAAACTACGCCCGCGAACTGCTCGAGTTGCACACCTTGGGTGTCGATGGCGGTTACGGCCAGCCCGACGTGCAGGAAGTGGCCAAGGTGCTCACCGGCCTCGGAATCGGCGATACCGAGACCAAGATCGGCCGAAAGAAGATGGTCCAGGGTGCGGCGAGCTGGCGCCAGGGGCTGGTCGAGTTCGATCCGTCCAAGAACGAGTCGGGCAACCGCGTCGTGCTTGGCAAGCCTGTCATCGGCAAGGGCATCGACGGCATCCGCGAAGTGCTCGACCGTCTGGCCCGGCATCCGTCGACCGCA
Source organism: Burkholderiales bacterium (assembly GCA_031359975.1). Taxonomy (GTDB): domain Bacteria; phylum Pseudomonadota; class Gammaproteobacteria; order Burkholderiales; family Burkholderiaceae_C; genus JANMAS01. The sequence goes on from JANMAS010000148.1 coordinate 1,196, forward strand.
CGGTATGTGAGCTTCAAGATCGCCCAGTTCTTCGTTGCCGATGCACCGCCCGAAGCGCTCGTTGCGACATTGAAAGCGAAATTCCTCGCCACCGACGGCGACATCCCGGCCTTGCTCGAAACGCTCTTCAGATCGAAGGAATTCGAAGCCTCGCTCGGCCACAAGTTCAAGGATCCGCAGCACTTCGTCGTCTCGGCCGTGCGGCTGGCGGCCAACGACCGACCGGTCATCAATGTCGCGCCGGCCCTGCAATGGCTCAATCGCCTCGGCCAGCCCACCTACGGGCGCAAGACGCCCGACGGCTGGCCGCTCACCGAAGCGGCCTGGGCAGGCTCGGGGCAGATGAACATCCGTTTCGAGGTGGCCAACCTGATCGGCGAAGACGAGAGCAGCTTGTTTCGCGCCGACGATCCTGCCGGCGACAAGGCCAGCGACAGAGCCAGCGAGAAGGCCGCCGAGCGCCGTGGTGCCGATCGGGTGCCTCCGAAGATCGACAACGTGGTGTGGCGCACCGCCTATGTGCCGCGCCTGTCGGAGGCCACCCGCACCGTGCTGGCCGAGGCCCGCTCCGGGCCCGTGGACGACTGGAACGCGCTGGCGCTGTCGTCCCCCGAATTCAATCATCGATAGGAGCATTGCCATGCAACGCCGCCAGCTTTTGCAAGGGGCCTTCGGCACCGCGCTGGGCGCCAGCCTCGCCGTCGGAGCCACCCAGGTGTGGGCCTCGCCCGGCGATACCCGCCTGCTCGTCGTCTTTCTGCGCGGCGGCTACGACTGCGCCAGCGTGCTGGTGCCGCAGTCGAGCTCGTTTTACTACGAAGTGCGGCCCAACATCGCCATCGCGCGCCCCGGTTCCGGCGCCGCCGCCGCCATCGCGCTCAACAGCGATTGGGCGCTCGCCCCGGCGCTCAAAGACAATCTCCTGCCGCGCTTCGAGGCCGGGCAAGTGGCCTTCGTGCCGTTTGCCGGCACGCCGAACATGTCGCGCAGCCACTTCGAAACGCAGGACAGCGTCGAGCAGGGCCTGCAGCCCGGCAGCAGCGGCGGCGCCAGCCGCAGCGGCTTCATGAACCGGCTGGCGCAATCGCTCGGCTCGGTCAAGACCTTGTCGTTCACCGACCGTGTTCCGCTGATCTTCAGCGGTGAGCGCCTGGTGGCCAACCTGTCGCTCGCCGGGGCCCGCGAGTCGAAGATCGACGCCAGGCAATCGAGCATGATCGAGCGCATGTACCAAGGCGATTCGATGGGCAGCCAGGTCAAGGAAGGCTTCGAAATGCGCGGCCAGGTGTCGCGCGAATTGATGGGCGAGATGCAGGCCGCCAGCCGCAATGCGATCAGCGCCAAGGGCTTCGAGCTGCAGGCGCGCCGCGTGGCCAAACTGATGCGCGACGACATCCGCCTGGGCTTTATCGACGTGGGTGGCTGGGACAGCCACACCACACAGGGCGACGGCGCCGGAGCGCTCGCCAAGCGCTTCACCGAGCTCGGCAACGGCCTCAACGGCTTTGCCGACGACATCGGCCCCGCCTGGAAAGACACCACCGTGGTCGTCATCAGCGAGTTCGGCCGCACCTTCCGCGAAAACGGTAACCGCGGCACCGATCACGGGCATGGCACCGTGTACTGGGTGTTGGGCGGTGGCGTGCGCGGCGGGGTGCGGGGTGAGCAGATCAAGCTGGCGGCCAACACGCTCAACGAAAACCGCGACTACCCGGTGCTCAACGATTACCGCGATGTGCTCGGTGGCCTGTTGCAGCGCCTGTACGGGCTCGATGCCAACCGGCTGCAGGCGGTGTTTCCGAAGAGCACGCCGCGCGATATCGGGCTTGTGTAGTTCAGAATCCCGGGGCAACCCCCCGGTTACCATCTCGTGCCATGCCCGAGATGTTGACCGCCACTGACTCGCCCGACGCCGATCTGCTGAGTACCGATCCCGAAGCGATTTTGCGCGAGGTCTTCGGCTACGCGGCCTTTCGCGGCCACCAGCAGGCCATCGTCCAGCATGTGATCGGCGGCGGTGATGCGCTCGTGCTCATGCCCACCGGCGGCGGCAAAAGCCTCACCTATCAGATCCCGGCCATTGCGCGGCACCGCGCGGGCGGCGGTGTGGCGCTGGTGGTGAGCCCGCTGATCGCGCTGATGCACGACCAGGTGGGCGCGCTCGAAGAAGCGGGCGTGCATGCGGCGTTTCTCAACTCCACACTCGACGCCGAAGGCGCGCGCCATGTGGAGCGCGAGTTGCTCTCCGGCCGCATGGTGCTGCTCTACGCGGCGCCGGAGCGGGTGCTCACGCCGCGCTTCCTGGCGATGCTCGATTCGCTGCACGAGCGCGGGCTGTTCAGCCTCGCGGCCATCGACGAAGCGCATTGCGTGAGCCAATGGGGCCACGATTTCCGCGAGGAATATCTGGGCTTGTCGGTGCTCGCCGAGCGTTATGCCGGCGTGCCGCGCATCGCCCTCACCGCCACCGCCGACGATCACACCCGCGCCGACATCATCGAGCGCCTGTCGTTGCACGACGCGCGCCAATTCGTGGCCAGCTTCGACCGGCCCAACATCCGCTACACCATCGTCGAAAAAGACAACGCTCGCACCCAGCTGCTGCGCTTTCTGCGCGACGAGCACGAAGGCGACGCCGGCATCGTCTACTGCGGCACCCGCAAGAAGGTGGAAGAAACCGCGCAGTGGCTCGTGGGCGAAGGCTTCGGTGCCCTGCCGTATCACGCCGGGCTTGATTCAGCCATGCGCCAGCGCCATCAGGATCGTTTTCTGCGCGACGAGGGCGTGGTGATGGTGGCCACCATCGCGTTTGGCATGGGCATCGACAAGCCCGACGTGCGCTTCGTGGCGCACCTCGATCTGCCGAAGAACATCGAGGGCTACTATCAGGAAACCGGCCGCGCCGGCCGCGACGGTGAGCACGCCAATGCCTGGATGTGCTACGGCCTGGCCGACGTGGTGAACCAGCGCCGCATGATCGACGAGAGCCCGGCGGGCGACGAATTCAAACGTGTGCAACGCGGCAAGCTCGATGCCCTGCTGGCACTGGCCGAAAGCCTCGATTGCCGTCGTCAGCGGCTGCTCGGCTACTTCGGCGAAGACAGCGCGCCCTGCGGCAACTGCGACAACTGCCGCGACAAACCCGAGCGCTGGGATGCCACCGAAGCGGCGCGCAAGGCGCTGTCGTGTGTCTATCGTTTTCGGCAGGTCAGCGATCTCTCGTTTGGCGCCGGCCACCTGATCGATGTGCTGCGCGGCAAACGCACCGACAAGGTGGAGCAGCATGGCCATGCCACGCTCACCACCTTCGGCGTGGGTGCCGATCTCAGCGAAGCGCAGTGGCGCTCGGTGCTGCGCCAGCTCATCGCGCTGGGCTTTCTGCGCACCGAAGGCGAATTCAACACCTTTGCACTCACCGCCGAAGCCCGCGCGGTGCTCAAGGGCGAGGTGCAGGTGGTGCTGCGCGTGCCGCGCACGGCGCCGCCGGCCGCCTCACGCAGCCGCAAGTCTTCGACCAAGGACCGCGCCGCCCCGCCGGCCGCCGCCGCGCTCGACACAGACGCCCAGGCCCGCTTCGCCGCGCTCAAAGCCTGGCGCGGCGAGGTGGCGCGCGAACACAACCTGCCCGCCTATGTGGTGTTCCACGACGCCACGCTGGCCGAGTTGGCCCGAGACCAGCCCGCCACCCTGGCCGACCTGGCCCAGGTGAGCGGCATCGGCGAGAAAAAGCTGCAAGCCTACGGCGAGCAGATCCTGCGCGTGCTGGGCTCCGCCAGCTGAATTCGCCTTACCTCCTCGCACGCACCCGCTCATTCGATGTAACATAAACGCTCATTTGAAGGAGCGCATGGGATGGCCAAAGTCTTGCGAGAGACGGGTGCTGCGGCAAAGAGGCGCGGGCTGAGAGCCTTCCCGAAGGCCTGGAGCTTCACCAAGATCTTCGACTTCGATCCCATTCAGCGGGTCCAGATGATCAAGCACGGGCTACCCGCCACCATGCCCGGCGACATGGCCGTGCGAATGGGCATGAGCAAGGAAAAGCTGTACTTCACCCTCGGTCTGCCTCGGGCGACGGTGGAGCGCAAGGCGCGTGAGTCCAAACCGCTGTCGCCGGACGAGAGCTCGAAGGTGCTTGGCCTCGGGCGCCTGGTGGGGCAGGTTCAGCGCATGGTCGAAGAGTCCGGGCAACCCGAAGGATTCGACGCCGCCGCCTGGGTGGCTCGCTGGATGGACAGGCCGGTGCCCGCCTTGGGTGGGATGAAGCCAGCGGAATTGATGGACACGGCCGAAGGCCAGGGCATCGTCTCCAACCTGCTCAGCAGGGCCCAGTCGGGCGCCTATTCGTGACGATGCTTCTGTGGCGGGTGGCATCCGAAGCGCCCGAGTGGGAGGCCCACGATCTGTCCGGCAAGGGCGCCGAAGTCACCGGCGGGCGCTGGAACCGAAAGGGCAAGCCGGCGGTGTATTGCGCGCGCACCATCTCGCTGGCGGCGCTCGAGACCGCCTTGCATATCGACACCGACGATCTGCCCATGAACCGCTTCGTCGTTTGCGTGGAGATCCCTGACGACGTGTGGGCAGCGAGGACGGTGCGAACCGCCGCCTCGCTCCCGGTCGGATGGACGGCGCGGCCCGAGGGCAAGGTGTCGCTCGACATCGGGGATGCCTGGCTGATCGGCGGAGCGTCGGCGCTGATGGAGGTGCCGTCGGTGATCGTCCAAGAGGAAAACAACGTCCTCATCAACCCGAACCACACCGATGCCGCCAAGCTTAGATCGTGGAAGGTGCGGCCGTGGTTCTTTGATGGGCGGCTGAAGCGCCAGGATGAAACCGCCTCCAGGATCAGTTGACTCCGGGCCAAGCTTTCATCTGCAGGCCTGCCATGGCTGGAGCGGGATCAGGCCGACGGGGCGCTCTGCTCCGCTCATGTCCCCCGTCGGCCAGCGGCCTCCACCTCCTTTACTTCGCTGCGCAGAGCGCCCCGCCGGCCTGATCGGGAACCGTTTTGGCTGTTCGAGCGCCGCGAAGAGAGAACGGTTCATGCCAAGGGCGTTGGGTGCCCGACGCAGCGAAGTAAAGGGGGAGGGGCGGACGCAGTCCGCTCCGGAGGACATGAGCGGAGTCGGGCACCCAGCGCCCTTGGCACGCGCCACGCGCGCCCCCAAGACTAAACCCAAGTTCGATGCGTCGCGGCTCGCCACAAGCGCGGTGGAGCAACTGACATGAGCGCCGCGCCGGGCCGCCCCAAGCTAGCGAACGTCCCCCCGGGGGACCGCCGGCGGTTTGCCGCTGGCGAGGGGCTGACATGACGATGGGGCGGGCCCGCAAGACTCACCCACCCGCCCGCAACGCCAGCTCATCCTTCACCAGCTGCACGATCAGCCGGTCCAGCGTCTGCACCGAATACGACTTGACGTCGTGCACCGTGTCGCTGCCCGGGCCGCTGCCGGGGTTCGTTGCGTCGCGATAGGTGAGAAACACGAAGCGGCCGCCGGTGCCTTGGGCGATCTGGCGGAACACGCCCTCGCCTTGCGGATTGAGGCCGCTCGCGCCCACCGCGTGCAGCTTGATGCCGCGTGCCAGCGCTGCGGCGGTGGACTGGTCGTAATACGGCCCGCCCTGGTCGAGGTGCGGGGGCGCGTCGGCGATCAGCACCACCATGCGGGTGGTGCCGGGGCCGCGCCAGGCGATGTCGTCCACGGCGGTTTGCAACGCCTGGTTCAGGGCTTCGGGTTCGTCGCCGCCGTTGTCGGCGCGCAGCCGGCCGAGCACGGATTGGAAGGCCGGGAGATCGTTGGTGAGATCGGTGCGGCGCACCAGAAACTCGTCGCCATGATCGCGGTAGGCCACCAGGCCGAGGCACAGGTCGGGCTGGCCGGGCATGCGGGCGATCTGGTCGGCGATGTCGCGCACGCTGGTCTTGAGCTTGGCGATCTCGTCGCCCATCGAGCCGGTGGCGTCCATCAGAAACACCAGATCCAGTGCCGGGCGGGCGGGGCGTGCCCAACGGTCGGCGTTGTCGGGTTCCGGCAGGCGCAAGGTGAGGCCGGCCTTCTGGCCGCGTTGCAGCGTGGCGCGTGCAATCGGCTGCGGGGCGTCGTCGTCGAGATTCGCGGTGGGTGCGCGGGCCATCAACTGCAACTGGCCCAGGCCATCGAGTGCCGCTGGCGCCACCAGCGCGCGCGGGTGCAGCCACGCGTTGCCGGCGGCATCGGTACGCGCCCAGACGAGGCCGGCGCTGGCGCCTGACCAGGACAGCGCCAGCTCGGCATCGGCCACCGGGCGGTTGCGCGCGTCGCGCACCGTCACCCGATAGCGCTCGCTGACGTCGCGCTCGCGCAGGCCGAGATCACCCCGGCGTTGCAGGTAGGCGAGGTACTCGGAGAAATCGGCGTTGTCGTCCACCATGCCGGCGGTCACCGGCGTGCCGGCCTGGCTGCGGCGGTCGCGCATCACCGTGCCGGGGGCGAGCTGGCCCAGCGCTTCGGGCGCGGCTGCGAGGGCGGGCGCCGTCGGTGCGATGCCGGGAGCTGCCGCTTTTCGTTCGGCGCGATCCGCCGAGGCCATGCTGTCGGCGGCGCCGGCTGCGCGCATCGATTCGCTTTCGCGGGCGGGTGAGGCCGCAATTGACCGCGCAGGCTGCCGAGGTGTCCAGCCATTTCCGGCGATCTCACGCGTCTGCGGCGCCCGGTGGCAATCGCGCGCCGAGGGCGCGCTGATGCTCGGCACACCCCACAAGGGCGCATCCCAGCGGCCGGGTTGCGGCTGCGGCCACCGGGCGGGTGTCTCTCGCCAACCGAGGGGCAAGGGTGCCGCGTCGGGCGAGGGCGACAGCGCGTTGGCGCCGGTGGCGCAGGCGGTGGCGAGGAAGGTCAGGGCCAGCGGAATCCAGATGGGCAGTCGCATCACAATCGCTCCAGAGTGGTGAGGGCACGGGCTGATACGGATCGACCCGTGCGGTGGGGTTGAGCGAACGAAAAGATTTTGCGGTGGCAAACCCGAACCGCCGGCCGGGCCGTATCAACCCTTGTGCGCACCCGCGTTCGGACCATCCACAGGAGGCCGCCATCACGCTCCCTTCCACGCACCGGGCCGCATGGCAGACTGCACAGCCATGGGCGACCCGGCCACCCTCCAACCCGACATCCGCGCCACCGCACCCGAGGGCGGCGCCGACGCGGACGCCGACATCGCGCTGATGAACGCCTTCGCCCAAGGCGACGCCAAAGCCTTCGACCAGCTCTACGCCCGCCATCAGGCGGGGCTGTACCGCTTCATCCGCCGGCTGCTGGGGCGCGACCTGCAAGCCCAGCTCGACGAGGTGTTTCAGGACACCTGGCTGCGCGTGATCCAGTCGCGCGAGCGCTGGTCGCCGCAGGGTGCGAGCTTTCGCACCTGGCTGTTCACGCTGGCGCACCACCGTGTGATCGACCAGCTGCGCAAGAGCGGCCGCGAGGTGGCGCTGCCCGACGACAGCGACGGCGAGCCCTTCACGCCAGCCAGCGCCGCCTGGTCAGGCTGGCCCGCAGCCGGTGCCGAACCGGCCGCAGACGACCAGCTCTTCTGGCGCCGTGCCGGCGAGCGTCTGCTGACATGCCTCGACGAGCTGCCACTCGCGCAACGCGTGGCCTTTCTGCTGCACCATGAAGAGGGCCTGTCGGTGCAGGATCTGGCGCGCGCCATCGGCCTGAATGCCGAGACGGCCAAGAGCCGCCTGCGTTATGCGATGACCAAGCTGCGGTTGTGCATGGGCGCTTACCTGCCGCCCAGCTGGCATCGCACGCCCGAAGGCGGATGATGACGACGCCACCACGCCCCCCGTCGATGGCTGACCAAGGCGTCTTGCCGGACACGCCCGACACGCCCGACGCGCACCTGCTCGCGGCCCTGCGCCAGGCGCCGGATGCGCAACTGGAGGCATCGGCCGACATGGGCGAAGCGCTGCGCTTCGCCGCTCGTGCCGCCATCGCCGCCAGCGCCGGTGCGGCGTCAACGCGGGCCACGGCGGCTGTGCCCAGCCGCCGCTGGGCGTGGCTGGACAGATGGCTGCAACCCGGCCCGGCCGCCGGATTGGCCTTTGTGGTGCTGGCCAGCGTGGTGGTCGTTCTGTGGCGCGGCGAGGAGGTGCCCACAGCCGCGCGGCCAGAGCCGGTAGCCGCTGGGGCGCAGCCCACGCCGATGGCGGCGGCCTCGCAAGCCCTGCCGCCGGTGTCTGCCGAGGCCGAAATTCCGCCGCAGATCGCCTTGCAGCCGCCGGTTGACAACGCGGCGCGACCCTCGCCCCCAGTGGTCGCAAACGCTGCGGCGCTGCGGCGGCGCCAGGCCGATCGACCGGCCCCGACCGCTGACTCCGACCTGCGCGCACCCGCCGCGACGGCGGCACCGGCGGCACCGGCGGCACCGGCTGAGCGGGCCGAACGCACCGCCGCTGCGGATTTGCCGCCACCCGCACCGGCCATCGCCGCCGCGCCCGTGC
>JANMAS010000150.1:0-5264 GCA_031359975.1 Burkholderiales bacterium
GCTGGCCTGCCTGGGTGGGGGCGCCGTGATCGCGGCGCTGTACTTTCCGCGCTGGCGGCATCGCTTCAATCGCGACGACTTCGTGCTCTTCGGCACCCTCGTGCATGCGCTGGCTTCCACGATCGTGGTGTTTGCGCCCAACGTGTGGGTGGCGCTGCCGGCGATGGTGCTGGCCGGCATGGCCTGGATCTCCACCGCCAACTCGCTCACCATCTCCGCGCAGATGGCGCTGCCCAATTGGGTGCGCGCGCGCGGCATGTCGATCTACCAGATGGGGTTGATGGGCGGCTCGGCGGCCGGATCGATCCTGTGGGGGCAGGTGGCGGGCCTGAGCAGCGTGCGCATCGCGGTGGTTGCCGCGGCGATCAGCGGCGTGCTGCTGTGGGCGTTCACCCGGCGCTTGTCGGTGGATGGCGGCGAGGAGATGGATTTCAGCCCGGCGCAACTGCGCAGCCCGCCCGACACCTCGATCGACATCGACCCCGCCGCCGGCCCGGTGATGGTGACGGTGGAATACCTGATCGACCCGGCGCGCGGCACCGAATTCGCGACGATGATGCAGGATACGCGGCGCGCCCGGCTGCGAGGCGGCGCACTCTCGTGGGGCCTTTTCCGCGACACCGCCGTGCCCGGGCGATACGTGGAGTATTTTGTCGATGAAAACTGGCTCGAGCACCTGCGCCGCAGCGAGCGTTTCACAGCCAACGATGCGGGCCTGCGGCAGCGCCGCGAAGCGTTCCATATCGGGCCCGAGCCGCCTCCCGTGAAGCGTTATGTATCGGAAGGCATGTCGCGTTGACGTGCCTTGCGCTCGAAGCTACGCGTCATGACCGATCTTGATCCTGAGGGCTTTCGATGAACCCGCTGCACCCCGATCCGCTGGCTTTCGACTATGCAAGCGCCTACCGCTCGGTGCGCCAGCCGGTGTTCGCGCGCAACGTGGTGGCCACCTCGCATCCGCTGGCGGCACAAGCCGGCCTGCGCATGCTGGCGGCCGGCGGCAATGCGGTGGACGCCGCCATCGCCACCGCGGCGGCGATGACGAGCGTCGAGCCCTGCAGCAACGGGCTTGGCTCCGATGCGTTCTGCATCCTGTGGGATGGCCGCCAACTGCATGGGCTGAACGCCTCCGGGCGCGCGCCGCAGGCGTGGACACCGGCGTACTTTGCGCAAAAGTACGGCGATGCGCCGTGCCCGCCGGTGAGGGGCTGGGATGCGGTGACGGTGCCTGGCGCGGTGGCGGGCTGGGCGGCCTTGAGCGAGCGCTTTGGCCGCCTGCCGTTTGCCGATCTGATGGCGCCGGCGATCGACATCGCCGAACGCGGCTATGCGGTGCCGGTGATCGTGGCCGGCAAGTGGCAGGCGGCGGCCCGGTTGGCCACGCTCACCTCGCAGCCCGGCTTTGCCGAGACGTTTTTGCCATACGGCCGTGCGCCGGTGGTGGGCGAGCGCTTCAGCATGCCGGCGGCGGCGCGCGCGTTGCGGGCCATTGCCGCCACACGCGGCGAGGCCTTCTATCGCGGCGAGATCGCTCAAGCCTTGGCAGCGCATGCCAAGGCGCATGGCGGCGCGATGGTGATGGCGGATCTGGCGTCCTGTCAGCCTGAATGGGTGGAGCCGCTGCAGCGCCGCTACCGCGATGTCACGCTGCACGAAATTCCGCCCAATGGGCAGGGCATCGCGGCGCTCATGGCGCTGGGCATCGCCTCGCATTTCGATCTGGCGTCGATGCCGCCCGATGGCGTGCAGGCCCAGCACATCCAGATCGAAGCGATGAAGCTGGCCTTCGCGGATGTGTACCGATATATCGCGGAGCCTGCGTCGATGACGGTGACGCCGCAGGAGCTTCTCGATGAGTCGTACCTGGCCGGCCGCGCGCGGCTGATCGATCCGAAGCGCGCGCAGGCCTTCGAGGCCGGCACACCGGGCGATGTGCATCGGCGCGGCGGCACCATCTATCTGGCGGCAGCCGACGAAGCCGGCTTGATGGTGAGCTTCATCCAGAGCAACTACATGGGTTTCGGCTCCGGCGTGGTGGTGCCCGAGTACGGCATCAGCCTGCAAAACCGGGGCCACGCATTCAGCCTCGATGCGCACAGCCCGAATGCGGTGGCGCCGGGCAAGCGGCCGTTCCACACGATCATCCCGGCATTTGCCATGCGGGGTGCCGATCCCTTGATGGCGTTTGGTGTGATGGGCGCCAACATGCAGCCGCAGGGCCATCTGCAGACGCTGGTGCGCATGGTCGACCATCATCAGTCGCCGCAGGCGGCGTGCGATGCGCCGCGCTGGCGTTTCAGCCACGGGCTGGAGCTCAACGTCGAGGCCGACATGGATGCGGCCACCGTACAAGGGTTGATCGAGCGTGGCCACCGCATCGAGGTGATGCACGACAGCTACCAGGATTTTGGCGCCGGCCAGTTCATCTGGCGGCTGGGTGATCCGGCGGTTGACGGCTATGTGGCTGCAAGCGATCCGCGCCGTGATGGTGCGGCGGTGGGCTACTGATGCCGCGTTGGCATCGATGCACGCCTCGAGGTGAGATCTGACCACCGCGCCGACGACGGGCCGGCAGCCCGGCTACGGCCTGGCATTGGCTTTCGCCGGCTCGATTGCCTTTTCAGGCAAGGCCATCATCGTCAAGCTGGCCTATCGATACGGTGTGGATGCGGTGACGCTGATCATGTATCGCATGTTGTTCGCGCTGCCGCTTTTCACGTTGCTGGCGTGGTGGGCGAGCCGGGGCCGCGCCGCATTGACGCACAAGGAATGGGCGCTCGTCTTCGCGCTGGGCTTCACCGGTTACTACCTGGCGAGCTTTCTTGATTTTGCCGGCCTGCAATACGTGAGCGCCAGCCTGGAGCGGCTGATCCTCTACCTCAACCCCACCATCGTGCTGGGGCTGGGCTGGGTGGTTTTTCGGCGTCGGGTGACGGCGCCGCAGCTCGGTGCGCTGGCGCTCAGTTATGCCGGCGTGCTGGTCGTTTTTGGCCGTGAACTGGGCCATGTGGGGCCGGATGCCGCGCTGGGTGCCGGGTTGGTCTTCGGCAGCGCGATCAGCTACGCGGTTTATCTGCTCTACAGCGGTGAGGCGGTCAAGCGCATCGGCGCCTTGCGCTTGACTGGGCTGGCGACCACCGTGGCCTGCCTGCTGTGCATCGGTCAGTTTGCGCTGCTGCGGCCGATCGCGGCGGCGACCACGGTGGCGCCGCAGGTGATCTGGCTGTCGATCCTGAACGCCACCGTCTGCACGTTTGTGCCGGTGCTGTTGGTGATGATGGCGATCGAGCGCATCGGCCCCACACGCACCGCGCAAGCCGGCATGATCGGGCCGATGAGCACCATCGCCATGGGCGCACTGTGGCTGGGCGAGCCGCTCACGCCGCCGGTGATCGCCGGTACCGTGCTGGTGCTGGCCGGTGTGGGCTGGCTGGCGAAGGCGAGGTAACGCACCTCAGGTGCCGCCCGGCGCTCACGGATCAAAACATTGGAGACCACGCATGGATCTGGGAATCAAGGGCCGATGGGCGCTGGTGTGCGCATCGAGCAAGGGGTTGGGCCGGGGCTGCGCGCAGGCGCTGGCGGCCGAAGGCGTGAACCTTGTCGTCACCGCAAGGGGAGCTGACGTGCTGCAAGTCACGGCCGCCAGCCTGCGCGCCGTGCATCCCGGCATCGAGGTGCGTGCGGTGACGGGCGACATCACCACGCCCGAGGGCCGCACCGCTGCACTCGCCGCTTGCCCGCAAGTGGATATCCTCGTCAACAACGCGGGCGGCCCGCCGCCGGGTGACTTTCGCGATTGGGATCGAGATGCGTGGCTGCGGGCCATCGATGCCAACATGCTCACACCGATCGAGCTGATCAAGGCGGTGGTCGATCCGATGATGCAGCGCGGCTTCGGCCGTGTCGTCAACATCACGTCGAGCGCGGTGAAGGCGCCGATCGATGTGCTGGGTTTGTCCAACGGTGCGCGCTCCGGCCTCACCGGCTTTGTGGCCGGGCTGGCGCGCAAGACGGTGGCCCACAACGTGACGATCAACAACCTGCTGCCAGGCCTGTTCGATACCGACCGTATCCGAACCACGATGAGCAGCGCCGCCCAGCAAGCCGGCCAGCCGCTGGATGCGATCGTCGCGCAGCGGGCGCAGCAGATTCCGGCTCGGCGCCTGGGTACGCCGGATGAATTTGGCGCCGCCTGCGCCTACCTGTGCAGCGTGCAGGCCAGCTACATCACCGGGCAGAATTGGCTGATCGACGGTGGCTCGTATCCGGGTACGTTCTGAGCGGCCCATCGGCCCTGGTACAAGGAGATTTTCGCCATGAGCACCCACTGCACCCTGTACGGCTACCTGGGTAGTGGATCGGCGGCCGCCGAAGCGGCGCTGGTCAAGATCGGTCTGCCGCACACGATCGTGGATGCGGCCACATGGGATGAGAAATCGGCGCTCGGCGCGCTGCTGCGCCTGAATCCCCTGGGCCAGATCCCCACGTTGCAAATGCCCGATGGCACGGTGCTCACCGAAAGCGCCGCGATCCTCATCGATCTGGGCCTGCGCCATCCCGAAAGCGGCTTGCTGCCCACCGATGCCGCCGCGCGTTCGAGCGCCTTGCGCGGCCTCATCTACATCGCCGCCAATTGCTACGCGGCAATCGGCGTGATCGACTACCCCGAGCGGGTGTGCGCAGATCCTGACGAAGCCACCAACGAGCGCATCCGCCAAGGCGCCCGTGCTCGCCTGCACGCGCTGTGGAGCACCTTTGCCGACACCTTCCCGGCCACGCCTTTCCTTGGCGGCGAGGCACCGTCGGCACTCGATCTGCTGGCCGCCACCGTCTCGCGCTGGTCGGGTGCGCGCAGGCACCTGAAGCAGGCCCGGCCGCAGTGGTACCCGGTGCTGGAGCGCATCGAAACCTATCCGGTGTGGGCCGCGGTGTTTGCAAGGCATTGGCCGTCGACGGCGTGACTCGCCTTCCGGTGCCACGGGCATGAGAACCCGTGACAGCGAAGTCACGCGCTCAGGCGTGTGAACTGGCTTCTTGGCAGCAGACGTTTGAAATCACCGTCAAAACTCACCAGGTGCTCGTCCTGGTAAAGCACTGCGGCGGCCAGCCAGGCATCCGGCAGGTCATTGGCAGCGAGCGTCTTGTCGGTGCACAACCTGCGCAGCACGGGCCACTCGGCGCCCAGCGCAGGCTGCGAGACACCCGGCGCGCTGAGCAGCACATCCACAAAACGCAGGGCTTCGGCAATCGGCGTGGGCTGA
>JANMAS010000159.1:0-11893 GCA_031359975.1 Burkholderiales bacterium
GCCGGCATCAAGGAGCTCAAGAGCGCCAAGGTCGGCGACACCATCACCCTCGAAAAGAAGCTGCCCAACAACGCCGGCCCGTCGACCGAGCCCCTGCCCGGATTCAAGGAGATCAAGCCGCAGGTCTTTGCCGGCCTGTTCCCTACCGAAGCGAGCGAGTACGACCAGCTTCGCGATGCGCTGGAGAAGTTGCAGCTCAATGATTCGTCGCTGCGCTACGAGCCTGAGGTGTCACAGGCGCTGGGTTTCGGCTTTCGCTGCGGCTTTCTCGGCCTGCTGCACATGGAGATCGTGCAGGAGCGGCTGGAGCGCGAGTTCGATCAGGATCTGATCACCACCGCGCCGTCGGTCGTCTATCAGGTGGAGTTGGGTGATGGCACGGTGATCGAGGTCGAGAATCCCTCGAAGATGCCCGATCCGGGCCGCGTCGCCGAGATCCGGGAGCCGATCGTCACCGTGCGGCTGTACATGCCGCAGGAGTACGTGGGTTCGGTGATGACGCTGGCCAACCAGAAGCGTGGCGTGCAGCTCAACATGAGCTACCACGGCCGCCAGGTTCACCTCACTTACGAGATCCCGCTGGCGGAAATCGTGCTTGATTTCTTCGACAAGCTCAAGAGCGTGTCACGCGGTTATGCCTCGATGGACTACGAGTTCAAGGAGTATCTGGCGGCCGATGTGGTGAAGGTGGACATGCTCATCAACGGCGACCGCGTGGATGCGCTGGCGATCATCGTGCACCGCAGCCAGAGCCAGTACCGCGGCCGCGAAGTGGCCGCGAAGATGCGCGAGCTGATCCCGCGCCAGATGTACGACGTGGCCATCCAGGCCGCCATCGGCGCCAACATCATCTCGCGGGAGAACATCAAGGCCCTGCGCAAGAACGTACTGGCAAAATGCTACGGCGGGGATATCAGCCGCAAACGCAAGCTGCTCGAAAAGCAGAAGGCCGGCAAGAAGCGCATGAAGCAGATCGGCACCGTGGAGGTGCCGCAAGAGGCTTTCCTGGCCATCCTCAAGGTCGACGACTGAGAATCCAAACTCGATGAGTGCATTGACTGCCGTTTTATACGGCGCCCTGTTTGTCTATGTGGGCGGCTGGTTCTTGAATATGTGGGTGGGCAACTTCGCGGTATTGCTGATGCTGCTCACCGTGATGACCTTCTTCTACTGGATGGCCGAGCGCTTCCACTACCGGCCCGCGCGGCTGGCGGCGGCGCGTCAGCTGGAGCTGCAGGATGCGTCGCGTCGCGTCGAACTCTCCAAGCTCGGCATCGAGAAGGTCGATGGCAATCTCGAGGAGGCCAGGAGCCGCATCCTCACCCAGCCGTGGTGGCTCGACTGGACCGCCGGGCTGTTTCCGGTGATCCTGGTGGTCTTCGTGCTGCGCTCTTTCCTGTTCGAGCCCTTCAAGATTCCTTCGGGCTCGATGATTCCCACGCTGCTGGTGGGCGACCTGATTCTCGTCAACAAATTTCACTACGGCATCCGGCTACCGGTGATCAACAAGAAGATCATCGACAACCACTCGCCCCAGCGCGGGGATGTGATGGTGTTTCGCTATCCGGTGGATCCGAGGGTCGACTACATCAAGCGGGTGGTCGGGCTGCCCGGCGACGAGGTGGCCTACCTCAACCACCGCCTCACGATCAACGGCCAGCCGGTGGTCACCACCTCATTGCCCGACAACTACGATGATGAAAGCATGGGCTACATGGCGCGATACGAAGAAAAGCTCGGCGCCGTGGAGCATCTCATCCAGAAGAACAAGCAGCCTTCTGAATTTTTTACGCAACCGGTGGCCAATTTTCCGAACAAGGACCAGTGCCGCTACAGCGTGGAAGGGGTGGTGTGCAAGGTGCCGCCGGGCCACTACTTCATGATGGGTGACAACCGCGACAACTCCCTGGATTCGCGCTATTGGGGCTTTGTGCCCGATGAAAACATCGTGGGTCGTGCCTTCCTCGTGTGGATGAACTTCGGCAACTTCGGCCGGGTTGGCACGTTCTTCAAATGAAGCCGGCTTGACAGAACCTGCGGAGCTTGGCGAAATCGGGCTCTCCCCATCTAGGAAATGACCACCATGCGTCAACGTGGCATCACGCTGCTCGGTCTGCTGTTCTGGGCCATCATCATCGGCTTCGTCGGGGTGGTGGCGGTCAAGATCGTTCCCACCGTCAACGAGTACCTGACGATCAAACGCACCGTCGGCACGGTGGCGGAGAGCAGCGGTGGCACCGTCCCCGAAATTCGCTCGGCGTTTGCCCGGCAGGCCCAGACCCAGTACGGGATCGAATCGATCACCGCACAAGACCTCGACATCACGAAGGAAAATGATGTGGTGGTGATCTCCTTTGCCTACGACAAGGAGATTCCGATCGCCGGCCCGGTATCCTTGTTGATCAAGTACTCGGGCAGTTCGCGCTGAACGCGCCACCATGCCCCAGGGCATGCTGGCCATCCGCGGCCATGCCCCCATTGCGACACTGTGACTGACACTTCAAACCGATCCTCCGGCCTGGATGCCCGCCTGGATGCCCTCCAGCAGCGGATGGGCCACCGCTTTCAACAGCCCGGGTTGCTCACGCGCGCGCTCACCCACCGCAGCTTCGGCACCGATCACAACGAGCGGCTCGAATTCCTCGGCGACACGGTGCTCAGCCTGGGCGTATCCAAGCTGCTGTACGACCGCTTCGCCGGCTCCGACGAAGGCGATCTCACCCGCGTGCGGGCGCATCTGGTGCGTGAAGACAGCCTGCATCGGGTGGCCCTCACGCTCGGGCTTCCCGAGGTGTTGCGTTTGTCCGATGGCGAAGCCCGGGGTGGTGGTGCGCAGCGGCCCTCCATCCTGGCGGATGCGGTGGAAGCGATCATTGCCGCCACCTACCTGGATGGCGGCGATGAGGCCGCGCATGCGCTGGTGCAGCGCCTGTTCGGCGAAGTGATCGCCAGCACCAACATCGAAAGCTGGACCAAGGACGCCAAGACCGAGCTGCAGGAATGGCTGCAGGCTCGTCGCCTGCCGGTGCCGGCCTACCGCATCGTGGCCACGCACGGTCAGGCGCATGCGCAAACCTTCGACGTCGAATGTGCCGTGCCCGCGCTCAGCCTGGCGCAGCAAGGCGCCGGCCGCTCACGGCGAGCCGCCGAGCAGGAGGCCGCACGAGCCATGCTCGAATTGCTGAAGGCGAACGACGGGCCCGGCGGCCCGTTGCACGCGTGAGCCTGCCCGATGAACGCCATCCCCCCCCCGATTCCCGAGACGACCGGCGCCCCCGAGATCGATCAGCCCGTCGCCACCGCGCCGCAGGCCAACGGCCAGCGCTGCGGCCTGATCGCCATCGTCGGCCGGCCCAATGTGGGCAAGTCCACGCTGATCAACGCCTTGGTGGGCCAGAAGATCAGCATCACCTCGCGCAAGGCGCAAACCACCCGGCACCGCATCGTCGGGGTGCGCACCGAAGGCACAGCGCAGTTTGTATTCGTCGATACCCCCGGCTTCCAGACGCGCCATGCCAATGCGCTCAACCGCAACCTCAATCGCACGGTGCAGGGCACTCTGGGTGATGTGGATGCGGTGTTGTTTGTCGTCGAGGCCGGCCGCTTCGGGCCCGCCGACGAGCGGGTGATGGCGTTGTTGCCGCCGGACAAACCCATCCTGCTGCTGGCCAACAAGCTCGACGAGATCAAGCGCCGCACCGATTTGCTGCCGTGGCTGCAGAAGATGCAGCAGCGGCATCCGTTCACCGAATTCGTGCCGATGTCGGCCACCAAGGCCCCTGACATCACCCGCCTGCTGGGCATCCTCGAGCCGCACCTGCCCGAGCAGGCGTGGTTTTACGAAGAGGGCATGCTGACCGACACAGCGAGCGCTTCCTGGCCAGCGAAATCATCCGCGAAAAGCTGTTTCGTCTCACCGGCGACGAACTGCCTTATGCGTGCACCGTGGTCATCGACAGCTTCGAAGAAGAAACGATCGAGGCCCAGCGGCGGGTACGCATGGCGGCCACGGTGATCGTCGAGCGCGATTCGCACAAGGGCATCGTGATCGGCGAGGGCGGCGAGCGGCTCAAGCGCATCGGCAGCGAAGCGCGTGTCGAACTCGAGCGGCTGATGGATGCCAAGGTGTTTGTCGAGATCTGGGTCAAGGTGCGATCCGGTTGGGCCGACAGCGAATTCCACTTGCGGTCCTACGGCTACGAATGAGCCGATGACAGCCCGCCGTACCGTCGCTTCGGCGTCGGCCTTCCTGCTGCATCGGTGGGATTGGAGCGAAACCAGCCTCATCCTCGATCTGTTCACCCGTGAGCAGGGGCGGGTGGTCGTCGCCGCCAAAGGGGCCAAGCGGCCGTATTCGCAGCTGCGCTCGGTGCTGCTGCCGTTCCAGTGCGTGACGGTGGCGCTGTCGCGCGCGGCCGACGACGCCGAGGTGCAAACGCTGCGTGCGGCGGAATGGGCCGGTGGTGCGCCGATGCTCGCCGGGGCGGCGTTGATGTCGGGCTTTTATCTCAACGAGTTGCTGATGAAGCTGCTGGCGCGCGGCGATGCCCACCCCACGCTGTTCGATGCCTATCGGCAAACGCTGCCCGCGCTCGCCGCCGGCCATGAAACCGTGTCGCAAGCGGCCTTGCGCGCCTTCGAGCTGGTGCTGCTGCGCGAAGTGGGGTTGCTGCCCGACCTGGGCATCGCCACCCTGGTGCGCGAGCCGGTGGCGCCGCAGGCGCGCTACAACGTATTGCCCGAGGGCGGTGTGATCGCCGCGCCCGACGACAACGGCCCGTCGCAATCGGGTGAAGCCCTGCTCGGATTGCAGGCCGCCCTCGAATCGGGCGATCTGCACCGCCTCACACGTGCCTGCGCCGAGCACTCGGCAGGGTTGAAGGCGCTGCTGCGCCAACTGCTTCACTATCATCTGGGCTCGCCCACGCTGCGCACCCGCGAACTGATGCGTGACGTGCAACGCATGGTGGGCAGCGCATCCCCATCGAACGCCTTTCCGATCTGACGCCCGCCATGAACCCCCTGGTCGCTCCCGAAGCGTTTGCCGTCCACGCCGGACGCACCGCGTTGTCGGTCAACGTCAACAAGATCGCGCTGCTGCGCAATACCCGGCACCTCAATCTGCCCGACGTGGTGCGCCTGTCGCGCATCGCGCTGGAGGCCGGCGCCGATGGCATCACAGTGCATCCGCGCCCCGACGAGCGCCATGTGCGCGCCGCCGATGTGCACGAACTCGCCGCGCTGATGAAGGCCTGGCCACACGCCGAGTTCAACATCGAAGGCAATCCATTCCACAACCTGATGGGCTTCGTCGCCGAACTGCGGCCGCATCAATGCACGTTCGTGCCCGACAGCGCCGGCCAGTTCACCTCCGACCACGGATGGAACCTGCCCGACGACCTGCAACGCCTTCAGCCCGTGATCGCCCAGGCGCGCGAGCACGGCGTGCGGGTGAGCCTGTTCATGGATCCGGTTCCCGAGGCGATGGCGCACGCCGCGCAATCGGGTGCACAGCGTGTGGAGCTCTACACCGAAGCCTTTGCCACGGCCCACGGTACGCCGGCGCAAGCCGAGGTGCTGGGTCGTTATGTGCTTGCCGCGCAAGCGGCGATGGCGGTGGGCTTGGGCGTGAACGCCGGGCACGATCTGAACCGCGCCAACCTCGGCGATTTCCTGCGTGCGGTGCCGGGCGTGCGCGAGGTGTCGATCGGCCATGCGCTGATCGCCGATGCGCTCGAACTCGGCCTGGACGCCACCATCCGCGACTACCAGCGCTGCATCCAGCGCGCCTTCGCGCCGGCTGCTCGATAGCTGCCAGGGCCAGCGCATGATCTACGGCATCGGCACCGATATCTGCGACATCCGCCGCATGCAGGCCACGGTGCAGCGTCGCGGCGAGCGCTTTGCCGAACGTGTGCTCGGCGTGCGCGAGCTTCAGGTGTATCGCTACCGCAGCGAACGCTGGAAAGGCCGCGGCCTGGCTTACCTGGCAACGCGCTTCTCGGCCAAGGAGGCTTTCTCCAAGGCGATCGGCCTGGGCATGCGCATGCCGATGACCTGGCGTGCCTGCGAGATCCTCAACGAGCCCAGCGGCAAGCCCTACATTCGCCTGGAGGGCGCCCTGGCCAGCTGGTTCGATGCCCGCGGGCTGTTGGCGCATGTGAGCCTCACCGACGAAACCGACTACGCCGCGTCTTACGTGGTGGTCGAGTCCACTTCTCCCATTTCCACTTCAGCAGGCCAACCGCTGCCATGACATCCACTTCTCCCGTGGTGATCGACATCGCCGGCACCACCTTGTCGGCTGCCGATCGCCGGCGCATCGCCCACCCGCTCACCGGCGGCCTGATCCTGTTTGCCCGCAACTGGGAAAACCGCCAACAGCTCGTCACGCTCACCGCGGCGATCAAGCAGCTCCGGCCCGATCTGCTGATTTGCGTGGACCACGAAGGCGGCCGCGTGCAGCGCTTTCGCACTGATGGATTCACTCACCTGCCGCCGATGCGTGCGCTGGGTGAACTGTGGATAAACGACAGCCGCGGAGCCGAAGGCAGCGGCGCGATGACGGCGATGCGCGCCGCCACCGCTTGCGGCTTCGTGCTTGGCGCCGAGCTGCGCGCCTGCGGGGTGGATTTCAGCTTCACGCCGGTACTCGATCTCGACCACGGCCCCAGCACCGTGATCGGCGACCGGGCCTTCCACCGTGATCCGCGCGTCGTCACGATGCTGGCGCGCAGCCTGATGCAGGGTCTGGCGCTGGCCGGCATGTCGAACTGCGGCAAGCACTTTCCGGGGCATGGGCATGTGAGCGCCGACAGCCATGTGGATGTGCCGATCGACCGTCGATCGCGCAAGGCCATCCTGGCCGACGACGCGCAGCCCTACGACTGGCTCGACGCCACGCTGGCCAGCGTGATGCCCGCGCATGTGATCTATCCGAAGGTGGATGCTCGTCCTGCTGGCTTTTCATCGCGCTGGCTGCTGGAGATCCTGCGCGGCGATCTGCGATTCCAGGGCGCGATCTTCAGCGACGATCTCAGCATGCAGGGCGCCCGTGTGCTCGACGGCCACCCAGTGAGCTACACCGAGGCTGCGATCGCCGCGCTGAAGGCTGGTTGCGACATGGTGCTGCTGTGCAATCAATCGATCGGTGATGGGTCGGCGGTCGATGAGCTGCTCGGAGGTCTCACCGATGCGCTGGCCGATGGCAGCTGGCAACCTGATCCCGGCGCCGACAGGCGCCGGTTGGCCCTGCTGCCCGCCACGGCGCCAACTCCATGGGACGAGTTGATGCACAGCCCGGCCTACATGCATGCGCTGGATCTCCTGCCCTGATCGGGTCTGGCGCGTTGCCGTCGGCGCACTGATTGCTCAGACCGCCTGCGCGGCGTTTGCGGCGCCACTGGCCTTCATCACCAACCAGGGCAGCCACGACGTCAGCGTTGTCGATATCGCGACGTCGAAGGTGATTCGCACCATCGGCGTGGGCAAGGCGCCCGCCGGGGTGGCGGTGAGCGCGGCGGCCGGCAAGGCCTTCGTGAGCACCCCGGGCGACAACAGCGTGACGGTGATCGACCTGGGCTCGCTTGCGGCCGTCGATCGATTCGAAGCCGGGCAGGGTGCGGTGGGCATCGCTGTCTCGCACGACGGCCGCATGCTCTACCTGGCCGATTGGTACGGTGGCCGTGTGCTGGCCTTTGACACCCGCAGCCACCAGCCCGTGGCGCAAGCCAAGGTGGGCACCGCGCCGGCCGGCGTGACGGTATCGCCGGACGATGCCACGCTCTACCTGGCCAATCGTGACGACAACGAGGTGATGGCCCTCGACGCGCGCACGCTGGCGATCAAGGCCCGCATCGCGGTGGGCGAACATCCGTTCGCGGTGGGCATCACGCCGGATGGTCGGCTGCTGCTGGCGCTCAATGTGCTCAGCAACGATGTCAGCGTGATCGAGGTGGCCACACGAAAGACCCTGGCCACCCTCGCGGTAGGCCGTGCGCCGTATGGTGTGGCGTTCTCTGGCGACAGCCAGCGCGCCTACGTGACCAACCAGCATGACGAATCGGTATCGGTGATCGATCTCGCTGCGCTCAGGCTCCAAGCCACCTGGCGTGCCGCCGAATACCCGGAGGGCATTGCCTGGGCCGATGGCAAGCTGATCGTGGTGAGCTGGATGGAGGATCGTGTGCAGGTGCTCGATGCGATCAGCGGCCAGGCCATCGCCAGCGTGCCGGTAGGTGGCAACCCGCGCGGCTTCGGCCAGATGCTCGCGCCATAATTTTCGAACAGCGTCCCCGATCCTCATCCCGTTTCAAGGAGACTTTGGTTATGCGATTGAGCTTCTTACCCGTTGGCCTCGCCGTGGCGTGCCTGTTTGCGCCGGCGATGGCCACGGCCCATGGCCCGACGCGACAGAAAGTCGTCGAAACCGTCACCATCCAGGCCGCACCCGATGCGGTGTGGGCCAAGGTGAAGGATTTCGCCCGCTTCCAGGATTGGCATCCGGCGGTCGACAGCGTGAGCGCCACCAACGGCAGCGCGGTCGATTCGGTGCGCACCATCAAGCTCAAGGGCGGCGGCGAGATCGTCGAGGTGCTCGAGGCCTATTCGGATGCGGATCGCAAGTTCAGCTACCGCATGAAAGATCCCGGCCCGGTGCCGGTATCCAATTACACGTCGACCCTGAGCGTGAAAGCGGGTGATGCCGCGGGCACCAGCCTGGTGGAATGGCGCGGCGCGTTTTATCGCGGCTATCCCAACAACGATCCACCGCCCGACAAAAACGACGCCGCCGCCGTCGCGGCCATCACCGGCATCTACAAGGCCGGCCTTGGCAACCTGAAAACCCAGCTGGAAACACGCTGAGCAGCGCCCGTCGCATGCGGTGAACGCGGCCCGGGAGCCGCGTTCATCTCGCCGTCAGCCCGGAGGCTGGCCGCCCTGCAGTTCGAAAGGCAACTTCATCTGGGAGAGATCCTTGCGGGTCTCCACCAGCACCAGCGGCCCGGTGTCGACGGCCTCGACCGGCTTGCGCTGGCGCGCGACCACGATCGGGGCGCCTTCGTCGGCGATCGATTGCTGCGCGGCGCGCACCTTGTCGACGTCTGAATTGACCCAGCTCAAGCCGGCCGCTTCGGCGATGGCTTCCAGCTCGACGATCGGCAATTCGAACACCTGCCGTGCCACCGGCGCCGCGGTCGGTGCTGTCACCAACGTACTGCTGACGGGTTCGATCGGCTCCAGGGCCGGGAACGGTGTGGGCACGGCGGCCACCGGTTCGGCGGGCTGCGGCGTGACGACGGGCACGTCGGGCCAGGGCGCTTGCGCCACGGGCGTGACCGCAGCCAGCGGCTCGCGCTCGTACTCGGCCACGGCAAACGCCGGGGGCTCGATCGCTTCATGGGCCGACACGGCCCCCGCGCTCGTCGCTGCTGAAGCTGCCACCGGGCCATCGGCCGGCGGCGTGCCTTCGGCGCCATCTCGCCGCCCCCGACTGCGCCTGCGGCGGCTGCCATCGCGTTCACCCGTTTCGCTGCCTTCTGCGCCACGGTCCGTGCGCTCGGCCCGTTCACCGCGGTCGTCGCGTTCGGTCACATCCGTGCGGGGCGGCTCGTCGGCAGACGGCGCCTGGTCTGGCGCTGCCAGCTGTTCGCTCTGCGCACCATCCTGGCCCTCGACCCCACCGCCTTCACCACGGCTCTCGTCACGCCCGCGACCGCCGCGCCGCCGACGCCGACGCCGACCGTCACCGCCGTTGGCATCGTCGGCAGGCGCGCCTTCGGCCGGAGCCAGGGCGTTGGGATTGGGCACGGTATCGTCGAACGTCTTCGGTTCCAGCGCGTCGTCCGCATCACGCGGCGGGCGTGGGGATCGGTTGCTGGTGCGGGGTTCCGAGCGGCTTTCGGCGGCTTCGACGCTCACCGCGCCGGCGGGCTTGCGCGCGTTGCCGCGATCGCCACCACTGCGTTCGTTGGAGCGATCCGCCGGGCGCTCGCTGCGCGGTTCGCCGCGTGCGTTACCCCGGCTGTCGCGCGGTTCGCGGGATTCGCGGGGCTCGCGTGCCTCACGTGACTCGCGCGGTTCGCGTGTTTCGCGTTTGCTGTCGGCGCTGGCGTCGCGTCGGCCATCGCGGCCGTCCTTGGTGTCCTTGCCGTCACGTGGACTGCGACCTTCTTCACTGCGACCGCCACGGTTGCCGCGGCCATCGCGACGCCCACCATCGCGGCTTTCGCGCTTGGCAGGTGCCGGAGCCGAAGCCGGCGCGGCAGGCGCCACGATCACCGGTTTCGCGGTGGTGACCGGCGGTTCGGGCGCAAACAGGCGCTTCACCCAGCCGAAGAATCCCACACCGGCTGCCGGACTGGCCGATACGCCGCCGGAGAAGATCGGTGCGGCGGCGGGCGCTGCCGCAGGTGCGCGCGCCGGTGCCTGCGCGGCCGCAACGGATGCGGGCGCCTCGGCCACCGGCGGCTTGGTGGGGGCGGGTTGGTCGGGCAGCACGCCCTTGATCACCGGTTCCTGCTTGGGCTTGGTGCGCTCGCTGGCATCCTTGCGGCGGCTGATCGAGACCACGTCGTCCGGCTCCTCGATCATGCTGTAGCTGGCCTGCAGGTTTTCCAGACGCGGATCGTCGTGGCGCAGGCGTTCGAGCTTGTAGTTGGGTGTTTCGAGGTGCTTGTTGGGCACCAGCAGCACGGTGATGCGCTGGCGCATTTCGATCTTGGTGATCTCGGTGCGCTTTTCGTTGAGCAGGAAGCTCGTCACCTCCACCGGCACTTGCGCGTGCACGGCGGCGGTGTTGTCCTTCATCGCCTCTTCCTGGATGATGCGCAGGATCTGCAGCGCGCTCGATTCGGTGTCGCGGATGTGGCCGGTGCCGTTGCAACGCGGGCAGGTGATGTGCGAGCCTTCGGACAGCGACGGGCGCAGGCGCTGGCGCGAAAGCTCCAGCAGGCCGAACTTGCTGATTGCGCTGAGCTGAACGCGGGCGCGGTCGAAGCGCAGCGCATCGCGCAGCTTCTGCTCCACATCGCGGCGGTTCTTGCTCTCCTCCATGTCGATGAAATCGACGACGATGAGGCCGCCCAGATCGCGCAGACGCATCTGGCGCGCGATTTCCTCGGCGGCTTCGAGGTTGGTTCGGGTGGCGGTTTCTTCGATGTCGCTGCCGCGGGTGGCGCGGGCGGAGTTCACGTCGATCGACACCAGCGCCTCGGTGTGGTCGATCACGATCGCACCGCCGGAAGGCAGATTCACCGTGCGCGAAAACGCGGTCTCGATCTGGTGTTCGATCTGGAAGCGGGAGAACAGCGCCGCATCATCGCGATAGCGCTTCACACGATCGGCCGTGTCCGGCATCACGTGGTTCATGAACTGCTGGGCCTGCTCGAAGATGTCGTCGGTATCGATCAGGATCTCGCCGATGTCGGCGGTGAAGTAATCGCGGATGGCGCGAATCACCAGCGATGATTCCTGGTAGATCAGGAACGCACCCTTGCCGGCCCGGGAGGCGTCGTCGATCGCCGTCCAGAGCTTGAGCATGTAGTTCAAGTCCCACTGCAGCTCTTCGACATTGCGGCCGATGCCGGCCGTGCGGGCGATCAGGCTCATGCCTTTGGGGTAGTCGAGCTGGTCGAGGTTGTCTTTCAGCTCTTCGCGGTCTTCACCTTCGATGCGCCGGCTCACGCCGCCGCCGCGCGGGTTGTTCGGCATCAGCACCAGGTAGCGGCCGGCCAGCGACACAAACGTGGTGAGCGCCGCGCCCTTGTTGCCGCGCTCTTCCTTTTCCACCTGGACGAGCAGTTCCTGGCCTTCCTTGATCGCATCCTGGATGCGCGCAGTGCGCACGTCGACGCCGTCTTTGAAGAAGGTGCGCGAGATTTCCTTGAAGGGC
>JANMAS010000185.1:0-11089 GCA_031359975.1 Burkholderiales bacterium
TTCATCACCGAAGCCGGATTGCGCGGCAGATCGGATTGCCACTCGAGCCGCCCACGCCCGCTGCCGATCTCCTCGATCACCACCGAGACCGCCTCCACCGGCACCCTGGCGCGCTGCAGCGCGGCCATCGCTTCGGGGGGCAGCGGCTGCTGAGCCCAGGCCCCTGCCGACAAGCCACCCAGGGCCCACATGCAGGCCCTCAACCTATCGTTTACCCACATGTGCTCATCATCGCATGGCGATGCGCGGATAGCCTACCGGGCCGGCGGCCGCGCGGTCTGCGAACGTGGGCAAACTTCAGGCGCCCGGATCGGTTTTAAACTCCCGCCGATGGTCTCCACGCGCTTCTCCGCCGGTGCTGCCAGCCTGCTGGCGATCGACACGGCGACCGAGCAGATGGCGATTGCCGCCTGCCACTTCACCCACGACATGCCTGCCGGCCAGCGGAGGGAATCCACCGTCAACATGGCTGGCGGCGCCAGTGCGTCGGCCACGATGATCGACGCTGCGTTGGCGCAACTGCGGTCGGTCGGCTTGTCGCCCACCGATCTGCATGCGGTGGCCTTCGGCGCGGGCCCCGGCGCGTTCACCGGCTTGCGCAGTGCCTGCGCGGTGGCGCAAGGCATGGCCTTTGGCGCGGGTATCGGGGTGTTGCCGATCGACAGCCTGCTGATCGTGGCTGAAGACGCGCGCCATCAGGCGCACCCGCAGGCCACCGTGCTCGATGTGTGGGTGGCGATGGATGCGCGCATGGGCGAGGTGTACGCCGCGGCTTATCGATGGGAGGCCGGCGTGTGGGCGGTGATCCACGCGCCCGTGCTGTGCGATCCGCTGTCGGTGATGGCTTTCGGGGCGCTGGGTGCGGGTACGGATTCGGGTGCGGCTCCGCAGGATCTTGTGGCCGCCGGCAACGCAGCCGCCGTGCACCCGGCCTTGCGACAGGCGCTCGCCGATCGCGGGCTGCCGTGCATTGACGACGTGCAAGACCGCGCCGGTGCGTTGCTGCGGCTGGCCTGCGCGGCACTGACGGCGGGCGCGGTGGTGGATCCGGCGCTGGCCTTGCCGGTTTATCTGCGCGACAAGGTGGCGCTCACCACGCTCGAGCGCGAAACCCGCGTGGTGGAAGGCGCTGCGCGATGAGCGGCGCCTGCGCGAACGCTTCAAACAACGCGGCCCGAGCGACGCCTCGGCTGCGCAACATGATGCTCACCGATGTCGATCGCATCCTGCCGATCGAGCAAACGGCCTACAGCTTTCCGTGGACACGCGGCAACTTCATCGATTCCCTGGCTGCCGGCCACATCGCCTGGATGCTCGAAGACGATCAATCCCTGCTCGGCTATCTGTTTGCGATGCACGGTGCGCAAGAGACGCATCTGCTCAACCTCACCGTGGCGCCGGACCATCAACGCCGCGGCCTCGGCCTGCACCTGCTGCAAACCGTGGTTGAAAACGCCTGCCAGCGGCGCGACCAGATGCTGTGGCTCGAAGTGCGCGACAGCAACCAGGCGGCGCGCCGCCTCTACGAGGGCTACGGCCTGCAAGCGGTGGGGCGCCGCCGCGGTTATTACCCGGCCGGCCTGGGGCGCCGCGAAGATGCCATCGTGATGAGCCTCGATCTGGCGCCTGGCGCGGGAGGCCCGGATGGCGTGGACTGAGCGCCAGCGCGCCATGCTCGAAGCCATGGGCGTGCGGGTGTGGGCACCGGACAGCGGCGACGAGCCGGTTGCGGGCCTCGACGCGGCCCCGGCTCCCGCACGGCCCATCGAGCCGGAGCCAGCCCCTGTCGCTGCGCAGGCCGCCAGGCCGTCCGCGCAGCAAGCGGCATCAAGAGCGTCGCCAACATCACCACAGGCCCCCGCCATCGCACCCGCCCGCACCGCACGCGAGACCGACATCGCCGCGATGGACTGGCCCGCCCTGCGCGAGGCCGTGTCCACCTGCCAGGCCTGCGACCTGTGCCAGAGCCGGCGGCAAACGGTGTTTGGCGTGGGCAACACCCAGGCGCACTGGATGATCGTGGGCGAGGCGCCGGGCGAACAGGAAGACGCGCAAGGCGAGCCCTTCGTGGGCCAGGCCGGCCGCCTGCTCGACAGCCTGCTGCGCTCGATCGGCCAATCACGTGCCGAGGGCCCCGCGCCGCAGCAGGTGTTCATCGCCAACACGCTCAAGTGCCGCCCGCCGCGCAACCGCAACCCGCAGCCCGACGAGCTGGCGCTGTGCCGCCCCTTCCTGCTGCGCCAGGTGGCCCTGGTGAAGCCGAAAATCATCATCGCGATGGGCAAGTTCGCGGTGCAATCGCTGCTCGGCAGCGACGAAGCCATCGGCCGCTTGCGCGGCCGTGTGCATCAGTTTGCCGGCGTGCCGCTGGTGGTCACCTACCACCCGGCTTATCTGCTGCGGCAGCTCACCGAAAAAGCCAAGTCGTGGGAAGACCTGTGCCTGGCTGCGGATGTGGTGGAGCGTGGCGGCTGAGTGTGAAGAAAATCACCCGCACGCAGATGGAAACCCCCTGATTCGCAGCTTCCGCAAGCCGCCAATCTCGGCGACGATTCGACGCAAGGCACATGGCCTCCCGCAACCCACCCCCACCTCACCCCACAACGTATGAACCAGCCCACCCCCATCCGCCTGGCCGCCCTCGTTGCATGGGTTGCCGTGGCCGCGTGCGCCCCCTTGGCTGCCGCGGCGTCCACTGAATCTGGCGCTCGCGCGAGCGCTGCCGCGCTGCCAGCGATCGTCTTTGTTTCCCGTGCCATTCGCGACGGCGGCAGCATCTACCTGCCGGCGGCGAAAGACATGCCGGGTGTCGGCCCGCACAGCCGCCACCGGGCCGCTGCGCCCGGCCGGCTGGTGGTGCGCGAGGCCAATGGCCGGCTGCGCGTGTTGATCGACGGCGGTCGGCCAACCGCCGCCAGCCTGCAACTGGCCGATGTGTCGGCGCCGGATGTGTCGTACGACGGCCAGCGCATCGTCTTTGCCGGGCTACCCAAGCAGGCAGCCGGCAACGCCTACGGCCCCGAAGGCTATGCGGGTGCCTGGCGCATCTACACCATCAACGTCGATGGCACCGGCCTGGCGCGGCTCACCGGCGAAGAGAGCGGGCGCGCCGCGAGCCTGGCGGCCTTGAGCCTGCCCGCCGCGCTGCTGCCCATCGACGATGGTGATCCGGCGTGGCTGCCCAATGGCGGCATCGTTTTCAGCTCCACGCGCTTTCCGAGCTATGCGCACTACAGCGGCGTGCGCACGAGCAACCTCTACACGATGGGCGCCGACGGATCGGGCCTGCGCCGCATCACCGGCGAGCGCAACGGCGCCGATCGCCCGCAAGTCGATCCCAACAACGGCGCGATCGTGTTCGCACGCTGGTGGCGTAACCACCGCTTGCCGGTGGACAGCCTCGCCACCGTGGCCGATGCCGTCAACGGCGGCTATGTGCGCAAGGATGGCCTCACCACCGACACCGCCAGCCAGAAGCCGGTGGCGGCGTTGATGTCGCGCAATGCCTGGCATGCCGCCACCATCGATCCCGACGGCACGCACCTCGAGATGTGGTCCGGCGTGAGGCGCGACGACGCGGCCAATCACTATTACGGCGGCAGCTTCGAGCCCGACGGCAAGTTGCTCGGCAACTTCTACCCGATGCACAACATGACCGAGGCCGGCGGCTTCGGCGGCGTGCGCCGCCTTGTGCGGCGTGCGGGAGGCGCCACAGCGTTGATCGGTGTCACCGAGCTGACGGATCACGAAGACATGTTCGTGGCCCCCGGCTCCTACGGCGTCTACAAGCTCGGCCCCGATGGCATGGCCGATTGGTACGCCAGCGATCCCTGCGTGCTGCCCGATGGGCGCGTCATCGTCTCGCTGGCCAACAGCATCGGCCAGGATTACGCGCTGTACCTGATCAACGCCGATGGCAGCGGAGCCGCCCTCCTGCTCGACAACCCGGGCACCAGCGAATTGCGCGCCCGCCCGATCGTCAGCCGTGCCTTGCCCCGGGTGCTGCCGGCCGCCACCGGGCCTGCGCCGGCACTGATGCCGCCGCCCGCCACCGGCCCGTATGACCAGAGCGGCACCTTCGAGTTTCACTCCCACAACGCCTACTTCAATGCGCCGGTGGATGTGGACATCGTCAACGCGCCCTCGGTGGGCAGTGCCACATCGATCCGCTTCTTCACCGATTTTCAGCGCCAGAGCACGGGCTCGTTTCCCAGCCTCGACTGGCCGGTGTTGCTGCGCGAAGCCAAGGTCAATCCCAATGGATCGAGCCCGGTGATCGACCTGCCCGCCGGTGTGCCCCTGTTCGAGCAACTGCGCTCGGCCGATCGCAAGGTGCCGGCCGTCGGCGGCGTGGAGCCCAACGGCAGCGCCCACGTGGCCGGGCTCAACCACGGCGCGCGCGGCACCGCCGCACTGTGCGTGGGCTGCCACGCCGGTCATACCCAGATCCAGCTGCCCGCCGATATCGAAGAAACCGAATTTGGCAACCTGGCCACGGGGGCATCGGTGGCGGTATCGAGCACACGCGATGCAACGAGCAATATCGGGCTGATCGATCGCAAGGTGAAAAAGGGCGAAATCTGGCGCTACTGGACCAGCGCAGCCGGCCGCACCAGCGGCGAGTGGGTGAAGCTGGCCTTCCCGGTGCCGGTGCGGGTGAAGACGGTGCGTCTGTACAACCCGAGGCCGGGTGAAGAGGCGCAATCCAGCGTGCAGGTGCAGGCCAGCACAGTGGAGCTGTGCGCCGATACCGAATGCGCCCAGGTGATTGCCAGCGGCAGCACCGGCGCGCTGCAGTTGGCCGGCACCGATGTCGAATTCCCCCGGGTGAAGGTGCGCGCGGTGCGGGTGCGCATCGACAGCGTCACGGGCACGTTCTATGGGCAGGCGGTGGCGGGTCTGGCGGAGATTGAAGTCATCGCGCGTGGGGAGGCGCCTTGAACAGCACTTGATCAGTCCAGGACAGAGCTCGCCGCGATCGGCCTGCCTCCGACGAAGCCATCAGTTGACTTGCCTGTCCATATGCTTCCACCTGCCATCCCGCAGCTCGCGGCGCAGGATCTTGCCGCTGGGGTTGCGGGGCACCTTGTCGATGAACTCCACGCGGGTGGGGATCTTGAAATCGGCGATCTGGCCTTTGAGTGACTTCATCAGCTCGCGCGGCGTGGCCTGCGCGCCGGGCTTGAGGGCCACGAAGGCCAGCACCGCTTCGCCCCAGCGCTCGTCGGGCACGCCGATCACGGCGCATTCGGCTACGGCGGCGTGTCGGGTGAGCGCGCTTTCGATCTCGGCGGGGTACACCTTTTCGCCGGCCACGATGATCATGTCCTTGATGCGATCGCAGATGAACACGTAGCCGTCGGCATCGAGGTAGCCGGCGTCGCCGGTGTGGATCCAGCCGTCGACCAGCGTGTTGGCGGTGGCTTCCGGCAGGCCCCAGTAGGCGATCATGCCGGCCGGGCTGGCGATGCACACCTCGCCGATCTCGCCGGCGGGCAGCTCGGCGCCATCGCGGTCGATCACCTTGGCGCGCACACCGGGATAAGGCCGGCCCGCAGCCTTCATGCGCGGGCTGCCGGGCACGTGATCGGCCGGCGGCAGGCATACGGCGGTATTGCCGGTTTCGGTGAGGCCGTAGATCTGCGCAAACGCGCAGCCCATCATCGCCAGCCCGCGCTGCAACAGCGTTTCGGCGATCGGCGAGCCGCCGTAGACCACCTTGCGCAGCGATTCGAAATCCGCCGCGCTCACACCGTGTTCGGCCAGCATCATCTGCAGCATCGAAGGCACCACGCAGGTGGTCGTCACCCGATGGCGGCGGATCAGGCCCACCGCATCGGAGCTGACGAACATGCGCATGATGACGTTGGTGATGCCGGCGTTGAAACCCTGCATCGCCCACCACAGGCCGCCGATGTGAAAGCCCGGCACGGCCACCAGGCTGCGATCGCCCGCCAACCAGTCGATCCAGTCGAGCTGCTGCGATGCCAGCGCATCGCGCACCTTGAAAAAGCTGCGGTGTGCCAGCACCACGCCCTTGGGCAGGCCGGTGGTGCCGCTGGTGTAGATCTGCGCAACGGGATCGTCGGAGCCGGTCATCGGTGACAGCGGCGCGTCGCTGCCGCGTGCCGACCAGGCGTCGTAGCCGTCGTCATCGTCGTCGTCGAGCACCACCACCCGGCGCAGCTTCGGCAAGGCCTCGCGCAGGGCGGTCATCACCGCCAGGCATTCGCGTTCGACAAACACCACCTGGGTGTGCGAGTCGCGCAGGATGTGATCCACCTCGGCCTGTGCCAGACGCCAGTTCACCGGCACCAGCACCGCCTCGCTCTTGGCGCAGGCGAACAGCAGCTCGTAGTAGCGGGGCGATTCCTTGCCGAGGTAGGCCACACGCGCGCCGCGGGTGAAGCCCTCGTCGCGCAGCGCATGCGCCACGCGCGTGCTGGCGCGGTCGAGCTGCGCATAGCTGATGCGCTGATCGCCGAAGATCAACGCCGGATGGTCGGCTTGCCGGCGTGCCTGCAGCGTGATCGTGTCGTGAACGGTTTGCAGTTCGGCGAAGTGCAGCATGGTGCGTCAGGTGGCGAGAGGGGCCTCCTCGGCTCGGGGCGATGCCTGCCGATCGAGCTGGTCGAGGATGAATTCGGTCATCAGCGGCAGGGTGGGCGAATCGAACACCGCCGAGTTGGGCAAGGGCACGCCGAGTGCGGCTTCGAGGCTGTTCATCAGCTCCAGCCCCACCAGCGAATCGAGGCCCAGTTCCACAAACGGTGTGTCGGGCGCGATGTCGTCGGCGCTGTCGAATTGCAGCATCTCGGCGATGCGCGATCGGATCAACGCGTTCACCTGGCGGGCACGCTCGTCGCGGTCCAGCGCCATCAGCGTGGCGATGTCGAGCCCGGCGGGTGCGTGGCCTGCGGCCTCGGCGCTGGCCACCAGCGCATACAAGGGCGCGCTGGCGCTCTGATGGTGCGCCACCCGGCTCCAATCGACATCGGCCACGATGCGCGCCGCCGCGTGCGACACCGGCGCCGCCATCAGCTCGGCCAGCGTGCACAAGCCATCGGCGGGTTTGAGGAAACGGAAACCCCGCTCTTCCACCGAACGGGCCTGCGCGGCATCCAGCCGCGCCGCCATGCCGACATCGGCAAACGGCCCCCAATCGATGCTCAGCGACGGCAGACCCTGCGCCGCGCGCCAACCGGCCAGCGCATCGAGAAACGCGTTGGCCGCCGCGTAGTTGGCCTGGCCGGCCGAGCCCACCACGGCGGCGACGGATGAATACGTGATCAGGAACGGCCGGCCCGGCAGGCTCTGCGCCATCCGGTGCAGCAGCCAGCCGCCATACACCTTGGGCTTGAACACCGCATCGATGGCCGGCCAGTCCAGCAAGGCGATCGGCGCGTCGGCCAGCGAACCCGCCGCATGCACGATGCCGCCGAGCGGCCTGCCGCCCGCGACAAGCGCCGCGCGCAGGCGCTGCACGTCGGCCGGCTGGGCCACATCGGCCGCCTGCGCCGTGAGCATGACCTCGTTGCCCAGGCCCGCACGCAGCGCAGCGAGAGCGTCGTCGGTTGGCAGCTTGCGGCCCACCAGCATCAAGTGGCGCGCACCGCCTCGTGCCAGCGAACGTGCGGTGTGTTCTCCCAGCGCGCCGAAGCCGCCGGTGATCAGGTAGGCCGATTCACCATCGATGGCCAGCGCGGGCGGCGCGATGGCCGCATCCGGCTGCAGCCGCAACACCAGCTTGCCGACGTTCGCGCCTCGGCTCAGCACCGAAAACGCCTCTTCCATGTCGTCCAGCGCATATTCGGTGCAGGCGATCGGCGCAAGCTGGCCGGCGTCGATCTGCGTGCCCACCTCATCGAGGATGTCGCGGTTCAGCCGCAGCAGCGTGGCGGGCTCGAACTCGCTCAGATCGAAGTTGTGATACGCCACATCGGGGCGCTCGGCGCGCATCTGCGAGGGGGTCCACACGCCCACCTTGCCCAGCTCGACAAAGCGGCCTCCGGTGGCCAGCACGCCCAGGCTGGCGGGGATGTAATCCTTGTTCAGGCTGTTGAGCACGATGTCCACACCGCGCCCACTGGTGATGCGCTGGATCTCCTGCGCAAAGTCGAGCGTGCGCGAGTTCATCACGTGCGCCACGCCCTGGCTGCGCAGCAGCGCCCATTTGCGCGGGCTGGCCGTGGCCAGCACCTGGGCGCCCACCCGCCTGGCCAATTGCACCGCCGCCTGGCCCACGCCCCCTGCGGCGGCATGGATCAGCACCACGTCGCCCGCCTTCATGCCGGCCAGCGCATGCAAGGCGTAGTGCGCGGTGACATACGCGGTGGCGATGCCGGCGGCCTGCACGACGTCGAGCGTGGCCGGCTTGCGCACGGCGGCGAGCGCCGGTACGGTGATGCGCCGCTGCATGCAGCCGGCATGGTTGACGATCACCTCGTCGCCGATCGCGAAGCCGCTTTGCGCGCCGGCCGCACACACCCGCCCCGCACCTTCGAAACCCAGCGGCAGCGGCACGTGCGCCTGGCCGCTGGCGAGCGCATGCTGGCGCAGCATGCCCAGCACGTTGAGCACATCCTTGAAATTGATGCCGGCGGTGAGCATCTCCACCTGGATCTCGTCGGCGCCGGGCGCGGCATCGGCGGCGGGCTCGAGCATCAGGTTCGACAACATCCCGTACTCGCGGATCGCGATGCGGAAGTTGGCGTCGCTGCGCACGCGTGGCGGCATGATGCGCTGCACATGGCGATGGCCGTTGCGCCAGGTGATGCGGTTCTCCGCGCCACCCGCCTCGCCGGCCGACCATTCTTCGATCAATGCGCGCCAGCCTTCCGCGGGCGACGTGGCCGGCACATCGATCAAGGTGGTGCGCCACCTGGGCGATTCGTTTTGCAGCACCGCGCCAAAGCCCCACAGCGTGGATGCGGCCAGGTCGGCATGGGCCCCCCGGGTCACCAGCCACAGCTTGAGCTTGCGATCGAAGAAGTGGCGTTGCAGCAGCTGCACCAGGCCGAGCAGGCTGGTGTAGGCGTGTTCGCACGCGGTGCGCAGGTCGTCCAGCTCGGCGGGAGATGTTTGCGGTGATTGCGGTGCGTGCGGTGTAGGAGTCGACGGCCAGAACCAGGCCACATCGGCCACCGAAGGGTCGCGGGTGAGCTGGTCTCGCAGCGATTCGAGGTTGTCCGCCGGCACGCAGGCCACACGCTCCGACGGCTGCAGCTCGGCGGGCAACGTGGCGCCCATCGTCAACACCCGCCTCGACGCGGCGCCCACCGGCTGCACCAGCGAGCGCTTGAGCCAGCGCAGGTCGTGCACCAGGCGCCTGGGCGCCGGCGCGGCGCTGGCGGCACGCCGCAGCGTGAGGCCGCGCAGGCTGAGCACGGCGCGCTCGCCTTCGAGCAGGAGCAGATCCGCAGTGAGTTCATCGTCGATACCCGGCCGGCCTTCAGACCAGCGCACCACGCTGCGCAACGCGCCGCGCGGCTTCTTGTGCAGCAGCACGCTGCGCAGGCACACTGGCAGGTAGGTGGCGTCGCTGTCGAGCAGGCCGGCCACGGTTTGCAGCGCCGCGTCGAGCAAGGCGGGCGGCATCAGCTCGGGCCCGGCGGATGCGCCGTCGATCCAGCCTACCGCCAGCTCACCCTTCCACGACTGCACCCGCTGGACACTGCGGAACGACGGCCCGTACAACAAGCCGATCGCTTGGTAAGCCGCATAAAGCGCGTCGGCCGGCTGTGTGCGGTCGGCTTCGCCGCGCAGGGCGAGCGAAGCCAGCCATTGCGCAGCGTCGTGGCCGCTCGTGCCCGGTGTGGCGCGCAGCAGGGCCGAGACATGATGCCGATCAGCCACGCCCTCGATGCCCTCGACACGGCTGAATACCGACACCTCGAGCTCACCGTCATCCCCGGGCGTGGCCACGGTGCGCAGCACGGTGAAGCGATCGTCACGCAAACTCAGCGCTTCGTGGATGCGCAGATCGACGATCTCATGGCTCGTCTCACCGAACACCGCATCCTGCAGCGCCAGCAGAAGCTCCACATAGCCGGCTGCGGGAAAGATCACCTGGCCCATCACCACGTGGTCGGCCAGGTAGGCCGGCGACTGCGCGTTCAGGCGCTGGCTGAATTCGATACCGCCGTTGCCGGTGTTGCTGCTGCCATCGGTTGAACGCACGCCCAACAGCGGATGGGTGGCGGTTGCACTGGCCTGCGCCGGGCGCTGGTGGCGGTGCGCCACGGGAAGCCAATGCCGCTTGCGATCGAACGGGTGAGTGGGCAGATCGAGCCGCGCGCCGGTGCGACCGCGCTGCACACCGGCCCAATCGACGGCCAGCCCGGCCAGGTAAGCCTGCGCCAGGGCGTCGAGCAAGCGGCCTTCGTCGGCATCACCGGCGTGCATCGACGCCGCCCAGGCATGCGCCTTGGCATCCACACTCGCGCGGCCGAGGCCGATCAACACCGGCGCCGGGCCCACTTCGATAAACAGATGCCGGCCACGCGCCGCCAGGGCCTGCATGCCGGCCGCAAAGCGCACCGGCGCGCCGATGTGCCGCACCCAGTAGGCCGCCTCACGCACCTCATCGGCCGAAGCGATCGCACCGGACACATTGGACACCAGCGTGATGCGCGGCTCGTGAAGCACGATGCCATCGAAGGCCTGGGCAAACGCCGGGAACACCTCTTTCATCAGCGGCGAGTGAAAGGCGTGCGACACCACCAGCGCCTTGGCGGCAATGCCTTCGGCAGCCAGCGCCTTGGCGATCACCGCCAGCGATGCGCTGCCGCCTGAGATCACACATTGCGACGGTGCATTGAGCGCCGCGAACGACACATCGTCGAGCCCCTGCAGCAGCGGCTCCACCTGCTGCGCGGCAGCGCTCACCGCCAGCATGCCGCCCGGTGCCTGCACCGATTGCATCAGTCGGGCGCGCTCGGCCACCACCCGCAGTGCATCGGGCAGCTCGAACACACCCGCCAGCGTGGCAGCCACCAGCTCGCCGATGCTGTGGCCGATCAAGGCCTCGGGCTCGACACCGAAGGAGCGCATCTTTCAGCCGATTCAGGTATTCCTCAGGTAAAGAACA
>JANMAS010000248.1:0-3940 GCA_031359975.1 Burkholderiales bacterium
GATCAAGGTGGCCAGGCGTTCGCCGGGCAAGGCGGGATCGAGCGGCACACACGCCGCGCCCGCGGCCAGGGTGCCCACCACTGCGATCACTTGCGCCGCGCTGCGCGGCAGGCACACTGCCACCCTTCCACCCGGCCGCACGCCCCGAGCGGCCAGCCGCCGCGCGATGAGGGTGGCCTCAAAGGCCAACTGGGCATAGCGGATCTCCCGCTCACCATCGATCAGCGCCATGGCATCGGGATGCCGCCTGGCCTGCGCCAGTACCAGCTCGTGCACGCACGTCTCACCACCAGCCGGCGCCGGGCTCGGCCCCGCGCTGCGGGTGCTGATCCAGGCGCGCTCGGCCAGCGGCAGCACGTCGAACTGCAGCACCGGCCGATCCGCCGCCACCGTGCACACAGCCTGCAACGCGGTGTGCATGAATTGCAGCAAGCGCTCGGGATCGACAGGCTGCGCACATTGCGCGATGAGCTCGAAACCCTTGCCGCTATCGCCGCTATCGCCGCACGCGTCGATCGACAGCAGCACCGGCACATCGCTGCCTTCGCGCCAGGCAAGCACCTCGGCCTGCGCGCCAGAGCGCAGCCCCATCGTGCGACGCAGGCGGCAGTTGATCACCGCGTTGAACAGGGGCGACGGCGGCACCATGGCCGCGGCGGCGCAGCCGCGTTGCGCATCGGCCAGCGATAGCCAGGCGTGCGGTCGGGCGGCGTCGAGCCGGTGTTGCATGCCGCGAAGGAGTTGATCCCCATCGAGGCCGCGCAGGTCGATCGCCAGCGGCACGGTGTTGATCAGTGCACCCACGCCACGCAGCGCGCAGCGGCCCGAGCGCAGGCTCAGCACGCTGCCAAACACCACCTCGCTGTGGCCGCTCGCGCGGCTGGCCACCAGCGCCCAGGCGGCATGAAACACGGCGGCCACGGTCACGCCCAGGCGGCGGGCCTCGTGATGCACCGCCTTGCCGAGCGTGGCATCGAGGGCCAAACGGGCCGTGCGTCCCGGCTCGGCCGCCGCCCCGGTGGGCTGGGTGGCTGCAAACAGCAGGCAGGGCTTGTCGATGGCCCGAAGCTGTTGGCGAAAAAACGCCGCATCGCCGGCCACCTGTTGCGCGCTGCGCAGCGCCAAGGCGAGTGCTTGCTGCGCCACCAGCGCCAGCGGCGCGGGCAACTCCAACGCCGACGGCGCGGGCAACACCCCCGCCGGCTCACCCAGCAGCCGCAGAAACTCGCGCCACAGCAGCTCGGCCGACACCTGATCGATCATCGCGTGGTGCAACACCAGGGCCAGCCGCCAGCGATCGTCGGCCGCATCGTGCGCCGCCAGCACGCGCAGGGCCGGGCTCGTGAGCGGGAGGTCCACCTGGTCCACCGCCGCCTGCAGCGCAGCGAGTGCCGTGCCGGGCGCCGAATTGGCCAGCACGGTAAGTGCCAGCCGGCCGTGCGGCGCCACCGCCTGCATCGGCTCGCCGTGAGCATCGCTGCGGATCGTGGTGCGCAAGGCATCGTGCGTGTCCACCTGCCGCTGCAAGGCCGAGGTGGCGCGGGCCAGCGGCAGGCCGGCATCGAGCGCGATGAACAACACCTGATGAAACACGCGGCTGTGCGGCGCCAGCGATTCGCGCATCAGCATGCCGGCCTGGATGGGCAGCAGCGGATGCATCAGGGCATGCACCACCTCGGGCGCGGGCGCGCCAGCCTCGGTGTCGACGTCAATGCATCGTGGCAGCGCCTGCACGCCGGCCGGGAGCGGCTGGCGTGCGTTCACCGGCACCCCATCGCGCACGATCGGCGAAGGGCCAGGAGGCGGGGCAGCCGATGGACGATGTTTGCGTGCATGGATGGGGGGAGATCTCGGCCGCCGGGCACCGCATCGGGCGCAGATGCGATGACAAAAGCGCTGTCGGTCTGGGGTTATCGGAAAACCCTGGACACAATTTGAGCTGTTTTGGTGCGCTGGATTGCCTGGCCCGGCCACGGCGGGCGCTGGAATCCAGAAAAAGTGCCCACCAGGTGTGACGCCTGGCGCACACAGCCTGCGACGGTAAGCGTTGGCAACACCGCCGCCACCGCCGC
Organism: Burkholderiales bacterium; assembly: GCA_031359975.1. GTDB lineage: Bacteria > Pseudomonadota > Gammaproteobacteria > Burkholderiales > Burkholderiaceae_C > JANMAS01. The sequence goes on from JANMAS010000248.1 coordinate 2,073, forward strand.
AGCACGGCGCTACATTGGGCCGAAACAGCCCCCAAACTGCCATCCGAATCGCACCCGGAGGAACCCGCCATGCCAACCATCCCCCGCTTCACCCTCGCCGCAGCGGCGTGCGCGTTAGCCTGCGCAGCCACGGCGATCCAAGCTGCCTCGGTGGCCCCGGTGGCCGCCGAGCACGGCATGGTGGTCACCGCCCAGCACCTGGCCACCCAAGTGGGCGTGGACGTGCTCAAGCGCGGCGGCAATGCGGTGGATGCCGCGGTGGCGGTGGGTTATGCGCTGGCGGTGGTGTATCCGGCCGCCGGAAACCTGGGCGGCGGCGGCTTCATGACGCTGCAGCTGGCCGATGGTCGCAAGACGTTTCTCGATTTCCGCGAGAAAGCACCCCTGGCCGCCACCGCCAACATGTATCTCGATCAAAGCGGCAACGTGATCAAGGGCCTCAGCACCGAAGGCTATCTGGCGGTGGGCGTGCCGGGCACCGTGTCGGGCCTGGAGCTGGCACGCACCCGCTACGGTACCCGGCCCCGCGCCGCGCTCGTTGCCCCGGCCATCCAGCTGGCCGAAAAGGGCTTTGTGCTCGACAGCGGCGACATCGAGATGCTGCACTCGGCCACCGACGACTTTCGCAAGGATGGCCCTTCAGCCGCCATCTTTCTCAAGAAGGGCCAGCCCTACGCGGTGGGCGATCGCCTGGTGCAGCGTGATCTGGCGCGAACGCTGCGCGCGATCAGCGCCAAGGGCGAAGCGGGCTTCTACAAAGGCCCGGTGGGCCACGCCATCGTGGCGGCCAGCACGGCCGGCAAAGGCATCATCACCCAGGCCGATCTCGATCAATACAGCACCCGCGAGATGGCGCCGATCGAATGCAACTACCGCGGCTACGGCGTGATCTCGGCGCCGCCGCCCAGCTCCGGCGGCGTGGTGATCTGCCAGGTGCTCAACACGCTGGAGGGCTACCCGCTGCGCGACCTGGGCTACCGGTCTGCCCAATCGGTGCACTACCAGATCGAAGCCATGCGCCACGCCTACGTGGATCGCAACAGCTACCTCGGCGACCCCGATTTCGTGAAAAACCCGATCGCTCGCCTCACCGACAAAGCCTACGCCGCCAAGATCCGCGAAGCCATCGATCCCGCCAGGGCCGGCGTGTCGAAAGACATCAAGCCCGGCGTGCCGCCACACGAAGGCAGCAACACCACCCACTACTCGATCGTGGATGCCCAGGGCAACGCCGCATCAGTCACCTACACGATCAACGACTGGTTTGGCGCCAAGGTAACCGCCGCCACCACCGGCGTGCTGCTCAACAACGAGATGGACGATTTCACCTCCAAGATCGGCGTGCCCAATCTCTACGGCCTGGTGCAAGGCGAAGCCAACGCCATCGCCCCCGGCAAACGCCAGCTGAGCTCGATGAGCCCCACCATCGTCACCAAGGATGGCAAGCCGGTGATGGTGCTGGGCACCCCCGGCGGCAGCCGCATCATCACCGCCGTGTTGCACACGATCATCAACGTGATCGACTACGACATGACCATCCAGGAAGCGGTAGACGCCCCCCGCTTCCACCAGCAGTGGCTACCCGATGTCACCAACATGGAACGCTTTGCGATCAGCCCGGATACGCGGAAATTGCTAACCGACATGGGGCACAAGCTGGGGGATCCGCAGCCGGCGAATCACATCGCGGCGATTCTGGTGGGGGCACCTTCGCTTTGGGGAAAGCAGGTTGGGAAGCAACGGGTTTATGGGGCGAATGAACCGCGGCGGGGGTCGGGGTTGGCGGGGGGGTATTGACGCGGGGCGGGTTACTTGCTTTGCGGATTTCTCCAGCGTGACGACAATGCCATGTCGTTGCCAATGACGCG
>JANMAS010000348.1:0-4717 GCA_031359975.1 Burkholderiales bacterium
CATCGACACCGCCACCTGGGAGACGTCGATCTTTTCGTCCCTGCCGTTATAGAGATCGTCGTAGCGTGCCAGGTAGGTGCCGGTGTCGCCGATGTAGCGAAAGAAAGTGCCCAGGGGGCCGTCGTTGTTGAAGGACAGCGAGAGCGTGCAGATGGCGCCACTGGCGGCCTGGAGCTGGATGCTCATGTCCATCGCGATGCCCAGCGTCGGATGGATCGGGCCCTGGATGGCGTGGGCCTGCACGATCTCGCCGCCGGTCTGGTAGGCAAACAGATCCACCGTGTGCGCCGCATGGTGCCAAAGCAGGTGGTCTGTCCAGCTGCGGGCTTCGCCGAGCGCATTGATGTTGCTGCGGCGGAGGAAGTAGGTCTGCACATCCATCTGCTGCAGCTTGAGTTCACCGGCGCTGATCTTGTGGTGCACCCATTGGTGGCTCGGGTTGAAGCGGCGTGTATGGCCGACCATCGCCACCAGCCCGCTGCCCTGGGCCAGCGCCGCCACGGCCTGCGCGCCCTCCAGGGTGTCGGCCAGCGGAATCTCCACCTGCACGTGCTTGCCAGCCTGGAGGCAGGCCAGCGTCTGCTGCGCATGCATCTGGGTGGGTGTGCACAGGATCACCGCGTCCACATCGCGGATCGCCAGGCTCTCGGCCAGATCGGCGCCGGCATGTGCGATGCCGTATTGCGCGGCGACTTGCCGTGTCTTGTCGATATCGCGTCCGATTACCGAGATCACCTCGACGTCGTCGATCAGCTTGATGCCGTCGAGGTGCTTGATACCGAAGGCTCCGGCACCGACCAGCGCCACCTTGATCGACTTGTTCATGCTTGGTTCTCCAGGATCAGATGCCCCACGGCGGTGTTGCTCGCGGGCACATGGAAAAAACGGTGGCGCAGCGTCGGCTTGGGCCCGCCGTGGATGTCGGCCATCGCACCGCGGGCGATCAGCCACATCACCAGCTCGATGCCTTCGGAGCCGGCTTCGCGCACGTACTCGATGTGCGGCACCTTCGACAGGCCGTCGGGATCGGCGATCAGACGATCGAGGAAGGCGTTGTCCCAGGCCTTGTTGATAAGGCCGGCGCGCGGGCCTTGCAACTGGTGGCTCATGCCGCCGGTGCCCCAGATCTGCACGTTCAGCGGCTCGTCGAATGATTCGATCGCACGCCGGACGGCCTGGCCCAGCATGAAGCAGCGCCGGCCGGAGGGCACCGGGTATTGCACGACGTTGACGGCGAACGGGATCACCGGGCACGGCCAGCGGAAGTCGGATGCCGGCGGCTGGCCGCACATCAGGCTCAGCGGCACGGTGAGGCCGTGGTCGACATCCATGCGGTTGACGATGGTGAGATCGAAGTCGTCCTGGATCACGCTTTGCGCGATGTGCGAGGCGAGTTCGGGATGGCCGATGACCTGGGGCACCGGGCGCGGGCCCCAGCCTTCATCGGCGGGCGTGAACTCGGCCGCGGTGCCGATGGCAAAGGTGGGGATCAGATCGAGCGAGAAGGCGCTGGCGTGATCGTTGTAGACGAGGAAGATCACGTCGGGCCGGTTGTCCTTCATCCATTGCTTGGAGAAGTCGTAGCCCTGGAACAGCGGCACCCAGTACGGCTCGGCCGTCTTGCCGAGATCGATCGCGGCGCCGATGGCCGGCACATGCGATGTGTAGACAGAAGCGGTGATGCGAGCCATGGTCAAACGCCCTCTTTGCGGCCGGCCCGGCCCTGCGGTTGATGATGGGCCTGTGCATCGCCGTCTTCGCCGATGCGGCGGTTGCCTTCCACCGAACGCCCGCCCTTGATCATCATGTCGCGGTACTCCTCTTCGGTCATGCCCGTCATGCTGCCGGCCATCTGCTGAAAGCTGCGGCCATCGGTGGCGCCGATCTTGGCGAGGAAATAGATGTTGCCGCCGAGCGCGATGCAGCGGTTCAGATCGCGGGCCAGCACGGCCTGCTTCTGGTCTTCGCTCATGGCCCATTCGTCAAGGTAGGCGCGTTGGTCAGCCTTGAAGCGGACGCGGTTCTCGGGCTTCATCAGCGACATGCAGAACTGATTCAGGTGGTAGCCCATGCGCGACTGTTCGGCGTCGAAGATCGTCGTGCCGGGCACGTCGAGATAGAGTTTTTCGAGGGACATCATGGCCTCCGTGTCAGGCTTGCTCGGGCCAGTAAAGGCGCATCGGGTTGTCGACCAGCAGCTTCTTTTGCAAGGCGGCCGTGGTGGCGATGTGCGGGATGAAATCAACCAGCAGGCCGTCGTCGGGCATGTGATCCTTGAGGTTCGGGTGCGGCCAGTCGGTGCCCCACAGCACCCGATCGGGGAAGGTATCGACGATGCGCCGGGCGAACGGCACCACATCGCGGTAGGCGGAGCGCTCGCCGTGCAGCGCTTTCGGCCCGGTGACGCTCAGGCGCTCGGGGCAACTCACCTTGCTCCACACGTTGGGATACTCACGCATGAATTTGACGAACAACTCGAACTGCGGGCCATCCACCGGCAGGCTCACATCGGGCCGGCCCATGTGATCGACCACGATGGTGGTGGGCAGCGCGGTGAAAAAATCCCACAGCTCGGGCAGATCCACCGCTTCGAAGTAGATGACGACATGCCAGCCCAGCGGCGCGATGCGCGCGGCAATCTCCATCAGCTCGTCTTTCGGCGTGAAATCAACCAGCCGCTTGACGAAGTTGAACCGCACACCACGCACACCGGCGGCATGCATGGCCTGCAACTCGGCATCGCTGACACCGCGTTTGACCGTGCCCACGCCGCGTGCCTTGCCTTGCGAGTGCACCAGCGCATCGATCATGGCGCTGTTGTCGGCGCCGTGGCAGGTGGCCTGCACCACCACGTTGCGCGCAAAGCCGAGGTGGTCGCGCAGCGCATAAAGCTGCGCCTTCGAGGCATCGCATGGGGTGTACTTGCGCTCCGGTGCATAGGGAAACTCGGCGCCCGGGCCGAACACATGGCAATGCGCATCCACGGCGCCGGCCGGCAGGGCGAAGGCGGGTCGGGAGGGGCCGGCGTACCAGTCCATCCAACCCGGGGTCTTGATGAAATCCATGGTGTTGTTCTCCAGGTGCCGGCTTCAATCGATGTAGCGCAGCCCGGCCTTCTCAAGCGGCTCGCGCATCTTGTACATGTCCAGACCGAGCACGCCGGCGGCCAGCTTGGCGCGCTTTTCGCCTTCGAATGATTCGCGGTTTTCGGCCGCATCGGCCACCTGCTGCGCAACCGCCGCGGGCACCACCACCACGCCGTCGATATCGGCGATCACCACATCACCCGGATTCACCAGCGCGCCGGCGCACACCACCGGGATGTTCACCGAGCCCAACGTGGCCTTGATCGTGCCCTTGGCGTGGATCGCGCGGCTGAACACCGGGAAGCTCATCCTTTCGAGCTCGTTCACATCGCGCACACCGCCATCGATGATCAAGCCCTTGGCGCCTCGCGCCTGAAACGACGTGGCGAGCAGATCGCCGAAGAAGCCGTCTTCGTTGTCGGTGGTGCAGGCGGCAACCACCACATCACCCGGCTGCAACTGCTCGGCGGCCACATGCATCATCCAGTTGTCGCCCGGCTGCAGCAGCACGGTGACGGCGGTGCCGCAGATTGCGGCGGTGGGATAGGCCGGGCGCATGTAGGGTTTCATCAGGCCGATGCGGCCCAGCGCTTCATGGATGGTGGCCACGCCGAAGCGCGCCAGTTTCTCGACGGCGGCCTTGTCGGCGCGCACGATGTTGCGTTTGACGATGCCGAGTTGGTTGAGGCTCATGGTCATGCTCTCCTGTGTCACAGGCCCTGGGCCCGAAGCGCGGCATCGAGCCGCGGGAACACGCGCCGCGTGTTGCCTTCGTAGATCTTGTGGCGCTGCTCGGGGTTGATGGCGGCGGCTTCGATGTAGCGTTTGGTGTCGTCGAAGTAGTGGCCGGTCTCGGGATCGATGCCACGCACCGCGCCAATCATTTCGCTGGCGAACAGGATGTTGTCGATCGGGATCACGCGCGTCAGGAGGTCGATGCCCGGCTGGTGGTAGACGCAGGTGTCGAAGAAGATGTTGTTCAGCAGATGCTCTTGCAGCAGCGGTTTTTTCAGCTCCTGCGCGAGGCCCCGGAAGCGCCCCCAGTGATAGGGCACCGCGCCGCCGCCGTGCGGGATCAGGAAACGCAGGGTGGGAAAATCCTTGAACAGATCCGACGTGAGGCACTGCATGAAGGCGGTGGTGTCGGCGTTCAGGTAGTGCGCACCGGTGGTGTGGAAGCAGGCGTTGCAGCTCGTGCTCACATGGATCATGGCCGGTATGTCGTACTCGACCATCTTTTCGTAGATCGGATACCAATGTCTGTCGGATAGCGGTGGGCTGGTCCAGTGGCCGCCGGAGGGATCGGGATTCAGGTTGATGCCGACGTTGCCGTATTGCTCGACACACTTCACCAGCTCGGGGATGCAGGTGGCCGGATCCACCCCCGGGCTTTGCGGCAGCATCGCGGCGGGCATGAAGTGCCGGGGGAACAACTGGCTGACGCGAAAGCACAGCTCGTTGCAGATCGCCGCCCAGGTGGCGCTCACCTCGAAGTCGCCGATGTGGTGCGCCATGAAACTGGCGCGCGGGCTGAAGATGGTGAGATCGCTGCCACGCTGCGTCATCAGCTTGAGCTGGTTGGATTCAATCGTCTCGCGCAGCTCGTCGTCGCTGATCTTCAGATCGGCCAC
>JANMAS010000364.1:0-8911 GCA_031359975.1 Burkholderiales bacterium
GTGCACCCAACCGGCGATCTCGCGGCGCAGCGCTTCGGCGGCGTCGCTGTCGGCCGGCTGCAGCTCGCAGCGCACTTCCACCTCGTCGAGGTTGCCCGAGCGGCTGACATGGATCTGGTATTGGCCGGAAAGCTTGCCATGCGCAAGCACGATCTCCTCGATCTGCGTGGGGAACACGTTCACACCGCGGATGATCAGCATGTCGTCGCTGCGGCCCACGATCTTGCCCATGCGGCGGAAGGCGCGCGACGTGGGCGGCAGCAGGCGGGTGAGATCGCGGGTGCGGTAGCGGATGATCGGCAGCGCCTGCTTGGTGAGCGAGGTGAACACCAGCTCGCCCTCGGCACCATCGGGCAGCACCGCACCGGTTTCGGGATCGATGATCTCGGGATAGAAATGATCCTCCCAGATCACCGGCCCATCCTTGCTCTCCACGCACTCGCTGGCCACGCCCGGGCCCATCACTTCCGACAAGCCGTAGATGTCCACCGCATCGATGCCCGCCTTGGCCTCGATTTCGCGGCGCATGGCTTCTGTCCACGGCTCGGCGCCGAAGATGCCCAGCTTGAGCGACGACTCGCGCGGGTCCAGCCCCTGGCGCACCATCTCTTCGATAATCACCTGCATGTAGCTGGGTGTGACCATGATGATGCTGGGCTTGAAATCGGTGATCAGCTGCACCTGCTTCTCGGTCTGCCCGCCGGACATCGGGATCACCGTGCAGCCCAGCCGCTCGGCGCCGTAGTGCGCGCCCAGCCCGCCGGTGAACAGCCCGTAGCCGTAGGCCACCTGCACGATGTCGCCCTTGCGGCCACCCGCGGCGCGGATCGAACGGGCGATCAGGTGGGCCCAGGTATCGATATCGGCTTGCGTGTAGCCCACCACCGTGGGCTTGCCGGTGGTGCCGGACGACGCATGGATGCGCACCACCTGCTCGCGCGGCACCGCAAACAGGCCGAACGGATAGTTGTCGCGCAGATCCTTCTTCACGGTGAACGGGAACCGCGCCAGATCGGCCAGCGTCGACAGATCGGACGGGTGCACACCCTGGTCGTCGAACGCCTTGCGGTAGTGCAGCACGTTGTCGTAGGCACTCGTCAGCGTGGCCTTGAGCCGCTGCAACTGCAGGGCGGCGATCTCGTCGCGGCTGGCGGTTTCGATCGCTTCGAGATCGCCGGGGGCGGGCTGTTTCACGGGCATCGTTGGTCTCCGATTCGCTAGGGCTTGTGTCGTCGCGGGCAGACGCCTATCCGGCGCTTTGGCCGGCCACCGCGGGCTTGCCCTTGATCGTGTAGGAGCGCCCACGAAACACCGCGATGCGCTCACCGCGCTGGTTGGTGACTTCGGTGTCGTACACCCCGGTGCGCCCGGCCTTGGATACCTCTGCGCAGCGTGCGGTGAGCGTGTCACCCGGCCGGCCCGGGGCGATGAAGTCGATGCCAAAACCCGAAGCGACGGTGAGCTCGTCGTAGGAATTGCAGGCAAACGCAAACGCCGAATCGGCAAGCGTGGCGATCAGCCCGCCGTGGCAGAGATCGTGGCCGTTGAGCATGTCGTCGCGCACCACCATCGTGAGCGTGGCGGAGCCGGGTGTCACCGAAACGATCTGCATCCCCAGCGCCTTGGACGCCCGATCGTTGGCGAACATGCCTTCGCGCACGCGGTCGGCGGTTTGCTGGGGGGAACGATCCTGCATGGGGCTGCCTTGGTGGAGGGCGACAACGCGGGGCTCACGGGGACGGTAGATGCCGCTTACCGGCGAGTCAAGGGGGAACGATGGCGGCGTGTCAGGGATCAAACATTATCGACCGACCGTTCGGGTTATTTTATGGGCATGACGTTGGAGACGCAAGTCACCTACGGAAAGATTGGCCTGGGAGAAACCCTAGGCGGCGGCCCAGTCCTCAGATTGAACGGTAGATGTACGATGCGTGATGTTTGATGCCAGCTACTTCTGGCGTCAGCGCCAACGAACAAGAGGAGAAGCGATGCGAACCACCCTGGCGATTGACGACGATGTGCTGATGGCCGCGAAGAGCCTGGCCGCGCGCCAGCAAGTGAGCGTGGGCGAAGTGATTTCCGCGCTGGCGCGCCAGGCGCTCAGGCGCGAACCGGCGGCAGGCAAAACCCGCAACGGCATCCCCTTGCTGGCGGCCAGGGCCGACGCGGCGCCGGTCACGATGGCGCTGGTGAACCAGCTTCGCGATGAGCTGCCGTGAGCCCGATCCAACCCACACCCACATCAGCCACCGCCGCACCGTTTCTGCTGGACGTGAATGTGCTCATCGCCCTGGTCGATCCGGCGCATGTACAGCACGACGCGGCGCATGACTGGTTCGAGCGGCAGGGCCACCAGGCCTGGGCCACCTGCCCGATCACCGAAAACGGCCTGCTGCGCATCGTCGGCCACCCGCGCTACCCAACCTCGCCAGGCACGCCGGCCGCTGTCGCCAAACTGCTGACCGGCCTGCGCGCCCTGCCCGGCCACACCTTCTGGCCCGATGACATCAGCCTGCTCGATGCGCGAATCGACACCTCTCGCCTACTGAACTCGGCCCAGGTGACCGACACCTATCTGCTGGCCCTGGCGCAGGCCCACGGCGGCCAACTGGCCACCTTCGATCGGCGGCTCGTTGTGGATGCGGTGCGGGGCGGAGCGCAGGCGTTGTGCGTGGTTTGAGTCGGTTTGGCCGTCCTGTGGCCTACGGCTGATACTTCCACCCCCCACCCTCGATCTTCACCATTACCCGCGCCCGCTGATCCAGCCCCAGATGGTCGGTTGCCGACATGTTGAAGATCCCATGCGCGCCCGGCAGCTCTTTCACCTGCTCCAGCGCATCCCGCAGCGCGCTGCGGAAGGCCGCCGTGCCGGGCTGAGCGGTTTTCAGTGCCACCGGCACGGCCGCCGCCATCAGCAAACCGGCATCCCATGCATGTCCGCCAAAGGTGGACACGGTGCCCTTGCCGTAGGCCGCCTCATACGCCGCCACATAGGCCGCGGCTGACTTCTTCACCGGGTTGCTCGCCGGCAGTTGATCGGCCACCAGCACCGGGCCCGACGGCAGGAAGGTGCCGTCGACATCCTTGCCTCCCACACGCAGGAAGTCGGCGTTGGCCACGCCGTGGGTTTGGTAGTACTTGCCGGTGTAGCCGCGCTCCTTGAGCGTTTTCTGCGGCAGCGCGGCGGGGGTGCCGGAGCCGGCGACGAGGATCGCATCGGGCTTGGCGGCCATCAGCTTGAGCACCTGGCCGGTGACGCTGGTATCGGTGCGCGCATAACGCTCGCTGGCCACGATCTGCAGCTTCTTCAGGCCGGCGGCCTTGCTGAACTCGTTGAACCAGCCTTCGCCGTAGGCATCGGCAAAACCGATGAAGCCCACCGTCTTGACACCCGCATTGGCCATGTTCTCGGCGATGGCCAGCGACATCATGATGTCGTTTTGCGGCGTCTTGAAGACCCACTTCTTCTTCGCATCGACCGGCTCCACGATACGTGCCGAGGCGGCCATCGAGATCATCGGCGTTTGCGATTCGGCCACCACGTCGATCATCGCCAGCGAGTTGGGCGTGGTGGTGGAGCCGATGATCACGTCCACCTTGTTTTCGGTGATCAGCTTGCGGGCATTGCCCACCGCGGCGGTGGTGTCGCTGGCATCGTCGAGCACGATGTAGTTCACCTTCTGGCCGGCGATCGTCTTGGGCATCAGCGCGATGGTGTTCTTCTCCGGGATACCGAGCGACGCGGCCGGGCCGGTGGCCGACACGGTGACGCCGACGGTGATGTCGGCCAGGGCCATCGAGCTGGCGAGTGCGGCCGCGGCAAGCACGGCGGGCTTGTGGATCTTCATGCGATGTGTCTCCGGGATGTTCGAGGGAATGCGTCCAACGATTATTGACCGGGGCCGCATGCGAACATGGCCGCTTGCTTCCGAGGAGACGCCCGTGCCCTGTTATTCGATCGAAGGCGTGATTCCGGTGGTGGACCCCACCGCCTACGTGCATCCCACCGCCGTGCTGATCGGCGATGTGATCGTCGGCCCGCATTGCTACGTGGGCCCGTGCGCCAGCTTGCGTGGCGACTTCGGCCGCGTGGTGCTGAAGGCCGGCGCCAATGTGCAAGACACGTGTGTCATGCACGGTTTTCCGCAGCACGACACGGTGGTCGAGGAAAACGGCCACATCGGCCACGGCGCGGTGCTGCACAGCTGCACCGTGGGCCGCGACGCGCTGGTGGGCATGAACGCGGTGGTGATGGACGACGCGGTCGTGGGCGCGCAATCGATCGTGGCGGCGAGCGCGTTTGTGCCCGCCGGCATGCAGATCCCGCCCCGCTCGCTGGTGGCAGGCGTGCCGGCCAAGGTGCGCCGCGAGCTGAGCGATCAGGAAATCGCCTGGAAGCTCGCGGGCACACACACCTACCAGGAGCTCACCCGCCGCTGCCTGGCCACGATGCGGGAGGTGCAGCCGCTCGCAGCGATCGAGGCCGATCGGCCGAAGCTGCAGCACGCCGACGTCAAGCCCTTGATCGATATTCCAAGGAATTGAATCGACTTTGCCGCCGCCATCGGTGGATACACACTCCGGGTGTTGGTTTTCACCTCTCAAGGACACCGCCATGCACTTCAGACTCGCCGGTATGAGGGGAGCCGCTCCAGAGCGGGCGCAACGATGCGCACGCTGACACACTGGATGTCGCTGTGCGTGATGGCGCCGATGATGGTGGCGGGATGCAGCTCGTCGCCGGTGGCCCGCGAGGCCAGCCTGGCCGATATCCAGGCCTACGTGGCGGGCCAGCACAAGAGCGTGCTCACCTTCGCCGGCTACTCCGGCGCCGGCTACGACGACGAACCGGCGATGCTGGCGCAGGCCCGACAGGTGCTCGACGCCCACGATCCGGCCACCACGCTGGTGAACATCGGTGCCACCGAGCAGGGCATCGGCGCCGTCTACGCTCTCGCCAAGCGCCGCGGGTTCACCACCATCGGCATCGTCTCGGTGCTGGCACGAGACGGCAATGTGAAGCTGTCTCCCCATGTGGACGTGGTGTTCTACGTGGCCGATTCAAGCTGGGGCGGGCTGGTGCCTGCCACCGACCGCCTGGCGCCCACGTCGGAGGCGATCGTTGCCACCAGCCATGAGATCGTCGCCATCGGGGGCGGCGACATCGCCCGCGACGAGATGCTCGGTGCCCGACATGCCGGCAAGGCGGTCACCTTCATACCCGCCGACATGGACCACGACATCGCCCGCAGCAAGGCGCGCAAGAAGGGCGATCCCGAGCCGATGGACTTTCACGGTGCGGCGCATGCCGTGTTCAAGCCATGACGACGAGCTCGTTGCCCAGCGTCGATGCCGCGTTGGCGCAACTGGCGGCGTTGAACATCAGCCTGCCGTCCGGCCGTGTGCAGGTGGATGGTTACGGCGATTCACCCGAACTCTCCCAGGAGCTGCTGGCGCTCATACGCCAGGGCAAAAAACGCGCCGGTACCGGCCTGCTGTGGGCCTACGAGGCCGACAAGCAGCCGGTGCCCGCCACCGGCGACATCGAGATCGTGGTGAACCACCGCTTCGAACTGGCGCTGGTGACGCGGCTCACCCGTGTGGTGGTGGTGCCGTTCTGCGCGGTAACCGCCGAATACGCCGGCATCGAAGCCGAGGGCGACGGCTCGCTCGCCCATTGGCGCCAGGCGCATTGGGTCTACTTCGCGCGCGAATGCCTGCGCGTGGGGCGCGAGCCGGCCGAAACCATGCCGGTCATCTGCTGCGTGTTCGAGGTGTTGATCGATCTGGGCGCCTGACTGGGCAAGCCTGGTGCGGCGGCCTGAGAAGTCACGGGTGCGCATACCGATCCAACTGATATCATGATATCAATTCCAATCCTGTGGAGAGTCCGCCTTGGCGCAACTCACGGTTCGTCACCTCGAAGATGACCTGAAGCTGCATCTCAAACAGCGTGCGCAGCGCCACGGGCACAGCATGGAAGAGGAGGTGCGGCAGATCCTGCGCAATGCGCTTACCGAACCCGCGCAGCCGGCCTCGGGCCTCGGCACCCGAATCGCCTCCCGTTTTGCCAGGGTCGGCCTTCGGGAAGACATCCCCGAACTGCGCGGCCAAGCGGCGCGCCCTCTGGCCTTTGGCAAGTGATCGTCCTCGATACCAACGTGCTTTCCGCGTTGATGCGGGCACAGCCCGACGCCGAGGTGCTGGCTTGGCTGGACGCTCAACCGTCGCAGTCGATATGGATCACCAGCATCACTGTCTTCGAGAGCCGTCTCGGGCTTTCGCTGCTGCCCGTCAGCAAGCGTCGCCGGGCCCTGGAGACCAGCTTCGAATCACTGCTCCAGGATGATCTGCAGAATCGTGTCCTGCCATTCGATCACGGTGCGGCAATCGAAGCGGCCGCCATCGCGGCAACACGTCAACGCGCCGGGCGACCGGTTGACATTCGAGATACGCAGATCGCCGGCATCGTCGTGGCCCGAAAGGCGACGCTTGTCACGCGCAATCTGCGGCACTTCAGCGAGTTGCCCACGCCGGTGATCAGCCCCTGGGATGCGGGTTGATCAAGGCACCCACCAGTTGCCCGACACGGTGATCAGCACCTGCATGCGGATGCTGTCGCCGAAGTAATCCACCTTCGGGCCATAGTCGCCGCCGGTGATCGAGCGCCACAAGGCATTCAGCCAGGCTTGCGAAGAAGGGCCGCCCAGCATCGCGTTGACGGCGAACGGCGCGGTGAAGGCCAGGTCGTCATAGCGCACGAACGGCTCGCCGTTGGGGCCGTTGGCAATGGTGTAGCCGGCGCGAATACCCGTGGGCCGGCCCCCCGCGGCCGACTCGATCCAGCTCGCTTGCTGGCGCAGCGGCGCGATCATCTCGTTGCGGCCCTGCACAACCGCCGACAGGCTCAGGCGCCACGGCGTGCGGCAGGCGTTGTAGCTGAAATCGCCATCGTGGCGAGACTCCAGATACTTGCCCTCGACCGGCACGAAGCGCGTGCCGGACTGCACCATGAAATCGGGCATCAGGCCCGTCTGCCCGCTGCCGTTGGCGAACTGATCGTTGACGATCGATGCCACCCGGTCGTACAGGCCCCGCCACGCATCGGCATGGGCGGCATCGGCCTGCGCAAAGGCGAGCAGATGGCCGGTCATGAAATCCGACGGGCGGGTGTGGAGCTTGTCCGCACCGCTGGCCCAATCGCCGGGTGTGAACGTCGCCGTGGCCGGATTCACCTCGTGCGCGAGGATGTCGCTCAACACCTTGAGCGCCAAGGCCTTGTAGCGTGGCTTCGAGGCGCCCCATTGCGCATCGGCGAGCAGCAAGGCGTAGGCGATGTCGAGATCGCCGTCTGTGGCGGAATCGGCGCCTTCGACATCCTTCATCACACCGCCGACCAGCGTTTGTTTCCACGCCATCAAGTGCGGACTGATGGTGCTCGGATGGGCCAGAAAGTAATCGAGCATCGAATCGAAAGTGGCCCGATCGGCCATGTAGGCGGCAATCACCATGCCGTAGCCATGCGCTTCAGACACGGTGGAATCGGTGTTGTCGTATTTCACCCAGGTGCCGTCGCCACCGCTATCGCGCAGATAGCGCTTGGCCCAGGCCCGATGGTGGCGCAGCACGGCTTCGTCCATCTCGGCCTGCGAAACATCGTTGGGCTTGATCACGCCCGCCGCATAGGCGGCATGAAAGGGAAAGGGGTGCGTGCTTGCTTCCGCATCTCGGCCGGGATCCGCCTGCGCCGCGCAGCAGACGAGCCAGCACACCCAGGCGCATAGCGCCGTACGCAAACTCATACCCGCTCCAGCACCACCGCGATGCCCTGCCCCACCCCGATGCACATCGTGCACAGCGCGTAGCGGCCGCCGCTGGCGTGCAGCTGGTTCACCGCCGTGGTGGCCAGGCGCGCGCCGCTGGCACCGAGCGGGTGGCCCAGCGCGATGGCGCCGCCGTTGGGATTGACCCGCGCATCGTCGTCATCGATGCCGAGTTGGCGCAGCACCGCCAGGCCTTGCGCGGCGAAGGCTTCGTTGAGCTCGATCACGTCGATCTGCGCGATCGTCAAACCGGCCAGCGCCAGTGCCTTTTGACTGGCCGGCGCCGGGCCGATGCCCATGATGCGCGGCGGCACGCCGGCGGTGGCCATGGCCACCACGCGGGCGCGCGGTGTGAGGCCGTTGCGGGCGGCGGCGGCTTCGCTGGCCAGCAGGATGGCGCAGGCGCCATCGTTGACGCCGGAGGCGTTGCCGGCGGTGATGGTGCCGTCGGCGCGCACGATGGGTTTGAGCTTGGCCAGCACCTCCAGCGAGGTTTCGCGCGGATGTTCATCCCGGGCCACGACGATCGCATCGCCCTTCTTCTGCGCGATCGTCACCGGCGTGATCTCGGCATCGAAGAAGCCGCGCTTCTGCGCCGCCACCGCTTTCAGTTGCGAAGCCAGCGCCATACGATCCTGGTCTTCGCGCGACACCTTGAATTCGGTGGCCACGTTTTCGGCGGTTTCGGGCATCGAGTCGACACCGTAGGCATCCTTCATCAGCTTGTTGACGAAGCGCCAGCCGATGGTGGTGTCGTACACCGCGTTGGTGCGCGAAAAAGCGCTGTCGGCCTTGGGCATCACGAAGGGCGCGCGGCTCATGCTTTCCACGCCGCCGGCGATCATCAGCTGGGCCTCGCCGGCGCGGATGGCACGCGCGGCCGTACCGACTGCGTCCAGGCCGGAGCCGCACAGGCGGTTGAGGGTGGCGCCGCCAACTTCCAGCGGCAGGCCGGCCAAGAGGCCCGCCATGCGCGCCACGTTGCGGTTGTCTTCACCGGCCTGGTTGGCGCAGCCATACAGCAGATCGCCCACCTGGGCCCAATCGACCTGGGCGTTGCGCGCCATCAGCGCCTTGATCGGGATGGC
>JANMAS010000409.1:0-2554 GCA_031359975.1 Burkholderiales bacterium
GACAGGCCCAGCGCATCGCCACACGCCGCCACCGCCGCTTCATCCTGCCATTGGCCAGGATCGACGGCGACGCGCGCACGGCCCGGCAGCGGCAGCTCGAATCGCTGCGCCAGCTCACCGGCTGGCTGCAAGGGCATGGCACGGGCCAGTGGCAGGATGAAGCGGCGGTGGCGGCGTGTGGCGATGCGCTGGGGCAGTCGTCGCCGGTGGGTTTGTCACTCACCTTGCCCGGCCCCACCGGCGAGCGCAACACGTATGCACTGCGGCCGCGCGCGGCGGTGCTGTGCGTGGCCGCCGAGCGTGGCGATCTGCTGCATCAATTGGCCCATGTGCTGGCTGCGGATGCCGGCGCGGTGTGGGTGGCATCGGAATGCAGCCGCAGCCTGCTCGCCGAGTTGCCTGCGCCGCTGAAGGCACGCATCAGTTTGGTTGCTGATGGCACCAAGGCGCTGTTCGATGCGGCCTTGATACACGGCGATGCCACGGCGGTGCGCGAGTGCAGCCAGACGCTGGCGCGCCGGCCAGGGCCGATCGTGGGCCTGCAGGCGGCTGCGGCCGGCGCGCGCGGCGCGGGCACCTTTGCCGTCGAGCGACTGATGGTGGAGCGCAGCGTGTCGGTGAACACCGCCGCTGCCGGCGGCAACGCGAGCCTGATGACGATCGGCTGAACCCGCGCGGCCGCCGGTGCGGCCGCTGATGCGGCTATCATGCACGCTTCGTTATGTAGTTGACTACCGAACGCATGTTTCTCGCTCTCGGCGCCGTCGATTGGCATCCGCTGTGGCTCTCGCTGAAGGTGGCTTCGGTGGCCACGCTGCTGGCGCTCGTGTTCGGGCTCGGCCTGGGCTGGGTTTTTGCGCGGCATCGTTTCTGGGGCAGCGGCGTGCTCGAGGCTGTCTGCATGCTGCCGCTGGTGCTGCCACCCACGGTGCTGGGCTACGGTTTGCTGATGGCCATGGGCCGGCGCAGCCCGCTGGGCGCCTGGCTGCGCGAGCATTTCGACTACACGATCGTCTTCAACTGGCATGGCGCGGTGATCGCCTCGGCGCTGGTGGCGTTGCCGCTGGTGCTCAAGTCCGCCAGCGCCGCTTTCGACCACGTGGATCGCACGCTGGAAGCGGCGGCGCGCACGCTGCGCCAGTCGCGCTGGTCGGCCTTCATGCGGGTGACGCTGCCGCTGGCCTGGCCCGGCATCCTGGCCGGCACGCTGCTGGCGTTTGCGCGGGCGATGGGTGAGTTCGGCGCCTCGCTGATGGTGGCCGGATCGATCCCGCAACAAACGCAGACGCTGTCGATGGCGATCTATGACGCGGTGCAGGCCAGCCAGAACGATCTGGCGCTGCTGCTGGTGATCATCACCTCGTTGCTGTCGATCGCCATCCTGGTGGCGTCAAACCGCTATTTCTCTCTTCGTTGAACTTCCGGAGATCCCATCCCATGGCTGACTTGCGCAGGCTCATTCCTCGTGTTGTGCTGCTCGCCGCCGTCGTGTTTCCGCTGGCGGCTGCCGCCCGGCAACTCACGGTCTCCGCGGCCGCCAGCCTCACCGATGCCTTCAAGGCCATCGGCGCGCGCTTCGAGGCCGGCCAGCCGGGCATCAGCGTGCGCTTCAACTTCGCGGCCTCGGGCGTGCTGATCCAGCAGATCGAGCAGGGCGCGCCGGTGGATGTGTTGGCCAGCGCCGACCAGGAGACGATGAACCGCGGCGTGGCGCAGAAACTGGTGGATGCCCACACGCGCCGCGACTTCGCCACCAACACCCTCGTGCTCATCGTGCCCGCCCAGGAAGCGCCGCCGGTGAAGGCGCTGGCGGATTTGGCGGGCGCCGCCGTGAAGCGCATCGCGATCGGCAAGCCGGCCTCGGTGCCGGTGGGGCGGTATGCCCAGCAGGCACTGACCGCCGCCGGCCTGTGGGCCACGCTGGAGCCGAAGTTCGTGCAGGGCGACAGCGTGCGCCAGGTGCTCGATTACGTGGCCCGTGGCGAGGCCGAGGCCGGGTTGGTGTATCGCACCGATGCGGCGATGATGGCCGACAAGGTCAATGTGGTGCAGACCGTGGACGGCCATGCGCCGGTGCGCTACCCGGTGGCGGTGATCAGCGAGAGCCGTAACAAGGCCCTGGCGCGCGATTTCGCGGCCTTCCTCGTGGCACCGGAAGCGCAGGCCATCCTGGTCCGCTTCGGGTTCGGCAAGCCTTGAGTCACCGGCCATGATCGATGTGGCCCTGCAGCTCGGCGTGGCCGATGGCCAGCGCCGTTTCGAGCTCGACGTGGCCTTCGCGTCCGCAGCGCCGGTGGTCGCGCTGTATGGGCCGTCGGGCGCCGGCAAGTCGCTCACCTTGCAGGCCATGGCGGGCTTGCTCGCGCCGCGCGCCGGCCATGTGCGCATCGGCGCGCGCACGCTGTTCGACAGCGCCGCCGGCATCGATGTGGCGGCGCCGGATCGCCGCATCGGCTATCTGTTCCAGAGCTACGCGCTGTTCCCGCATCTCACGGTGCGCGAGAACGTGGCCTTCGGCCTCACCACCTGGCGCCGCCGCCTGGCCGCGGCCGAT
>JANMAS010000413.1:0-6192 GCA_031359975.1 Burkholderiales bacterium
GCGTGGTGATGGCCGCATCGATGGTGGGCACCGTTCGCGGCACCGGGGTTCGGATCGACGCGGCCACCAGGCCGGTTTGGCCGGCACGCGCTGGCGCGCCTGGAGCAGGAGTTCGACACCCTGCGCAGCCGCTGGCGCGAGCGGCTGGCCCACAGCGGCAGCCACGCCTTCTGGTGCCAGGTGCGCGACGCGCATGCCGGCCAAACCGGCCTGGTGGCCGCGTCGATCCGAACCCCGGTGCCGCGAACGGTGCCCACCATCGATGCGGCCATCACCACGCGCAGGCCCTCGTCAGCCCCATCGACACCGGATCGGATGGCCCCCGATGCCGGCCCGCTGTCGCTCAACGATGTGCGCGAGCGACTTGAGCGGGAGCTGCGTGATTTGCAGGCCTTGCGCCGCCAGCATGCCGACGCGGGTGGATTGAACCGCGGCCGCTTCGCATCGGCGCCGCGGCAGCCACCAGGCGTCTGGCCGCGGTGGCTCGGCGCGGTGGGCAGCTGGTGGCCCGTGGATCGGGCGGCCGGCGCGCGCGGCGCGCGGCGTCAACGCGCCAACGATCCCCCGGTCGAACCGCTGCCCGCCGATTTTGTGGCCGAGGAATACCTGGCGATGAATGTGGACGTAGCGCGCTCCGGGCTCGACGCCGCCACGCACTACCTGCACCACGGCCGCCGCGAGGGCCGCCGCTATCGGCGCCCGGGCGATGCCTCGTTGATCCCCGCCTACAAAAAAACCTGAGCGCGCTCGCGACAGGCCTTGGATTGAAAAGGAGACCTTGATGCGAATCGGATTGGCTGGCGCCGGGCTCGCCTGCGCCGTGATCGCACGCGAGCTGGCCATGCAAGGCCACCGGGTGGAGGTGCACGAGCGCCGTGATCATGTGGGCGGCAATTGCCATACCGAACGCGATGAGCGCAGCGGTGTGATGCTGCATCGTTACGGGCCGCACATCTTCCATACCGACGACGACGACGTGTGGGCGTACGTGAATCGCTTCGCCACCTTCCGGCCCTATGTGCACCGGGTGAAAGCCTGTGTGAACGGACGTGTGTACTCGCTGCCGATCAACCTGCACACGATCAACCAGTTTGCCGGCGATGCGATGTCGCCGCAGCAGGCGCGAGCCTGGGTGACGCAGCGATCCACCCTCGCCAACGAGCCACCATGCAGCTTCGAGGATCAGGCGCTGCGCACCGTGGGCCACGCGCTGTACGAGGCGTTTTTCAAGGGCTACACCCGCAAACAATGGGGCATCGATCCCAAGCTGCTGCCGGCCAGCGTGATGGCCCGCCTGCCGGTGCGTTTCAACTACAACGACAACTACTTCGCCCACCGCCACCAGGGCATCCCCGAATCGGGTTACACCGCGATGGTGGCGCGCATGCTCGATCATCCGCGCATCGGCGTGCAGCTGGGCAGCCAGCTCGGGCAGGCCGATTTGGGCCATTTCGATCACGTCTTCTTCTCGGGCCCGATCGACGAATTTTTCGGTCGCGAGCTGGGCATGCTGCCCTATCGCACGCTGGACTTCCAACGCATCGACAGCGACGGCGATGTGCAGGGCTGCGCGGTGATGAACCAGTGCGACGAAGCCGTGCCCTTCACCCGCATCACCGAGCACGCCCACTTCGCACCCTGGGAAACCCATCGCCGCAGCGTGTGCTTCCGCGAGTTCAGCCGTGCGGCTGGCCCGCAAGACACGCCCTACTACCCGGTGCATCTGGTGGAGGGCAACTCGCTGCTGCAGCGCTATCAGGCCATGGCTCGCGACGAGCCGCGTGTCACCTTCGTCGGCCGCCTGGGCACCTTTCGCTATCTCGACATGGACATGACGATCCGGCATGCGCTCAACACCGCGCAAGCGTTCCAGATGCGCGAGACGGTCTGCGCAGACTAGCCGGGTACCAGCCCGGCACTAGCTCCGGACTAGCCGCCGCCCTACATGCCAGCGTCATGCTGGCCACCAACACTGGCGGTGCGTCGTAGCCGCGGTGATCTGCGCATCATTGCGCCATGGCGCGCCCATCCATCCCACCCTGGAGCGCCCATGTCCGACTCACCCGTTTTCGACGCCCGCAACACCTCGCCCGAATCTGCCGCCTGGATGGCTGACGACTTGTCCAGCCAGGCCCCTTCACGGCGGCACTTTCTCGTCGGTGGTGCGGCTGCCGCAGCCACCGTGCTGATGCCGTTCGAGGTGATCGGCGCCTCCGGCCGGCCGATTCGCCGGCTCGATTACAGCCCCGATTACGGCCCCCTCGCGCCGGTGAACGACGATTCAACCGGCTTGCCGCTCCTGCAGTTGCCCGCGGGCTTCCGGTACAGCTCCTACGGCTGGACGGGCGATCTGATGGACGACGGCGTGCCCACGCCTTCGCTGCATGACGGCATGGACATCTGCGCGGTGGACCGCAACAAGCTGGTGCTCGTGCGCAACCACGAACAGGGCGGCACCAGCGGCTCGTTCGCGTCGTCGCTGGTGACTTTCGATTCGCGTGCCGACGGCGGCACCACCAACCTCACCTTCAACAAGCGCTCCGGCCAGTGGCTCAGCAGCCATGCATCGATCTCGGGCACGATCCGCAATTGCGCCGGCGGAGCCACGCCCTGGGGATCATGGCTGACCTGCGAAGAAACCAGCGTCGGCCCGCACACCGTGGTGGGCGGCGAAAATCCGTACACCTTGCAGCATGGCTGGGTGTTCGAAGTGCCCGCATTCCGCGTCGCGCAGCCCACCGCCCTGGTGGGCCTGGGCGCCTTCTCGCACGAAGCCTGCGCTGTCGATCCCGCCACCGGCATCGTGTATGAAACCGAAGATGCCACGCCGAGCGGCTTCTATCGCTTCATCCCCACGGTGCCGAGCAAGCTGCGCAAGGGCGGCAAGCTGCAGATGATGAAGCTCGACGCGCCCACCAACGCCACCATCGTGATAGAAGGCGTGAGCACGAACTACTTCAACACTGGCGTGGGCTTTGCGAACGGCACCACCTGGAACGTGAGCTGGGTGGACATCGTGCAACCCGCCAAGATGTTCACCAGCGGCACGAGCTACGGCGGCGTGCGCGCGCAGGGCCTGAGCCAGGGCGCATCGAGCATCGTGCGTGGCGAAGGCTGCTGGTACGGCAACGGCCAGATCTACATCTGCTCCACCAGCGGCGGCGTGGCCGGCAACGGCCAGATCTTTGCCTACGATCCGCGCCGCGAAACGCTCACGCTGATCTTCGAATCGACGGGCGATGCCACGCTGGACAACCCCGACAACATCGCCTGGAGCCCGCGCGGCAGCTTGCTGCTGTGCGAAGACGGCAATGTGTCGCCACAGCGTCTGCGTGGCCTCACGGTGGACGGCACCATCTTCCCGTTCTGCGCCAACAACCTCGACTTCTCCGCTGGTGGATTCGGCAGCCTCACACGGCCTTCCGGTCGTGTGTTCGATCAAGACTATCGCGGCTCCGAGCTGGCTGGCGCCTGCTTCTACAACGAATGGCTGTTCGTCAACATCCAGACGCCGGGCATCACCTTCGCAATCACCGGCCCGTGGGAAAACGGCGCGCTCTGATGCTGCGCTGATCGCTCACCAAAAAAGAGAAGCGGCGGCGCAAGGATGCCCCCGATCCGTGCGCGCGCCGCCGCCGCACCCTCCACCGATACTCCCTTCGACCGCACCGGGCCGCACCACCCCATGAAGACTCTCCCCACCCTCACCGCCATCGCACTGGCCCTTGGCGTCCAGGCCGCCGCCGCATCCACGCAGGGCGTGGTGATCAGCCAGGTCTACGGCGGCAACGGCAACACGTTTGCCAGCGACTATGTGGAGCTGCTGAATGCCAGCGCGGCGCCGGTGAGCGTGGCGGGATGGTCGGTGCAGTACGCGTCGTCCACCGGCACGGGCCACTTTGCCGCCAACCCCGTGGTGGCCCTGCCCGCGCTGGTGCTGCAGCCCGGCCAGTTTCTGCTCGTCGGCCTGGCCTCCTCCGTCACGGGTGCCGCGCTGCCGGCGCCCGACGTCACAGGCACCACCAATCTCAGTTCGACCTCCGGCAAGGTGGCCCTGATGAGTACCGCCACCGGCCTGGCTTGCAATGGCGGCTCCACGCTGTGTTCGCCTGCGCAGTTGGCCCAGATCGTCGACCTGGTGGGCTACGGTGTGGCCAACTTCTTCGAAGGCGCCGCCGCCGCGCCGCTGATCACGGCCACCACCGCGTCGCTGCGCGCCCAAGGCGGCTGCACCGATACCGACAACAACAGCGCCGATCTCGGCACCGGCACACCCAGCCCGCGCAACACCGGCTCGCCAGCCAGCAGCTGCGGCGGTGTCACGCCCACGGCAGCGGCGATCTTCACGATCCAGGGCTCCGGCGGCACCAGCCCCCTGGTGGGCACGCTGGTCACCACCAACGGCGTGGTGACAAAGGTCAACAACAACGGCTACTTCATCCAGGATGCCGCAGGCGATGGCGACAGCAGCACATCGGACGGTCTCTTCGTGTTCACCGGTTCGGCGCCTACGGTGGTGGCGGGCCAGTTGATCCAGGTCAACGGCACGGTGGCGGAGTTCAATGTCGGCGCCGCGACCAACGCTGACACGCTGGCGCATACAGTGACCGAACTCACCGGCACCAGCGCGTTGCAGGTGCTGGGCAGTGGTTTTTCGATCAGCCCCCTAGCGATCGACTTCCCGGAAGTGGTGAACGACGATCTCGAAAAGGTCGAAGGCATGCTGGTGCGTATCACCCGCAGCCTCACCGTCTCGCAGAACTTTTTCCAGGGCCGCTACGGTCAGCTATCGTTGTCGTCGGGCGGGCGCATGGAAAGCCCGACCAACGCGTTTCGCCCCGGGCCAAGCGCCAACGCGGCAGCGGCCAAGAATGCGCGTCGCCGCATCCTGCTCGACGACGGCAGCTCGTTCCAGAACCCCAATCCCACGCCTTACCTCGGGCAAGACAACACCACCCGTGCAGGCGACAAGGTAAGCGGCCTGGTGGGCGTGATCGACTACGGCCTGGCCACCAGCACCAACACCGGCTTCGGCGACTACAAGCTGCATCCCACCGAAGCGCCGCTGATCGCCCGCAAGAACGCACGCAAGAGCACCCCGCCCAATGTTGGCGGCAACCTCGCGCTGGCCAGCTTCAACACGCTCAACTACTTCACCACTTTTCTCGATGGCGGTACGGCCGATGGCCAGACCGGCCAGGGCTGCAGCCTCGGTGGCGTGGTGCTGGCCTCCAATTGCCGCGGCGCCAACAACGCCACGGAGTTCAACCGCCAACGCGCCAAGACGATCGAGGCCCTCGCGGCGATCGATGCCGATGCGGTGGCTCTGATGGAGATGCAGAACAACGGCCCGGTGGCGGTGCAGAACCTGGTCCATGGCGTGAATGCCATTCTCGGCGCCGGTACCTACCAGGTGGTGCCCGATCCCGTCAGCGGCACCGGCACCGATGCCATCAAGGTGGCCATGATCTACAAGCCCGCGCGCCTGGGCCTGGTGGGCACCTCCGCCAGCGATACCAACCCGGTGCACAACCGGCCGCCCCTGGCGCAGACCTTCTCACACCCCAACGGCGCGCGCTTCACGTTCGTGGCCAACCACTTCAAATCCAAGAGCTGCATCGATGCCACCGGCCTCGATGCCGATCAGGGCGATCTGCAGGGCTGCTGGAACAACCAGCGTGTGCTGCAGGCGCAGGCGCTGCGCGCCTTCGTTGCCCAGCTCCAGGTGAGCAGCGGCCAGCCGGACGTGGCCCTGGCGGGCGATTTCAACGCCTACGCGCAGGAAGATCCGATCTTCGATCTCACCAGCCACGGTTTTGTGGACGAGATCCAGCGCTCAGCACCCGGCGAGCTGGCCTACTCGTACGTGTTCGACGGCGCCTCCGGGCGGCTCGATCACCTGTTCACCACCACCCGCCTGAGCCCGAAGGTGAACAAGGCGATCGACTGGCACATCAATGCCGATGAGCCATCGTTCCTCGACTACAACCTCGAGTTCAAACAGCCCTCGTGCACCACCTGCGCGCCGGATCTCTACACACCCAGCGCGTTCCGTTCGTCGGATCACGATCCGGCGATCATGGGGCTGAAACTGGTGGCGCCAGCGGCGCGCTGAAACACCCATCGCGCTCGTTGGGGCCGGCGTCAGGCGGCCGCTCCCGCCTGGCGCCCCCGCCCGGCCGCCTTGGCCCG
>JANMAS010000425.1:0-1850 GCA_031359975.1 Burkholderiales bacterium
GCCGGCAAGGCGATCTCGCTCAAGCCCGCGAGCGGGCCGGAGTTCATCCAGCGCAGGTCGTTGCTGATCTTCATCAGCGTCACCGCCAGTGCCTTGAGCTGGCCCGATGCGGCCACCGCCGTGTCTTGCGAGCCCATCAGCGCAAAGAAGTTGTGGCCGCGCACAAAGGGCAGGCCGGATGACGCGGCCAGCTCGTTGGCCACGGCTTGTGCAAACTCGGGATGCGCGTTCACACTGGTGCCCACCGCGGTGCCGCCGAGGGCGAGTTGGCACAGCTCGTGTTGCGACACCCGCAGCCGCTCGGCCTGCGCATCGAGTTGCGCAGCCCAGCCTTGCAGCGGCTGGCTCAGGCGCACCGGCATCGCATCCATCAGGTGGGTGCGGCCTGTCTTGATGTGGTGATGCACCGCATCGGCCTTGGTGCGGATGGTGGACGAGAGATGCGCGATCGCCGGCAGCAGCTGTTCGGCAATGGCGATGGCGGCGCTGGCGTGCACGGCCGAAGGGATCACATCGTTGCTGCTCTGGCCGCGATTGACATGATCGTTGGCATCCACCGGCCGGCCGAGCTGCCCGGTGGCGAGCCGGGCGATCACTTCGTTGGCGTTCATGTTGGAGCTGGTGCCCGAGCCGGTCTGGTACACGTCCACCGGAAAGTGCGGCATGAAATCGCTGGCCAGCAGGGTGGCGCAGGCCTGGTCGATCACTGCGGCGATGTCGGCGTCCAGCTCGCCCAGGCGGGCGTTCACTTTGGCCGCGGCTTGCTTGATCTGCAGCAAGGCGCGCACAAACGCCGCCGGCATCGGCCCACCGCCGATCGGGAAGTTGTCGATCGCGCGCTGGGTTTGTGCCCCGTAGAGCGCGTTGGCGGGCACGGCGATGTCGCCGAGGCTGTCATGCTCCATCCGGGTGGCTTGGGCGGGTGTGTTCATGGTGATCGATGGGTTGGCGTGGGGCACAGGCCGCCATGGTGCACCTGCTTTGCCTTCAGGGGCAAAGCGCGGTGTGGCGGTGGGTCACCACAGCCGGGCCGCCGTCGGATTCGGCGATCCAGCGCAGGCCGATGCCGTACAGCTGAGCCAAGGCAGGCACGGCGTGGGGGCCGCAGCGCAGATCGGCCACCTGGCGGCCGCCCTTGAGCAACCACAGGCGGTCGAATTCGGCGAGCGCCTGGGTCAGGTCGTGCAACACCATCACCAGCGCATGGGCGCGTTCGCGGGCGAAGGTCTGCAGCGCGTCCATCAGCTCGAATTGCAGGCCGGGGTCGAGCGCGGCCAGCGGCTCGTCCACCAGCAGCAGGCCTTCATTCTCGTCCCACAGCTGGGCGAAGACACGCGCCAGTTGCACCCGCGCCTGCTCGCCGCCGGAGAGGGTATCGAAGCGACGGTCGATGAGGTGCGCGGCCTTGGCCAGGGCCAGCGCGTCACGCACGATGCGCGGCTGCTGCGTATCAGGCTCGCGCCCCACACGACCGAGCGAAACCACCAGTTCCACCGGCAGGCCAAACGCCACGGCGTGGGACTGCGGCAGCACCGCGCGGCGGCGCGCCAGCGCAGGCGCCGTCCACCGGTCGAGCGGCAAGCCGTCGAGATGCACATTCCCGCTATCGAGCCGGCCTTGCGAGGCCATGAGATTGAGCAAGGTGGACTTGCCGGCGCCGCTGGGGCCGACGATGGCCACACGTTCGCCGGCCTCGATGGCCAGATTGAAAGGGCCGATGAACTGGCGACCCACGCGTGCCACCGCGCCGCGCAGGTCCAGCCTCAATCTCATGGCCTCGCAAGGCCGGCTCGATAGCGGGAATGTGCATCTCGACGGCTTGCCGCTCGACCGGTGGACGGCGCCTGCGC
>JANMAS010000439.1:0-1702 GCA_031359975.1 Burkholderiales bacterium
GGCGGCGCCTGCAGCCAGTGCACGCTGAACAGCGCTTCGTCGTCGCACCACACCGGCCCGGGCTGGAAACCGGCGGCGGCGGCCAATTGCTGGAAGCCCCGCACCGTGTACTTGCACGAGTTCTCGGTGTGCAGCGTTTGCCCTTGTTCGAAGACAAAACGGTGCTCGCCCACCTGCACTTGCTGGGCTCGTGTGCTCACCAGGTGCATTTCGATGCGCTGGCGCACGGGGTCGTAAAACGCGTAGTGATCGAAGGCGTCGAGATCGAAGTCGGCACCGAGTTCGCGGTTGGCGCGCGCCAGCAGGTTCTTGTTGAACGCGGCGGTAACGCCCTGCGCATCGTTGTAGGCGCGGTGCAGCCGGGCCGGATCCTTGACCAGATCCACGCCGATCAGCAGGCCGCCGCCGCGCAGCCAATCGGCCGTCATGCGCAGGAAGCCGAGTGCTTCGTCCGGGGTGAAGTTGCCGATCGATGAGCCCGGAAAAAAGCCGACGCGGCGCGAGGCGCCGGCCAGCGGCGGCCACGACAGGCCGCGTGTGAAATCGGCCGCCATCGGGGTGATCGTCAGGCCGGGGTGGTCTCGCGCCAGCCGCGCCGCGCCTTCATGCAGGTGCTCGGCGGAAATATCCACCGGGATCAGGCGCAAGGGCGGCAGCCGCGCCGCATTCAGCGTATCGAGCAGGAGGCGGATCTTGAGCAGCGAGCCGGCGCCAAATTCCATGATGTCGGCCCGCGCGCCGATGCACTCGGCCATCTCGCGGCCATGCCGCACGAACAGCCCGAGCTCGGTGCGGGTGGGGTAGTACGCGTCCAGCTCGCAGATGCGATCGAAGAGCGCCGAGCCTTGCTGGTCGTAGAAGTATTTGGGCGGCACGCTACGCGGGCTCTTGCGCAGCCCGGCCAGCAGATCGCCGCCAAAGGCGCCGGGCAGCCAGACGCCGGACGCGGAAAAGGGGATGGGCAGCGCTTGGGTCATCGAAGGTCCTGCGCCAGTCGCAGCCCGGAGAACTGCCAGCGGGCGGTGGGTGGAAAGAAGTTGCGGTAGCTGGCGCGCACATGGCCGCTCGGTGTGGCGCAACTGCCGCCGCGCAGCACCAGCTGGTTGATCATGAACTTGCCGTTGTACTCGCTGGCGCTGCCCTCGAACGGGCGAAAACCCGGGTACGCCGCGTAGGCAGAGGATGTCCATTGCCACACGGTGCCAAAGAGTTGCCGCAGCGGCGCATCGGCATCGCGGGCCGCTGCCTGTCGCAGCGCCGCGGCCTCCCACTCGAACTCGGTGGGCAAACGTGCGCCGGCCCAGTTGGCATACGCGGCGGCTTCGTAAAAGCTGATGTGGCAAACCGGCTCATCGGCGTTGAATGCGCGCAGGCCGGCCAGGGTGAAGACGTCGATCCGATCGGCCGCCAGGTGATCGGTGTCAGCTGTCTGGCCCGCCGATTCGGCCCACACCCAGTACGCCGGTGCGCGCCAGCCGCAGGCCTGTACCGTGGCCCAGCCGTCGCTGAGCCAGAACTCGGGCCTTCGGTAGCCGCCGTCGCGAATGAAGGCCAGATAGTCACCACACGTCACCAGCTTCGATGCCAGGCGATACGGCTGCAGCAGCACCGGGTGGCGCGGCTGTTCGTTGTCGAACGCAAAACCGCCTCCGGCATGGCCCACCGCGCTGATGCCGCCGGGCTGATCAACCCACGACCACGG
>JANMAS010000443.1:0-10728 GCA_031359975.1 Burkholderiales bacterium
TGCCAGAAGTAGCGATAGCTGGCGCGATCGTGCAGCTGCTGGTTGCCGCTGGCCGCACCGCGGTGGCTGATCGGCGCCCAGCCGGCGGCCTGGGCTGCGCGGATGATGGCGATCGCCTGGTCGATCTCGGCCGCGCTGGGCGACAAGGCCTCGACGATGACGCGGATCTGATCGGGGTGGATGCTCCACATGCGTGTGTAGCCGAGCTGCCGCGTGGCGCGTTCGACGGCGGCGCGCAGCGCGGCATGATCCTTGAACTCGGTGACGACGCAGTGCGACGGCGTTTTGCCGTTTGCATGGCAGGCAGCGGCGATCTCGAGCTTGGCGCGCAGCACCAACGGGTGCTCGAACTGGCCCTGCACACCCATCGCCGATTGCGGAATCGCACCGCGATGCGCCGACACAAAGTCCATCAGCCCGAACGACAGCGATTCGATGCGCGGATGCGCGGCGATGCGAAACACCTCGTGCAGCGCGCCATGGGTTTCGATCAAGGCGTGCAAGGGCACCGGGCGGGACACGCCGGCAGCCAGCGCGATCGCATCCACCTGCAACGCGGCGCGCTCGAATTCGGCGGCGTCGCGCGGCTTGGGGATCATCAGGTAGGCGAGCCGCGCGCCGGCCTGGGCCATCAGCACCGCCAGCATCGGCTCGAAGGCCGGATGGCTGGCCGGCACCACGCGGGCACCGACGCGGCCGTGTGCGTTGAGCGGCGAGTTCAGCATGGCCGCGATGAGGTGCGCATGGTCGATCTCGCCACCGGCTGGCGCGCCGTCTTCGCCATCGAGCGTGACGTCGAACACCGGCCCCAGTTCGTGTTGCAGCGCCAGGCTCTTTTGCATGCGGGCTTCGACGCCGGCATAGTGATCGCACACCGGCAGCCACTGCGGCGCATCACCTTCGTCGAAGAGCACCTGGCGGGGGTGGAGGAGGGAGACGTCGGTCATGAGGATTGCGGTGCGGCGTCGGCTACCAAGGAACAAGGGCCGATGCGTCGCCGCACCGGCCCTGCAGGCTCAGTCAGGTGGGTGGATTCAGAGCAGGTGCTTGACGCCGTCTTGCTCTTCCATCAACTCGGCCAGCGTCTTGTTGATGCATTCCTGGCTGAAGGCGTCGATCGGCAGGCCTTCGATCAGCTTGTATTCGCCCCCTTCACAGGTGACCGGGTAGCCGAACATCACATCCTTCGGGATGCCGTAGTCGCCATTCGAGGCGATGCCCATCGTCACCCAGCGGCCGTTGGTGCCCAGCGCCCAATCGCGCATGTGATCGATCGCGGCGTTGGCCGCCGAGGCGGCGGAAGACACCCCCCGCGCCGCGATGATCGCCGCACCACGCTTGCCCACGGTGGGCAGGAAGGTGTCGCGATTCCACACGTCGTCGTTGATCATCGTCTTCACCGATTGGCCGTCGATGGTGGCGAAGCGGTAATCAGCGTACATCGTGGGCGAATGGTTGCCCCACACGGCGAGTTTTTCGATGCTCGACACCGGCTTTCCCGTCTTGGCGGCAAGTTGCGAGAGGGCGCGGTTGTGATCGAGGCGCAGCATGGCGGTGAAGTTCTTGCGCGGCAGATCGGGCGCCGATTTCATCGCGATGTAGGCATTGGTGTTGGCCGGGTTGCCCACCACCAGCACGCGCACGTTGCGCGAGGCGGCGGCGTTCAGGGCCTTGCCCTGGGCGGTGAAGATCTGCGCGTTGGCCGATAGCAGATCCTTGCGCTCCATGCCGGGGCCGCGGGGGCGGGCGCCCACGAGCAGCGCGTAGTCGGTGTCCTTGAAGGCGGCGTTGGGATCGCTGTAGGCCTGCATGCCGGCCAGCAGCGGGAAAGCGCAATCCTCCAGTTCCATCATCACGCCCTTGAGCGCGTTCTGGGCCTTCTCATCCGGGATCTCGAGCAATTGCAGGATCACCGGCTGATCCTTGCCGAGCATTTCGCCCGAGGCGATGCGGAAGAGGAGGGCGTAGCCGATCTGGCCGGCGGCACCGGTGATCGCAACACGGACGGGGGCTTTGCTCATGGGGGAACTCCGTTGAGTGTCGGAAGTACGGGGATGTTGGCCGGAGTGTAGCCACTCGACGCACATCGACGGCGTTCAGCTTCGCCTCGCGCGCAGCGATTGCCGCTCCAGCCGCGTGCCGGCAATCCGCTACGCGGATTAAGTGGTTTGTGGATGACCGACATCCCGTCGCTTCGTACGATGAATATGTACCCAGCGGCTCCTGGCAGTTTGCGCCAGGGCGCTACGTCGACGGACGCGGTTGATCCGCGCCGTACTCTTCAACCACGAATCGAGATGACTCGGCAGGTCAGCCGCCGGTGTGCGCGCCGCCTTCACGACATGCCGAAAAACGCCTCGCCAGCAGGAGAGACACATGTCTCGCAATGCCACTGCATACATTGGTTTTCTGACATTGGCACTCGCCGCCGCAACCGTGCCGAACGATGCTTTCAGCCAGGGCTGGATCAGCCATGGGCCGATGGTGGGCGCGATCACGCCTGACGGTGCGAAGGTATGGGTGCGCTGGTCCGAACCGGGATCGGTATCGCTCCAATATCGCCTCGCCGGAGCGGATACGTTCTCGGATGGAGGCGGCCTGGCTATCGGTGCGGCCTCCGATTACACCGGCATATTCGGCTTGACCGGGCTTGTGCCGGGCGAGACCTACGAGTATCGGTTGCGCACGCTCACGGCGGCAGGTGACGTGCGCAGGTCGACCGGCTACTTTTTCCGCACGCCACCGAGCGCGCCCACGAGCCTGACCTTCTCGGTGCTCGCCGACTTTGCGGTGAAACTCAAATCCAGCCAGGCGTTGAGAACGGCGGCGGCATCGAAGCCCGACTTCGTGGCCATCATTGGTGATCTCGATCACCGTGATCCGGCAAAAGACCCTGATACAGGCGAACTCCTTGCCGCGGAAGACGCGCCGATTGCCCTGGAGCAGATGCGTGCAATGCGTCGCGACATGCGCGATCCGGCATCGCCGATCGGTGCGGATTTCGCCGGTGCGTTCATCAAATCCGACGGCCCTGGCAATCCTCAGATTCCGCTGTACAACATCTGGGACGACCATGACTTTTGCGCCAACAACATCGGCGCCAATTGTGGGCTCGGCGCGCAGTCTGTCCAGGTGTTCAGCGAGTATTTCATGCCGCCTCCGGACAATGGCATCAGCGGCTCGGCGTGCGCCTCTCGCGGCGATTGGCAGCGCCTGGATTTTGGCGCTCTGGCCTCGATATTCATGCTGGATCTGCGCAGCCAGCGCATCGATTCGGGCGGCGAAAAAAACTTGCTGGGAAGCTGCCAGCAAAAATGGCTGATCGATGGCCTGAATTCATCCACCGCGCGCTGGAAGGTGATCCTCACGCCAGTCACCTTCAATCCCTTGACCAAACCTTGGGACGGTTGGGCCGGTTTTCTTGACGAGCGCCAGAAGATCGTGGAGTTTCTTGGTTCCAACGCGATATCGGGCGTGGTTTTTGTGAGCGGCGATATTCATTCCGGTGGCGCCATCGACGATGGAACGAATTCAGGGTTTCCTGAAGTGGCTGTGCCTCACGCCAACATGCCCGATACCTGGGTGAACACGTACTGCCGGGTGGGGCGGGGCGGAAACGGAGTCGTCACCAGCGCGCCGGGCACCTGGACGATCGGGGCGCTGACAGATCCCAACATCGGAGGCGGCACACCCACGTGCCTGGGCAAGTCGTATCCCGGCCGAACCGTGTCGAGCCTGCCGCCGCCGCCGTATCCGCTGGATGGCACCAGGAGCCCCGGATATGTTCGCGTGAGCCTGGGCACGCAGGCTGTCTTCGAGATCCTCGATTCACAGGGTGTGATCAGGAAGGGGCGCAGGGCCGATGGCACTGTGGGGGCGATGCGGTTGACGATACAGTCACCAGCGGGCACGGTGCTCACTGGCGAATGAATCGGCGCGTCAGGGGGCGGTGCCGCCCTGCTGGCGCGCCCCCTTGTTGGCTCGGGCGGTGTCAATACGTCCGGGATATCAGTCGAGCAGGCGGATCATCTTGCCGGTGGAGGGCACGCCATCGGAATCGATGGCGAACAGCAGGTAGTAGCCCGGCGGCGCCAGCGTCTTGGCATTCGGGGTGCGCATCCTCAGCTTGTTGCCCACCATGGTGAAGGGCAACTCCTGAAAGCGCTGGTTGTTATTAAACGCGTGTGTGGCCTGGCTGGAGCCCAGCAGCGCGACGCGGGTGATCGGCTTCAGGCTGCTTGTGACGGTGACGGTAAACACCTCGTTCCAGCCCAGCCCGATCGAGCGGGTGTCGATCACCGGCCGCGGCGCCGGATCGCCGGAACCATCGTTCTTGTAGAGGTAGGGCGGGTAGTAGATCTCGCCGTTGTTGTTGGTCAACGGGCCGGGCAGACCGCCGCCGCCGGTGAGCACAGTGGCGTCGGGCAGCAGGATGGCGTTGGAGTGGTACAGGCGGGGAATGACGGCAGAGGCGGTCTGCATCCACAGCCCGGTGCTCGGATCCCAGGTTTCAGAGGCCAGGTGATGGCCCTCGAGCACGTTGTCGTCCACCGACGTGCCGCCGTTGACGAACAGCTTGCCGTTGGGCATCAGCGTGCTGTTGCCGAACCGGCGATGGCGGCTGATGGGTGTGCCCTGCGTGATCACCGGTACCGGGCCGTTGATATCGACCAGCGCCACCACCATGCCATCGCGGATGCTGATGATCTTGCCGGGCGCATACATCGCGCTCGTCATGTGCGCGTTTTCGCGCACCGTGGCGGCAGTGAACTTTGTCAACGAGCCATTGCCGGCGGTGGACAAGCTGTAGGTGGTGCCGTCGCGCGAGAGGATGAACGTGTTGCCGTCGGGTGCCAGCCAGGCGTGCGGATACCACCAGCTGTTGTAGAGCACGCCGTAGGCGGTGTCGCTCTTGGCGCCGGTAAGCGTGCGCCAGGTCTTTGTCTTGGGATTGAACACCTCCGGCGTGCTGGCGGCGGTGAGCTTGCCCAGCGTGATTTGCGGTGGATCGATGCGGCCGCCCAGCGCCACCACCTCGCCATTCAACGTGCCGATGGTGGTGGCGTACCAGCGCCGATAAGTCATCGACGTGGTGCGGTCGATGGTGTTGGTCTGCGGGCTGAAAACGGTGACATCGGAGATGCCGATGCCTCGCACCGGTGGCTGGATCACCGTGCCGCCGGTGAGCAGCACCTTGCCGCTGCCGGGCAACACCCATTGCGCGGCGCAGAAGGTGTTCACGGCGGTGGTGTTGGGCAACAGCAAAAAGGCATCGGCACCGGTGCCCAGCGCGGGATCCCACACCGAGTAATCCAGATCGCCACCTTGTTGGCCGGTGGAGGTGGCGCCGAAATTCAGCACCCGGCCATCGGGTGTCAGCACCCAGTGGATGGGCACACTGGGCCAGGTGATCACCGGGCCGAAGAAGCCCTTGGTGGCCGCGTCGGCCCCACCAGGGGGCACGCTGGCATTCAGGTGGGGCGGATTCTGGGCGATGCGCTGATAACGCGAATCATCCTGGCCCCCCGTGCTCACCGTGGCGGCCCAGGCTTGCGGCAGCATTGCGGCCAGGGCCGCCACGCCGATCACCGAGCGGCAAAACCGCGCGGACCGTTCAGTTGTGTTCAGTGGCTTGCTCATCGGAGACTCTCCTCGTAGACGCCGCCCGGACGCATCAAGCAGTCTACGGATTGGGCTGCTGCTTGGGTATCCATCCGATTGTGGAAATTGCGAAGCGCCGCGACTCCGCGGTCGCGAGTCGATGGCTGGGCAGTACAGTGCGCTGGTGTCGATGCCTGCGGGCGGAGGGCGGTATGCATGACGTGAAACTGCCCGGCGGCGTCACCCTTCCGGCTTTGGGAATGGGCACCTGGCGCATGGGTGAATCGGGTGCGACCAAGGCGGGTGACACGGCGGCCGTGAGGCAAGCCGTCGAGGTGGGCTACCGCCTTTTCGACACCGCCGAGATGTACGGCGAGGGGGGCGCCGAATCGATGCTCGGCCAAGCGCTCGGCGAGGCGATGCGCGCCGGCGATGTGCGGCGCGACGAGCTGGTCATCGTGAGCAAGGTGTATCCGCACAACGCCGGCCGCGAGAGTGCGGTGGCGGCATGCGAGCGAAGCCTGCGCAGGCTGGGGCTCGACCAACTGGATCTGTACCTGCTGCATTGGCCCGGCTCGATCCCGCTGGCGCAGACTGTGGAGGCCTTCGAGCGGCTGCGTGATGCGGGGCGCCTGCGCGAATGGGGCGTGAGCAACTTCGATACCGACGATATGCAGGCCCTGTGGGCAGTGGACGGCGGCGCCCGTTGTGCCGCCAATCAGATCTGGTATTCGGTATCGCAGCGCGGGGCCGAATTTGACTTGCTGCCCTGGATGCGCGAACGCGGTCTGCCGCTGATGGCCTACAGCCCGATCGACCAGGCCGCGCTGGCTGCGGATCGCACCCTTGCCGCGATCGGCCGATGCGTGCAGGCCAGTGCCGCCCAGGTGGCGCTGGCGTGGGCCATGCGCGCGGGCGATGTGATCGCCATCCCCAAGGCGGTGAAGGTGGATCACCAGCGCGACAACCTGGCGTCCACGCGGCTGACGCTCGACGCCGAAGCGATCAGCGCCATCGACCGCAGCTTTCCGGCGCCGGGGCGCAAAAGGTCGCTGGCGATCAACTGAGCAGCGGCGGCGCGGTGGCCGGGTGCGGCCGGAGCCGCGCCGCGGTCTTCTATAAGATATAGGCATGTCGGCTGCCACCACCTCCCCTGCGCCGAACCCGACGAGCCTGACGCCCGACGCCTTCGACGCGACGGCAGGCCCCGCCTTCAGCCCGCTGTACCAGCAGATCAAGGCCTTGCTGCTGAAGAGCCTGCAGGGCGGCGAGTGGCGGCCGGGTGAAGTGATTCCGAGCGAGATGGATCTGGCCGCGCGCTATCGGGTGAGCCAGGGCACGGTGCGCAAGGCGATCGACGATCTGGCGGCCGAAAACCTGCTGCTGCGGCGTCAAGGCAAGGGCACGTTTGTCGCCACTCATTCCGAACAGCACATCCAGTACCGCTTTCTGCGGCTGATGCCCGATCAGGGCCAGCCCGGTGGCATGCAGCGGCGATTTCTCGATTGCCGGCGCCAGCGCGCACCAGCTGCGATTGCGCGCGACCTGCAATTGCGAACCGGCGATGCGGTGGTGCAGATCACGCGGCTGTTGCTCGATGGCCCGACACCGGTGGTGCTCGACGAGATCTGGCTGCCGGCGCCGCTGTTCAAGGGGCTCACCGCCGAGCGGCTCACCGATTACCGGGGCCCGATGTACGCCCTGTTCGAGACCGAATTCGGCGTGCGCATGATCCGGGCCGAAGAAAAGATCCGTGCCAGGCCGGCCGATGCACCCACCGCGGCGCTGCTCGAAGTGGCGCCTTCCACCGCCTTGTTGTTGGTGGAGCGCTTGTCTTTCACCTACGGCGACAAGCCGGTGGAGGTACGAAAGGGCCTCTACAACACCTTCAGCCATCACTACCGCAATGAACTCAGCTGACACCGCCTCGATCAGGGGCAGGGTGCAAGTTTCAAGCAAGCCTGCTGCATTGCAATAAACTCGTTTGGTTTTACGGGGCGGCGGCGCGGCTGCTGCCCCTCACAACAGGATAGAAGATGGCTCAAACCCTCAAGGCACGCCCCGTCCATCGCAACATCCACATCGCGCAGATCGTTTCGTATCGCCTGCCGCCTGCCGGCATCGTGTCGATCCTGCATCGTGTCAGTGGTGCGGTGATGTTCCTGTTGATGCCGTTCATCATCTGGATGTTCGACACCAGCGTCAGCACCGAAATCAGCTTCGATCGTTTCAGCAACGCCTTTGTCGGCGGCATCGGCTTTGCGCCGGGCTGGACGATCAAGCTCGTGGCGCTCGGCCTGATCGGCGCCTACCTCTTTCACTTCGTGGCGGGCGTGCGCCACCTGTGGATGGACATGACGCACCGCGTCTCCAAACAGCAGGGCCACGGCTCGGCGGTGGCCACGCTCGCGATCAGCGCGGTGCTGTGGGTGCTGCTGGGCGCCAAGTTCTTCGGCGTGTATTGAGGATCTGATCATGTCGACCAATTTCGGATCCAAGCGCCTCGTCGTTGGCGCGCACTACGGCTTGCGCGACTGGCTCAGCCAGCGCGTCACGGCCGTGCTCATGGCGCTGTTCACCGTGGTGCTGCTGGCGCAAGTGCTGATGCCCGGCCCGATGGGCTACGACCGCTGGGCCGGCATCTTCTCGTCGCAGTGGATGAAGGTGCTCAGCTTCGTGGTGATCGTCTCGCTGCTGGTCCACGCCTGGGTGGGCATGCGCGATATCTGGATGGATTACATCAAGCCGGTCGGGCTGCGGCTGGTGCTGCAGGTGTTCACGATCGTCTGGCTCGTCGGCTGTGCCGGCTGGGCCGTTCAAGTGCTCTGGAGACTTTGATGTTGACCCCCAAGCTCACTTCGTTCGCTGCCCCAAGGGCCACGCAAGGGGCCCCTGGTGGCCCCTGGGGCGCAGGTCTGCCTTGGGGCGGCCCGGCGGGAGGCCTGGTATGACAACCGCCTCGCTCCCCAAGCGCAAGTTCGACGTGGTGATCGTCGGCGCCGGCGGGTCCGGCATGCGGGCCTCGCTGCAACTCTCGCTCGCCGGCCTCAACGTGGCGGTGCTGTCCAAGGTGTTCCCCACCCGCTCGCACACGGTGGCGGCGCAGGGTGGCATTGGTGCCTCGCTCGGCAACATGAGCGAAGACAACTGGCACTACCACTTCTACGACACCATCAAGGGCTCCGACTGGCTCGGCGACCAGGATGCGATCGAGTTCATGTGCCGCGAAGCGCCGAAAGTGGTGTACGAACTCGAACACTTCGGCATGCCCTTCGACCGCAACCCGGATGGCACCATCTATCAACGCCCGTTTGGCGGACACACCGCCAACTACGGCGAAAAGCCGGTGCAGCGCGCCTGCGCCGCCGCCGATCGCACCGGCCACGCGATGCTGCACACGCTCTACCAGCAGAACGTGAAGGCGCGCACCCAGTTCTTCGTCGAATGGATGGCGCTCGATCTGATCCGCGATGCCGAAGGCGACGTGGTGGGTGTCGCCGCGATGGAGATGGAAACCGGCGACGTGCACATCCTCGAAGCCAAGACCACGCTGCTGGCCACCGGCGGCGCGGGGCGCATCTTCGCGGCGAGCACCAACGCCTTCATCAACACCGGCGACGGCCTGGGCATGGCGGCGCGTGCCGGCATCCCGCTCGAAGACATGGAGTTCTGGCAGTTCCATCCCACCGGCGTGGCCGGTGCCGGCGTGCTGCTCACCGAAGGCTGCCGTGGCGAAGGCGCGATCCTGCGCAACAGCGATGGCGAGCGCTTCATGGAGCGTTATGAACCCACGCTGAAGGATCTCGCGCCGCGCGACTTCGTCTCCCGCTGCATGGATCAGGAAATCAAGGAAGGCCGCGGCTGCGGGCCCAACAAGGATTACATCCAGCTCGACATGACCCACCTCGGCGCCGAGACGATCATGAAGCGCCTGCCCAGCGTGTTCGAGATCGGCCACAACTTTGCCAATGTCGACATCACCAAGGAGCCTATTCCGGTGGTGCCGACGATCCACTACCAGATGGGCGGCATCCCCACCAACATCAACGGCCAGGTGGTGGCGCCCAGCGGCGGCAACCCCAACGCGGTGGTGAACGGCCTGTATGCGGTAGGCGAATGTTCGTGCGTGAGCGTGCATGGCGCTAACCGGCTGGGCACCAATTCGCTGCTCGACCTGCTCGTCTTCGGCCGTGCCGCGGGCAACCACATCGCGGCCAGCGGCCTGAAAGAGCGTTCGAACAAGCCGCTACCGGCCGACGCCGCCGATCGTGCGCTGGCGCGCATCGCGCGCCTGGACAGCAGCACCTCGGGCGAGTACGCACAGGATGTAGCCAACGACATCCGCAACAGCATGCAAAAACACGCCGGCGTGTTTCGTACCCAGGCCATGCTCGATGAAGGCGTGGTGCAGATCGAGGCGCTCGCGCAGCGTGTCAAGCAGATCGGCTTGAAGGACAAATCCAAGATCTTCAACACCGCGCGCATCGAGGCGCTGGAGGTGGAGAACCTGATCGAATGCGCCCGCGCCACGATCGTCTCCGCCGCCGCACGCACCGAGAGCCGGGGCGCGCACACGGTCAACGATTACGGCGACACGCCCGAACACCCCAATGGCCGCAACGACGGCACCTGGCTCAAACACACACTTTGGTACAGCGAGGGCAACCGGCTCGACTACAAACCGGTGAACCTGAAACCCCTCACCGCCGAATCGATCCCGCCGAAGGTTCGCACCTTCTGAAGCCAGAAAGCAGCTCAAATGACTCAGCGCAGTTTTCAGATCTATCGCTACGATCCGGACAAAGACGCAAAGCCCTACATGCAGACCATCCAGGTCGACCTCGACGGCTCCGAGCGCATGTTGCTCGATGCGCTGAACAAGCTCAAGGCGGTGGATCCCTCGCTGAGCTTCCGCCGTTCTTGCCGCGAAGGCGTGTGCGGATCGGACGCGATGAACATCAACGGCAAGAACGGCCTGGCGTGCCTGACCAACATGCGCACCTTGCCGGGCACCGTGGTGCTCAAGCCGCTCCCGGGCTTGCCCGTGGTGCGCGATCTGATCGTCGACATGACGCAGTTTTTCACCCAGTACAACTCGATCAAGCCGTATCTGGTGAACGACACGCC
>JANMAS010000452.1:0-12690 GCA_031359975.1 Burkholderiales bacterium
TCAGCCTGCGCTATGACTTCTGACGCACCCGGCCGGCGCGGCGGGGTGGCTCCGCTGGTGGCCCTCGCCGTGCTCACGCTGGTCAACGTTACCGCCCAATCCGGGGGTGCCCTGCTGGCGGCTGTGCTGCCCCTGATCAAGGCCGAGTTCGGTTTTTCCGATAGCCAGCTGGGGCTGCTCACCGGCTACGGGTCGGTGTTGTCCTTTGCGCTGCTGGCGCTGCCCATTTCGCACTGGGCGGTGCGTTACGGCAGTTCGCAGGTGATGTCGCTGTGCATGCTGGTGTGCGGCCTGGCCAACGCGCTCACCGCCGGTTGCGGCGCCTTCTGGCAGCTGATCTGCATGCGTCTTGTTGCCGGCGTCGGCCCTTCGGCCGCCTGGCCGCTGGGCCAGGTGCTCGTGTGCGAGTTGTACCCGCCGCAACGGCGTTCGGGCGCGCTGGCCACATACACGTCGGGCGACTTCATCGGCAGCACGGTGCCCCTGGTGCTGGGCGGCTGGATCGCGGTGCACCATGGCTGGCGCGCGGCGTTTCTGATCTTTGCGGTGCCGATGGTTGCGGCGGCCCTGCTGCAACGCTGGCTGGTGCGGGATCAGGCGCCCGCCGCTGCCGAGAGCAAGGCGCCTGTGGAGCCGCGTCTGCCCTGGGCGCAAGGATTGCGCGCGTTGTGGCGCGAACCCAGCTACGTGCATATCGTGCTGGGATTCAGCTGGGCTTCATTTGCCGTCTCGGGCCTGGCCAAGTGGATGCCGAGCTTTTACAACCGGCAGTTCGGCCTGCCGCCCGACGAAGCGGCGGCGTTTTTCGGCGGCGCCTACGCGGGCGGTGCGCTGCTCGGTTTGCTGCTCGGCGGCCTGCTGGGCAATCGCATCGGCTCAGGCCGCACGGATCGCCTGCTGCTGTTTTGCATGGTCACCTATTGCTTGACGTTTCCCTGCATTCTCGGGGTGCTCTTTGCCCCGAATCTGAAGGTCGCGTTTGTCGCGCATGTGATGGCAACGGTGTTCGGCGCGATGCCCAACGGCCCGGTGATGGCGATGATTCAAGGCGCCGTGCCGCGCTCGCTGCGCGTGCTGGCCGCATCCGTCTTTCTTCTGGCGCTGACGCTGCTCGGCGATGGTGGCGGCCCGCTGCTGATCGGTCTGTTCAGCGACATGCTGATGCCCGGCCTTGGCCACGAATCGCTGAAGGTCGCGATGCTGATCGTCAAGCTGTTCGGTCTCATGCTGTTTGTGCACCTGATGCTGGCGTGGTTGGGCGAGCGTCGCAAGAACGCTCGCCCTGCGATGACCGAACTGATTCCGGGAGACGCTCGATGAGCGAGATGAACCGCACGGCCATGCAGCCGCAAGACCACTTCCTGCTGAGGCTGCCCAGCGACCCGCAAATCTCACCCGATGCGCGCCATGTGGCCTATGTGCGCACACGGGCCGACGCGCAAACCGATGCCTGGCTGACCGAGTTGTGCGTGATCGATGTGATCGCCGGCACGCGGCATGAGCTCGGAAACGGCAGCCAGCCGTGCTGGACGCCCGACAGCCGCAGCGTCGCCTTCGTGCGCGCGGCCGGTGCCGGGTTCGTGATCGAGCGCTGGCACCGCGACTCCGCCGCGCGCGATGTGTTGGTGACGCTGGCGCAGGCACCCGGTTCGCTGGCGTGGTCGCCCGATGGCGGCACGCTGGCGTTTGTCAAGCGGGTGCCGATTTCGCCGCCTGTGCTGATCGTGCCGCTCGACGACGACGTACCGGCCTGGGAGAAGTTGCGCACGCCGCATTGGAGCGCGCCGGGGATCTACACCGAAAAGCTGGTACGCCGCGTCGAAGGCATCGATGCCGACCTGCCCGAAGGCCACCATCACATCTTCCTTTTGACCGTGTCCAGCGGCGCGCTGCGGCAGTTCACGAGCGGCCCGTACGATCATGGCGGCCCGCTCACCGAGGTCACCAAGATGGCCCTCGCAGGGCGCATCTCCTGGGCGCCCGATGGCCGCCACATCGTGATGTCGATGCAGCGCCCGGCGCCGCAGACCGGGCCGTTGGATCCGAAGGCCACCATCGCCGCCGATGTCTACGAGTTCGATGTGGCCGATGGCGCCGTCCGACGGCTGACCGACTTCGG
Source organism: Burkholderiales bacterium (assembly GCA_031359975.1). Classification (GTDB taxonomy): domain Bacteria; phylum Pseudomonadota; class Gammaproteobacteria; order Burkholderiales; family Burkholderiaceae_C; genus JANMAS01. The sequence continues at coordinate 2,120 of JANMAS010000452.1, forward strand.
CGGCCCGCTGTGCCGTGCCGTGATTTCGCCGGATGGGCGATGGATGGCGTTTGTCGGCTTTCGCAACCAGCTCAAATCGTTCCACACGAACGTGCTGCATGTGATGCCGCGCGCCGGCGGCGAGGTGCGCGCCTTGCCGCATCCTCAGCGCCTGGAAGTGCACCAGAACGTGCAGTGGCTTCCCGACAGCTCGGGCCTGCTGGTGCTGCTGCCGCACGAGGGCGACGGCTGCCTCGTGCGCGTGAGCCTGGATGGCCAGTGGACGACGCTCACACGCGATGTCGGCGGCTCGGCGGCGACCGGCTACGTGATGTACCAGAAGGGGTTCTCGGTGGCCCGCGACGGCCAGGTCGCCTACCTGCGCAGCAGCGAGGTTCGCACCGACGAAGTGGCGTTGCTCTCGCCGCACGGCAGCCCGGGCGCGCTGTTGACGCAGGAGTCGGCCTGGATCTCGGAGCGCGTGGTGGCACCGATCGAGGCCCTGTGGCTGCCCACACGACGGCCCGAAACCCGATGGCAATCGTGGCTGTCGCGCCCGGCCGGCGTGCCGGCCGACCAACCGCTGCCGATGATCCTGTGGCTGCATGGCGGCCCGTACCTGGCCTGGAGCCCCAATTTTGCGATCCTGCCCCAGATATGGGCCGCCCGCGGCTACGCGGTGCTGATGATCAACCCGCGCGGCTCACTCGGCTATGGCGAGGCTTTCACCGACGCGTTGCAGCACGATTTCCCCGGCGCCGACGATCTGCAGCTGCTCGACGCTGTCGACGCCGCCGTGGCGCGCGGCGGCATCGATCCGAAGCGCATCCATGTGGCCGGCGAATCCGGCGGCGGCGTGCTGACGAGCTGGCTGATCGGGCACAGCCAGCGCTTTGCCTCCGCCGCCGTGATCTACGGCGTGATGGACTGGACCAGCCATGTGGTGACGGTGGATCGCCCCGACTACTTTGCCTACTACGGCCTCTCGGCGCCGCCGTGGGCGCCCGGGATGCACGAGATCTACTGGCGCCGCTCGCCGCTGTCCATCGTGGCCCAGGTGCGCACGCCCACCATCGTGTTGTGCGGCGAGCGCGACTGGCGCACACCGGTGACGCAGTCGGAGCTGTACTACGCGGCGCTGAAGCTCTGCGGCGTGGACGCCGCCCTGGTGCGCTACCCCGACGACAACCACAGCCTGGAGTGGCACCCGAGCCATTGGCTGGACTTGATCGAGCAGCTCGACCGCTGGTTCCGCCGGCATGAGGTTGCAAAGCTCTCGCGCTGATGTGTCGAATATATTTGACACAGTCGGCGCGATCCTGCTAATCTCTGCGGATGTCGCCCATTCTTGAACTCAGCGCTGCCGTCCGCACCCGTCGGTCGGATATGGGGCTGACCCAGCTCACGCTGGCCACGCTCAGCGGTCTGTCGCGTGCAACAGTCAACCAGGTCGAAACGGGGACGATCAAGGACTTGAGCCTCACCCGGGCCAACAGGTTGCTGGAGGTGCTCGGCCTGTCGATGGCCATCGCGAACCCGCGCCCGCGTCGCGCGAACCCTGAACCCGAGAAGAAGAAAAGCGGCGCGTTGGACATTGCCGCGCGGACGGCCAGCGTCAGCTACAAGACCCCGGTCAGTGCGGCCCAACTGCGCGAGGCTTTGACCTCAAGCACGGTACTGCCTGCGTTTCTTCCTCACGTGTATGCCTTGCTCGACGACGCCCCCGTGTCGTTGCTGGCATCCGTGGTGGAGCAGTTGCACCAGGAAGAGGGTGTCGAACGCGCGTGGGTGTGGCAGCAGATGCGCGATCTGGCCCATACGCTCAAGAGCCGCCGCGAGATGTGGCGATGAGCACGCCCGACATGGGCAAGCCCGGTGTGTGGAGGGCGTTGTTTCAGCACGCGTTGCCAGGGCTGGCCAACTCCTGTGCGCGCACGCGCCCTGCCGTCAATCGTTGACCTCCGAGCAAAAGGCTTCATCGGCGATCAGGCATTCGGCTTCACCGCCGCGAGGCGAGGCGCCGGTTCGCCCGCTTCGGGTGAGGCCGCTTTGCTGCAATCGGGCGGCCTCGCTGTGCGGCAGCATGAGCCACATCTGCCCTCGTTGGCGTGTGCGCATGGCCTGGCGGCCGGCATCACCGCCGGAGCCCCAGAAGAAGTCGGCGCGTATGGCGCCGCGAATGGCGCCGCCGGTGTCTTGCGCCATCACCAGGCGCTGAAACGGCAGCGCCGAGCCGGTGGGTGCGGGTGCCGACAAGTAGACCGGATAGCCCAGCGGCGTGATGCGGGGGTCGACGGCGATCGAGCGCCCTGGCGTGAGGGGCACGCCCAACGCACCGATCGGGCCTCGCGTGGGCGATTGATCCGCAGCCACGCGGAAGAACACATAGCTGGGATCGCTGGTGAGCGCGGCTGCGCGAGGTGTTGGTGCGGTGGGCTTGGGCGCACCCGCCGTGAGGGGCGTTGTAGCGGTAGCCGGGGCGGGTGGGGGTTTGGGAGCGGGCTTGCGCTGCGCCGTTCCGAGCAACTCGGCGACCAAGGCATCGGAGGTCGAGGCGGTGCTGCCCACGGTTGGCTGGGTGGCAGAGGGCTTCAGGCTGCGCGTGTTGCCCACAACGCTGGCCGGATCGCCGCCATCCGCCAAGACATCGCCCGAGCCGTTGTCGATCTCGAAGGTTTCGGGCTCTTCAGTGCCGGAGCCGATACCTCGCGTGCGCGACACCTCAGGCGCCTTGGCCACCACCCGCACCGGCCTGAAGGGGTGGCCGTTCTGCTGCGCATACTGCACACGCAGCACCGTGCCATCGCGCAGGCGAATCCGGCCCGATCCTTGTATCTGCATCGCATACAGCGCCAGTGCGTCGTCCACGTACGCAATCGCCGCAGCATCCAGGCGAGCGGCACTTTCGATGTCGGCCCGCGTGCGATAGGGCACGGCGCGATCGTCCACGAGCTGTAGGCGCCAGATGCGATCGCGCGTGTCGAGATCAAAGCGTGAGGCGTCCAGCGCGTAGCTGCCCGGCTGCCGGCTGGCCACCACCGTGAGCTTCTGGCCCGACTTCACCACCTGCACGATGCCGCGGCGCTGGGCCGTTGCAATGGTTTTCCAGTCGAGGGTGAAGAGATCTTTGGGCGTGGCGTAAACCGGCACGGTGAACGCGCCTTCGGCCCGCAAGCTGCCATTGATCAGGGGTTCGTAATAACCGGTGACATCGCCGTCGCGGCTGGCATCGGTATCGAGTATTCGAAACAGCGAAAACTCCTGCTCGACAAAGGCCCGCAGCTCGCCGGGCTTGCGCGTCAGTCGTGCCGCCTTGGCGCAAAGCGGTCGCCAATCGTCGCGCTTGGCCAGTGCGGTGCAAGAGCTCTGCAACGCATCCCAGGCCGATTCGAGATCGTCCTGGCGCCATCCTGGCAGCTCGGCAAAGCGGGTGGCCCTGAAAAGCGCATGCTGCGTCTTGATGTCCACCAGCGGCATGGCTGTTTTCGACGCACCGGCATCGTCGGCCACGACGCTCGCCTCCAGGCGGCTCGGTGCCGGGGCCGGCGCAGCTGGCACAGCCGCACTGACTGGCGTGCGCGCAGCGGCTGGCGTCGCCGCGTTACCTATCGGTGCTGTGGCGCAAGCGCCAAGCAGGGCCACCGCGCACACGGCAGCCAGGCGCCATGGCAACGCACAACGCTGCCGCGAGCGGCGGGTCGGCGTGTTCGATTCGGGCTTGGGCATGGTGGTGAGCGTGATTGACCATGCCGACCGTAGCGACGATGGTTCGCCGTCACAACTGACCTTAGTCAGCGCACATCAAGGCTTGCAGCGCCCTCGGCCGGCGCCTGTGTTACCTAAGTCATGCCTCGTGCGGCCGGGCTCTCGTTACGCTCGCTGAAATTCACCTGAGCAGGTTGGCGGAGAGTTGCATGCACATGAAGGCCGGAGTTCCATTCGCCCGCTGGGCGCCGGCTCGTGCATTGCCGGCGTTACTGTCGGTTCTAACCGTGGCGATGATGGTTGTGGCAGGCTGTTCCAGCACACCACCACCCAAGCCGACGATCGTCAAGGCCACGGTGCAGGCCACGGCCACGGCGAATCCGGACGCACGCAAGCGCGCATCGCCCTTGGTCGTGCGTATCTTCGAATTGAAGTCTTCCGCGGCCTTCGATGCCGCTGACTTTCTCTCCCTGTATGAGCGCGACCAGGCCACGCTCGCGGCGGAGCTGGTCGGCCGCGAGGAGTTCACGTTGCGGCCTGGTGAAAGCCGGCCGTGGGAAAAGATCGTCGGCCCCGAGGTGCGCTTCATCGGCGTGATTGCGGCGTTTCGCGATATCGAACGCGCGCGCTGGAAGGGCTTGGTGGCAGTCAAGCCCAACGCGCGCAATGTGGTGTCGATCACCGCGGACGACATCGTCGTCTCGGCCACCGTGGTGGCCCAATGACCTGGCGAAGCACGGTGGTCTGGTCGCAGGGCATGTTCCTGCAGCCTCACCATTTTCAGCAGGAGGCACGCTATGTGGCTCGCCTCGTTGATGCGCGAGCGCGTTGCATGTCGCCCCATGCCTGGGGGCTCGCCGAGCTGGTGCTCGACGACACGCTGCTCGCACTCGGCCAGGTGGGCATTGCACGCGCGAGCGGTGTGTTGCCGGACGGCACGCCGTTTGCCATTCCGCAGCTCGATGCGCCACCGGCGCCGCTGGCGATCGCGGCCGACTTGCGCGGTGAATTGGTCTACCTGGCGCTGCCACTCAGCCGCGAAGGTGTTTCCGAAGTCGACTTCGGCGATGCCAACAGCCAGGAGACCTGCCGCCTCGAAGCGGTGGAAGAGAGCGTGCGAGACAACACCAGCGCGTCCGAGGAGCCGGCCAGCATCCAGACGGGCCGGCTGAAGCTGCGCCTCATCCGTGCCCGGGATCTCACCGAGGCGCATGCGGTGATCGGCATCGCCGAAGTGATCGAGCGGCGCAGCGATGCGCAGGTGATGCTGGAGCGCAGCTACATACCGCCGGAAGTGGTGCTCGATGCAACGGACTCGCTGGCCAGCAGCACGAGGCTGTTGCACGGCTTGCTCAGCCAGCGTTCGCAGGCGCTGGCCGGCCGCATGGGCCAGCTCAGCAGCGGTGTGTCTGAACTGGCTGACTTCATGATGCTGCAGGTGCTCAATCGTGCCGAGCCGCTGTTTCGCCAGCATGCGGTGGCGCCCAGCGCGCATCCGTTCGATCTGTTCATCGATTGCCTGCAACTGGCTGGCGAACTCTCCAGCTTTGCATCGGCCGCACGCCGACCGGCGGAGTTTCCGGCCTATCGCCACGATGATCTGCGGGGCTGTTTTTCACCCGTGATCAACGCGCTGCGCACGATGCTCTCGGTGGTGCTGGAGCAAAACGCCATTCAGATCGAGCTGGTCGATCGAAGCCACGGCGTGCGCACGGCTGTGGTGCCCGATCTGGAGCTGGTGCGATCCGGCGTGTTCGTGATTGCCGTGAACGCGCAAGTGCCACCGGAGCAATTGCGCCAACGCTTCGTGGCACAGACCAAGGTGGGGCCGGTGGATCGTATTCGCGATCTCGTCAATCTGCAGCTGCCGGGTATCGGCCTGCAGGGCTTGCCGGTGGCCCCGCGCCAGTTGCCCTATCACGCCGGCTATTTCTACTTTGAGCTGGAGCGTGGCGGCGATCTCTGGCGCCAGTTCGAAAAAAACGGCAGCCTAGCGATGCATATCGCCGGCGACTTTCCCGGGCTCGACCTCGAGCTGTGGGCGATCCGCCCCTGACGCGGCCAAGGATCACCGTTCACGACAGCGTAGCCCCGTCGCGCCCTGAGGTTTTGCCATGAGCCCTGCCCACCCGACCGACCCCTTCAGCGATCCATTCGCCCCGCTGGAGAATCAGCGCACGTTCATGATGCCTAACCCGGGCGCGCGCGCCGCCGAAGGCAAGGCGCCTGCGGCGCCGGCCGGTGCCGCGGGTGCGGATGTGGCGCCGGATCTCGGCGTGGCCGATACCGGCTTGAACCCCTTGGTGGCGCTGGCCAACCCGTTGCTGGCGGTGGTGCCCCAGATCCGCTCCACGAGCCACATGGCCGATCCCGCCGTGCTGAAGGAAACGCTCGCGCAGGGCCTGCGTGATTTCGATGCCAAGGCGCCGCAACACGGCATCGCGCCCGAGCGCGTGATGGCGGCGCGCTACATCCTGTGCACCTTGCTGGATGAGGCTGCCGCCAGCACGCCCTGGGGCGGATCGGGCGCGTGGGGCCGCTACAGCCTGCTGGCGATGTTTCACAACGAGACCGGCGGCGGCGAGAAGGTCTTCCAGTTGATGGCCAAGCTGGCCGAAAACCCGGCTGCCAACCGCGATCTGCTGGAGCTCATCTACGCGGCACTCAGCCTGGGCTTTCAGGGCCGCTACCGAGTGATCGAAGGCGGCCCGGCCCAGCTCGAAGCGGTGCGCGAGCGGCTGGCGCAGATCCTGCGCAAGGAGCGAGGTGACTACGTTCAAGCCCTGGCTGAGCACTGGCGTGGCCAAACGCTGAAACGGCGGCCGCTGCTGTCGTGGTTGCCGCTGTGGGTATCCGGCGTGGTGGTTGCCGCCTTGCTGCTCGGGCTGTACGTGGTGCTCTCGCATTCGCTCGGCGGCGCATCGGATCCTGTCTATGCACAGATCCAGAGCTTGCGCGTGCCGCCACCCACCCCCACCATCGTGCAGCCCGCGCCCAAACCGCGCCTGGCGCAGTTTCTCTCCAGCGAGATCAAGGCCGGCCTGGTGGCAGTGCGCGACGATCTCGACCGCAGCGTGATCACGATCCGCGGCGACGGCCTGTTCGAGCCTGCCAGCGCAAGCCTGAGCGCCGACCGCGAAGCACTGATGACGCGCATCGCCGCCGCGCTGGCCGAGGTGCCGGGCAACATCCTCGTCACCGGCCACACCGATAACCAGCCGATACGCTCGGTGCGTTTCCCCTCCAACTGGCACCTCTCCGAAGAGCGTGCCAAGGCCGTGCGCGAGATTCTCCTGTCGCACGGCGTGGTGGCGGCGCGTGTGGTGGCGGAAGGTCGGGCCGAGGGCGAGCCTCTCGTGGCCAATGACACACCGGCCAATCGCGCGATGAACCGGCGCGTGGAGGTGACGCTGGTGGCCGCCAGAACGGGGGCCGGATCATGAAGAAGCTCCTCGGCTTGATATTCAACGCCTGGGTGCTGGCGATCCTGGGGTTGCTGGCCATCGCGGTGCTGATCTGGTATGTGGGCCCGATGATCGGCATCGGCGAGGCGCGTCCGCTCGACAGCGAGTTGGTGCGCGTGATCGTGATCGTGCTCATCACCCTGCTGTATGCGCTGCACAAGCTGTGGCAGGCCTGGGCGGCACGGCGCAAGAACAGCACGGTGGTCAATCGCCTGCTCGCCGATGCACCCGCCAGTGCCAAGAGCGACGCCGCCAGCGCGGAGCTGGCGGTGATCAACGAGCGCTTCCAGAAGGCGCTCCAAACGCTCAGGAAGGCGCGCTTCGGCAACCAGCGCGGCCTGTGGTCGAGCGCGTCGGCGCGCGTCGGCCAGCGCTATCTCTACGAGTTGCCGTGGTACGTGATCATCGGCGCGCCAGGCTCCGGCAAGACCACCGCGCTGCTGAATGCCGGGCTCGAGTTTCCGCTCGCCGCATTGATGGGCGAGGCCGCGGTGAGAGGCGTTGGCGGTACGCGCCATTGCGACTGGTGGTTCACCAATCAGGCGGTGATGATCGACACCGCCGGCCGCTACACCACGCAAGACAGCGACCGCGACACCGATCACAAGGCCTGGAACGGCTTTCTCGGCATGATCAAGAAGAGCCGGCCACGGCAGCCGGTGAACGGCGTTCTGGTCACCGTGTCGGTGCCCGATCTGCTCACCCGCTCCGCCGCCGCGCGCGCCGAGCACGCCGCCGCCGTGAGGGCACGGGTGCAAGAGCTGCATGAGCAACTCGGCATCCGGTTTCCGATCTACCTGCTGGTGAGCAAGTGCGATCTGCTCGCCGGTTTCATGGATTACCTGGGCGATGCCAACAAGGAGACGCGCCAGGATCCCTGGGGTTTCACCTTTGCTCTCGATGCCCGGCAGCACACCGATGTGCGCACGCTGCCGCATGAGTTCGACCTGCTTCAGGCCCGCCTCACCGATGGCCTGATCGATCGCCTGCAGAGCGAGCGCGATCCGGCGCGGCGCGCCCGCATCTACGGCTTTCCGCAGCAGTTTGCCGGCCTCGGCGGTGTGCTGAAGGAGTTTGTCGACCAGGTGTTCTCGCCCTCGCAGTTTGAAGAGCGGCCGCTGCTGCGTGGCGTGTACTTCATCAGCGGCACGCAAGAAGGCACGCCGATCGATCGCATGCTGGGTGCCATCGCCCGCACCTACCGGCTGGCGCGCACGCCGTTGCCTTCGAATCAGGCCACGGGCAAGAGCTTTTTCCTGTCGCGTCTGCTGCAGGAGGTGGTGTTCAAGGAGGCCGAACTGGCCGGCACCAATCTGAGGTGGGAACGTCGGCGCGCCTGGCTGGCAGCCGGTGGCTACACCCTGATCGGCGCGGTGTTCGTGGCCACTGCGGGGGCCTGGACGGTGAGCTACTTGAAGAACCGGCAGGTCGTGGCCGATGTGAGCGCCAAGGTCGATACCGTGCGCGCGCTGGTGCAGGCCAAACCCAAGCAGGCCTCATCCGATTTGCCGGAGTTGCTGCCGGCGCTCGCTGCCACCCAGGCCTTGGCGGTGGCGGAGCAGGGCAGCGTGCCGTGGTCGATGGGCTTCGGTTTGTACCAGGGGCGCAAGCTCGATTCAGCCACCCAGCAGGTGTACAAGCACATGCTCATGGATGCGGTGCAACCGCGCATCGCGCTGCGGGTGGAAGAGCAGCTCAAAAGCAGCTTCGACAACCCCGAGTTGCAGTACGAGGTGCTCAAGGCCTACATGATGCTGCAGGATCCGGAGCACTTTGATGCCAAGGCCCTCAAGCTCTTCGTCACGTTGGATTGGGAGGTGAACCTGCCGCGCGACGTGACCATCGAGCAACGCGCCGCGCTGGCATCTCACCTCGACGCGCTGCTCGCTCAGCGCGCCACCGTATCGCCGCTGCCCGAGGGCAAGGCACTCGTGGAGAAGGTTCGCGCCAAGCTCGCTTTGGTGCCGCTGGCGCAGCGTGTGTACAACCGGATTCGCCGCGAAGGCGTCGGCCCCGATATCCCCGAGTTCTCGATCGCCAAGGCGGCCGGCCCGAGTGCCGCGCTGGTGTTCGCGCGAACCAGCGGCGAGTCGATCACCCGTGGTGTGCCGGGTTTGTATACCTTCGATGGTTATCACAAGGGCTTTCAGTCGGTGGTGGAAGAAGCCACCGAACAACTGCGTGACGAAGAAGGCTGGGTGCTCGGGCGGCCCGAGGCCGATCGCTCGGCCGTACTGCGTGATCCGCGGGCGCTGGGCCGTCTCACGGATGAGGTGCGGCGCGCTTACCTGACCGACTACGCCAAACACTGGGAGACTTACATCGCCGACATCCGCATGTTGCCGATGGCCAGCCAGGCCGAGACGGTGCAGATGTCGCGGATCCTTTCTGCGCCCGACAGCCCCCTCGCGCTCTTGATGCGCGCGCTGGTGAAGCAAACCACGCTGGTCGTGGTTGGGCCCAAGACGGTGGTCGATCGGGCCGAAGACAAGGCCACGGAGGTGCTCAAGAAGTCGGAAGACAGGCTCCGGCAGATGCTCGGCGACAAGCAGGCGCCCGCGCCCGCGCCGGCAGCACGCATCGAGAGCCTGGTGGACGACCGCTTCGTGGCGCTGCGCCAGTTTGTCAATCCGGGTGCGGCGGGTGGGCCCGCACCCTTGGATGGCGCTTTGGCACTGATCAACGAGGTTTATGCTTTTCTGATCGCCAGCGAAGCGGCGGCACAGAGCAATGGTCTGCCACCGCCTTCTGACGTGCCTAACAAGGTGAAGGCGGATGCACCCCGAATGCCCGAGCCGGCGCGCAGCCTGCTGAGTACGCTTGCGCGCAGCGGCAAGGCCACCACCGATGACGCGGTGCGCCGGAACCTGAGCCAAGCGGTCAACGCCGAGATTGGCGTGTTCTGCCAGAAGGCGATTCCGGGCCGCTACCCGTTTTCCCGGACCAGTGAAACCGATGTCACGCAAGCGGATTTTGCGCGGCTGTTTTCACCGGGTGGGTTGTTCGACAGCTTCTTCAAGAAGAATCTGGCCGAGCACGTTGACACCAGCACGCGCCAATGGAGCTTTCACCAACTGGGCAAAGATTCCGGCGGGCTGGCGCAGTTTCAGCGCGCCGCGGTGATCCGCGATACCTTCTTCCATGGAGGTGCCGGCGCCAGCTTGCCACTGGTTTTCAAGCCGCAGGCAATGGACGACACGATCACCCAGTTCACGCTCGATTTCGACGGGCAACTGGTGAAGTACGCGCACGGCCCGCAGATTCCCGCTGCGGTGCAGTGGCCCGGCCCCAAGGGAAGCGCCCAGGTGCGGATCACGCTGCAGCCGGCGTTGGCCGGCGGTACGTCGGGCCTGGTGACCGAAGGCCCGTGGGCGCTGTTTCGCATGTTCGACAAGATGCAGATCGTGCCTTCGGCCCGGCCGG
>JANMAS010000503.1:0-8019 GCA_031359975.1 Burkholderiales bacterium
CTGGTGGAGCAGATGATCGGCCGCTCGCTCGCGGTGGACGAACTGGTCGCGCGCCGCGCCGCGGTGTCGAACCCGGCGCCATTGATGAGCGCGCGTGGCCTCGGGCGGCGGGGCAGTGTGTTGCCGATGGATCTGGAGATCCGCAGCGGCGAAGTGCTGGGCCTGGCCGGCTTGCTGGGCTCGGGCCGTACCGAAACCGCGCGGCTGTTGTTTGGCGCCGATCGCTCCGACAGCGGCGAACTGCATCTCGACGGCAAGCCCCTGCGCCTGCATTCGCCGCGCGACGCCCTGCGCACCGGCCTGGCCTTCTGCCCCGAAGAGCGCAAGACCGACGGCATCGTGGCCGAGCTTTCGGTCCGCGAGAACATCATGCTGGCGCTGCAGGCCCGCCGCGGTGTGTTTCGCAACCTGCCAGCGCGTGAACAAACCGCGTTGGCCAATCGCTTCATCGCCGCGCTCGGCATCAAGACCACCGACGCCGAAACGCCGATCGGCCAGCTCTCCGGCGGCAATCAGCAAAAGGCCATCATCGCGCGCTGGCTCGCCACCGAGCCCCGCCTTCTGATCCTCGATGAACCCACGCGCGGCATCGATGTGGCCGCCAAACAGGAGATCATGGACCAGGTGCTGGCCCTGTGCGAAAAGGGCCTGGCGATCGTGTTCATCTCGTCGGAAATCGGCGAGGTGCTGCGTACCAGCCACCGCGTGGCGGTGATGCGCGAGCGCCGCAAGGTGGCCGAGCTGGATCTGGCTGAAGGCGACGAAGCGCTCGACGAGCAACGGGTGCTGCACATCATCGCCGGCAGCGACACCGCCGCACCGCGTGGCGCGGTGGCCGCATGAATTCAGGCTCCAGGGCGCGTACCCACATCGCGTCGTTGAGCCGATCGCCGCAGCTCTGGCCGGTGCTGGTGCTGGTGGTGCTGATGCTCGTGAACGGCGTGTTCAACCCCGGGTTTTTCTCGCTCACCTGGCGCGAAGGGCACCTCTACGGCGCGTTGGTCGACATCCTGAATCGCGCCGCGCCGCTGATGGCCGTGGCCCTGGGCATGACGGTGGTGATCGCCACCCGCGGCATCGATATCTCGGTGGGCGCCACCGTGGCCATCGCCGCCGCGGTGGCCGCCACGCTGATCGGCGGCAACCTGGTGATCGTGGATGGCGCCCAAACCTACATCACCCGCACCTCGATGCCGGTGGCCCTGCTCGCCGCCATCGCGGTGGCCGCGCTGTGCGGGCTGTGGAATGGCGTGCTGGTGGCCGTGGTGGGCATCCAGCCGATCATCGCCACGCTGATCCTGATGGTGGCCGGTCGCGGCATCGCGCAGCTGATCACCAATGGCCAGATCATCACCATCTACTACAAGCCGTACTTCTTCATCGGGAACGGCTACCTGCTGGGCTTGCCGTTTGCGCTGTGGATCGTGGCCGCCCTGGCGGCGGTGATGGCCTGGCTCAAGCATCGCACCGCGCTGGGCCTGTTCATCCAGGCCAGCGGCGCCAACCCCAATGCGGCGCGCCTGGCCGGTGTCAACGCCCGCAGGCTGATCCTCGCGGCCTACGCGTTTTGTGGCGCCACCGCCGGCCTGGCGGGCCTGATGATCAGCTCCAACGTGAAAAGCGCCGATGGCAACAACGCCGGCCTGCTGCTCGAGCTCGATGCCATTCTGGCGGTGACGCTGGGCGGCACGGCGCTGTCGGGCGGGCGTTTCAGCCTGCGCGGCAGCATGCTGGGCGCGCTCATCATCCAGACGCTGACCACCAGCATCTATTCGCTGGGTGTGCCGCCCGAGGTGAACCTGGTGGTCAAGGCCATCGTGGTGTTCCTGGTGTGCCTGGTGCAATCGCCTCAGGTGCGCGGCCTGCTGCGCGGCCGGCGCATCGCATCGGGCGGCTGACACGATGAAGCGCCTGCCATTCCTGAATGCACACACCACACCCAGCTGGGTGGCGGTGGCCCTGTTTGCCGCGATGTTTGCCGGCGGCTCGATGGCCTACACCGGTTTTTTCTCCGGCCAGGTGTTTCTCAATCTGCTGATCGACAACGCGTTTGTGCTCGTGGTGGCCATCGGCATGACCTTCGTGATCCTGGGCGGCGGCATCGATCTTTCGGTGGGCTCGGTGGTGGCACTCACCACGATGCTGCTGGCCTGGGGGGTACAGCGCGCGCACATCTCGCCGTGGCTGCTGGTGCCGCTGCTGCTGCTCGGCGGTGCCGCGTTCGGCGCCGCCATGGGCTACGTGATTCACCGCTTCGAGATGCCGGCGTTCATCGTCACGCTGGCCGGCATGTTTTTCGCGCGCGGCCTGTGTTATCTGGTCAGCATCGATTCGATCGCCATCACCGATGCCACGCTCACCGCGTGGTCGCAGGCGCGCCTGCCGGTGGGGCCGTTCGGCGAGGTGTCGCCCGGCGTGGCGGCGTCGGTGGTGGTGCTGCTGCTGGCCATCTGGATCGCGCACGGCACCTCGTTCGGCCGCAACGTTTATGCCGTCGGCGGCAACGAGCGCTCGGCTCTGTTGATGGGCCTGCCGGTGGCACGCACGCGCATCGGCATGTATGCGATCAGCGGCCTGTGCGCCGCGCTCGGCGGCGTGCTGTTCGGCACCTACACGTTGTCAGGTTACGGGCTGCACGCCCAGGGCATGGAGCTCGATGCCATCGCCGCGGTGGTGATCGGCGGCGCCTTGCTCAGCGGCGGCGTGGGCTACGTGGCGGGCACGCTCACCGGCGTGTTGATGCTGGGCGTGATCCAGACGCTGATCATGTTCGACGGCACGCTCAGCTCATGGTGGACACGCATCGCCATCGGCGCCCTGCTCGGCTTGTTCTGCATCCTGCAGCGGCTCATCGAGCTGATGCAGCGCACACGGCCGGCCGCATAGGCACCCATCCTCGACAACCCCCTCGGGGCACGGGCACCGCGGGGCGGCATCCTTGGGGCGCTCAGTACCGGGTGGTCAAGCCGATCCAGGCCTGGGGCAGCCAATCGTTGACCTGCGTCTCCAGCCATTTGTCGCCGCCACTGAGGATCGCCACCCCCAGCGCGACGAGCAGCACGCCGAAGCCTTTTTTCACCGGTTCGGCATGGACAATCACCCAGCCGCGCACCCGGCCGAAACCGGCGCGTGAGGCATAGGCCGCAGCAACCAGCGGCACGGCCGCGCCGATGCCGAACACACCCAGCAGCGAGGCACCGCGCAGTGCGCCGCCTTCGCTGGCCACCAGCGTGAGCGTGGAGCCCAGCAGCGGGCCCGAGCACGGGCTCCACACCAGGCCCAGCAACGCGCCCAGCCCCAAGGCGCCGGTGAGCGAGCCCGCATCGAGCTGGCCGCCCGCCGCATTGGCGCGGGTAGCCAGCGGCGTGACCAGCGCGTTGAAGCGCGCGTTGAGCCAGGGCACGAGCATGACGATGCCAAAGGCGATCAGCAAGGCCGCACCCGCGTTGCGCACCGTGGCAGGGTCGATGCCGAGCTGGTCGCCAGCCAGCCCCACCAACAGGCCGATCAACGCAAACGACGCCGCCATGCCCACGCCCATCGCCAGCGGTGCCAGGCGGTTGCGCTGCAGCGCGCCGCCCAGAATCAGCGGCAGCAGCGGAAACACACATGGCGACAAGGTGGTGAGGCTGCCGGCGGCGAGGCTCAATCCGTAGGCGGCGAGGGCCATGGCGCTTGCAAAGGCTCAGCGAGTGCCAACAGGGTGCGCCGGGACAAAGCTCATAAGGCAAGCTCCGTGCTTCGCACTGCGCCGTTCGCCTTTCGGGCGGCCGGGCAGGCTCACAGCGCCGCCTTCAACGCGGCCTTCAGATCGGCCGCCTGGGTAACGCCGACCACACGAGCGCGCTCTTCCTTGCCGCGATAGACGATCAGGGTGGATTGCTGGCGCACCTTGAGCGCCTTTTCGAGGGCCTGCTCCTTGTCGTAATCAGCCACGAGCAAGGTCATCTTCAGCTCGGGATCGTTGCGAAAGCTATCGAAGACCTGCGTCTGCGCCTTGCAGGTGGGGCACCAGGTGGCATGGAATTGCACCGCCACAGGCTCACCGGCTCGCTGCGCCTTGGCCAACGCCTCGGCGCTGTAAGGCGCGATCGTCAGCGCATGCGCCAGCGAGGCGGCCATCGTCAGGCCGATGAAGGCCAATTTCCGCAGAACAGACATCGACATACTCCTTGGGGCGCCCGATGGGGGCACGACCGGCCTATGACACACGGTGGCCGGTGAAGGTTCAGTCGATCGGCGCGCCTCATCCTTACAGCGGGTGCCCGGCAACCGACATTGAGGCCGATCACACGCTGAGCGCAGTACGATGGCTGCGCAGCGTTCATCTCGGCCCCCTGCCTTGACCCAACCGGTTCGAGGCGCCCCGACAGCCCGATTTCCCCCACCACACCCGTGAAACCGATCGAAACCCGACGCCTCCACCCGCTGATGCTCGCCGCGCTGACGCACAACTCGGTGCTCACCCGGCTGGTGAGCGAATGACCGCCGCTCCTGCGCCACCGCGGGACGCGGGCAACTGCCGTACGCTGCCCCGCACCGGACAATCCGTCACCACGCTGGGCCTGGGTTGCGCGGGGCTGGGCGGGCTGTTCGAGGCGGTGCCGGCTGCACAAGCCCGAGAGACGATCGATGCCGCGTGGAACGCCGGCATCCGCCTGTTCGATACGGCGCCGTTCTACGGCTACGGTTTATCCGAACACCGTGTCGGCGAGGCGCTGCGAGAACGAGCGCGCGGCGACTGGATGCTCTCCACCAAGGTGGGCCGCATCCTGCATCCAGCGCCGCCACGATCGGCCGGCCGCATCGAGCGCGCACCGGGCGATGCGTGGAACATGCCGTTGCCCTTCGAGCCGCGCTTCGACTACCGCGCCGGCGCCCTGCGCCGCTCGATCGAAGACAGCCTGCAACGCCTGGGAACCTACCGCATCGACATCGCGCTGGTGCACGACATCGGCACCGCCACGCATGGGCAAGCGCATGCGACACACTGGCAGGCCTTGGTCGACGGCGGATTTCGCGAAC
This sequence comes from Burkholderiales bacterium, assembly GCA_031359975.1. Lineage (GTDB taxonomy): Bacteria > Pseudomonadota > Gammaproteobacteria > Burkholderiales > Burkholderiaceae_C > JANMAS01. Next base: position 5,026 of record JANMAS010000503.1, read on the forward strand.
TTGAAGCGATGAAACGCGAAGGCCTGATCGGCGCCATCGGCCTGGGCGTGAACGAATGGCCGGTGATCCTGGCCGCGCTCGACCACATCGATCTGGATTGCTGCCTGCTCGCTGGCCGCTACACCCTGCTGGAGCAAGGTGCGCTGACACCGTTTCTGAGCACGGCGCTTTCTCGCGGCGTGGGGGTGATCATCGGCGGCCCGTTCAACTCGGGTGTGCTGGCTGCCAACGATCCCGAACACGGGCACTTCGATTACGGCCGTGTGCCGCCCGATGTGCTGTTGCGGGTGCGTGCCCTGGCGCGTGTGTGCGCGGCGCACGGCGTGGATCTGCCCGCCGCCGCGCTGCAGTTTCCGATGGCGCACCCGGCCGTGGTGGCCTGCATAACGGGGCCGCGCAGCGCCGATGAGCTGCGGGGCATCCTGCGCTGGTGGCGCCAGCCGATCACGCCGCTGTTATGGCGTGATCTGCGGGCCCAGGGCCTGATCGACGAGGCAGCGCCGCTGCCCGGTGATCAGCCCTTGGCTGCGCGGTAATCAGCCCTTGGCTTCGGGCTCACGCAGGTAGATCTCCACGCGCCGATTCTTGGCGCGGCCGGCGTCTGTGCCGTTGTCGGCGATCGGTTCGACAGATCCGCGACCGGAGGTTTCGATGCGGGTGGGCAGGATGCCACGGCCGGCCAGGTAATCGCGCACGCTCTGCGCACGTTCCACCGACAGCGGGTTGTTGATCGCGTCGGAGCCGGTGGAATCGGTGTGGCCCACGATGCGCACGATCATCGTCTGGTCGAGGCCGCTGGCAAACTGATCCAGCACCGGCCGCAGCTCGGGCTTGACATTGGCACGGCCGGTGTCGAACGAGATGTCGCTGGGCACGTTGACCTTGAGCTGGTTATCGGTGGTGCGTTCCACCGCGATGCCCGTACCTTGCGTGGCCTGCTCCATCGACTTGCGCTTGTCTTCCATGCGCTTGGACCACAGGTTGCCGGCGATCGCGCCCACCGCGCCACCGATCAACGCACCCGTACCGGCCTTGCCGCCCGTCACCGCGCCGACCGCCGCGCCCACACCGGCGCCCACGCCGGCACCCACGGCGGTGCCCTTCTGGCGCTCGCTCATGTTGGCGCAACCGGTGGCCAACGCGCAGGCCACAACAACGGCGCTCACGCGCGAGAGAGTCATGTTCATCATGGTTTGATTGCTCCTGGAATCGATATCTGAAAATCTATGAATGGATCCGGCGGCGCCGGTTTCTCCCGAAACCCAGCCGACGTGCGCGGTGCGCACAACGCCGGCGGGGCCCTATTCCAACGCGGTTTGATCACCGACGTTGACGTGGGGTTGTCACGCTGTGTGAACGACACGAAACCGTCGCCACGGCGCCGCATTGCGACGCGCGTGTGTGGATTAGTGCCTGCGCGGCCAGCCTCGCGCCACAGCCAGTGCGGCCAGGCGATCGTCTGGCGCCACCACCACCGGATCGGTCACCCGCTCCAGCAAGGCCAGATCGTTGATCGAATCGGTGTAGAACCAGCTGCGCTCCACGCTGGCCAGCGAAGCCCCCCGGCCTTGCAGCCACTGCTCCACATGCACGATCTTGCCGGCGCGATAACAAGCCGGGCCGATCATCTCGCCGGTGTAGTGCCCGCGCGCATCCAGCTCAGGCACGGTGGCCACCACATTTTCCAGGCCCAGCAGATGCGCAAAGCGCGCCGCGATGAAGCGGGTGGTGGCGGTCACCAGCGCACACACATGCCCGGCATCGCGATGCTCGTTCACCAGCGCCACCGAAGCAGGCGGAATCCTCGCCACCAATGATTGCTCGAACTCGTCGAGCCAGCCATCGATCTCGGTGGCCGGATAAGCGCTGAGCGCACTCACCGTGAAGCGATGCATCAAGGCCATGTCGAGCGTGCCGGCGGCGTATTGCCGGCAATAGTCGAGATACGGGCCCTCGAACCCGGCATCCAGCGCACCCCGATCGATGAGAAAGCGCGCGAAGGCGTTGCCGCTGTCGAAGGGGATGAGTGTGTGGTCGAGGTCGAAGAGGGCGAGGTGCATGGGTGGCGGTGCTTGATCACGACTTCAGCGAAGCGGAGATTGTGGATGGTGATTCAACTCCGCCTGCGCCTGCGCATTCGCTTGAGCGTGCCAAGGGCTTCGGGAGCCCGACTCCGCTCATGTCCGCCGGGACGGACTTCGTCCGCCCCTCCCCCTTGACTTCGCTGCGTCGGGCACCCGAAGCCCTTGGCCGGCAACGATTCTTCTTCGCGGCGCGCGAACAGCCATGGCGGTGCCAGATCAGGTCGGCGGGGCGCTCTGCGCAGCGAAGTCAAGGAGGAGGAGGCCGCAGGCCGACGGGGGACATGAGCGGAGCAGAGCGCCCCGCCGGCCTGATCCCGCTCAAACCATCGCAGGCGCACCCTTGAACCGTTAACCCACCTCCCCAACCCTCAGGCGTAGAAGTTCACCAGATTTTCCAGATACTCCTGCCGCCCCGAAACCGGCCGCGTATCCGTGTTGTGCGCCAGCACCTTGGCAGCCACATCATCGAGCCCCACCTTGCCGGCGAGCATCGCCTGCGCTTCGGGGGTGGACCATCCGGCATAACGATCGTCGACGAACTTCTTCAGTTTTCCGTCGACGATCATGCGTTCGGCCATCAGCAAGGCGCGGGCGCACACGTCCATCGCGCCGACATGGCCGTGGAACATGTCTTCGGGGTCGATCGACTGGCGGCGCACTTTCGAGTCGAAGTTGACGCCGCCGGTGGTGAAGCCGCCGCCCTGCAGGATGTAGTACATCGCCAGCGCGGTGTCGGGGATGCTGTTTGGGAACTGGTCGGTATCCCAGCCGCATTGCATGTCGCCGCGGTTCATGTCGATCGAGCCGAGGATGCCGAGGTCGATCGCGGTGGAGATCTCGTGCTCGAAGCTGTGGCCAGCGAGCGTGGCGTGGTTGCCTTCGAGGTTGACCTTCACTTCCTTCTCCAGGC
>JANMAS010000533.1:0-9720 GCA_031359975.1 Burkholderiales bacterium
TGCAGCGCGAGCTGGCGCAACGCACGGTGGGTGCGCATGTACTCCTGCCCGATGGGCGGGCACAGCACCACACCAATCGGCTTGGCGCCGGATTTGGGCGGGTGATAAATGCCAAACAGCGGGCGCTGCGATCGGCCGAAGAAAAACGGATTCAAGTCATCTCCCAAGCACCGCCTGCTTGACCGCGCCGAACAGGCCGCGCGGTTTGCGGGTTTCGGTGATCTCGGCAGCCTCGGCTGGCGGCTCGGCAACGGCCACCGCTGTCACGACAACCGGGCCGGCTGCCGCGGGCGCCAAGCCACCCAGCATCTGCGCGCACTTGCCCGCCAGTTGCTCCAGCGTGTTCACCACCACATGCTCGTGCAGCAGGCGCACGCCCACTTTCTTGTCGAGCCGCGAAATGAAGCGCACCGAGAGCAGCGAGTGGCCGCCGATATCGAAGAAGTTGTCGTGCACACCCACGGCGTCCACACCCAGCAGCTCCTGCCACAGGGTGGCGATGGCGCGCTCCATCTCGTTGCGCGGGCCGACGGCGGCTTCTTCGGCCGCAAAGGGATTCGGCAAGGCGGCTCGATCCACCGAGCCATCGGCCAGGCGCGGCAGCGCATCGAGCTCGATGATGGTTTGCGGCACCAGATCCTCGGGCACGGCCGCGCGCACATGGCGGCGCAACTCGCTCACCGTGATCGAATGATCGGGGTCGTACACCACATAGGCCAGCACCCGATCACCGTGCGCGCTGGCGGCGGCTTCACGCACCGCTTCGTGCGCCACCAGCGCGGCTTCGAGGGCGCTCGCATCGCGTGACGGCGCAGCGTGGCCGGCGCCGGCGCCTGCATCGGCCGAAGCCTGAGGCACGGAAGGCGCGCGCAGATGGGAAATCAGCGCGCCGAGATCCTGCGGCGACACCACGATCTGCGGCCCGGCGGCGGCACCGAGCACGCGGCGCAGGATGTCGGCGCCCTCGGCGGTGCGGATGCCCTCGCGCAGGCCGAGGCTGAGGATGTTGTTGGCGGTGGCATGAGGGCGGGCCGGCGCGATTGCCGGTGCCGGTACCGCCGCCAGCGAGGCCTTGTCGCGCACCCGGATCATGGTGAACTCGCTGATCTCCACCAGCACGGCGCCCGAGGCATCGGCGATGGTGATGTCGAATGCGGCCAGGTCATCGCCAGAATCATCGTCGCGCAGGCGCACATGGCTGACGATGGCGCTGGTGAGCGCACCGTGCAGCGTGACGCGGCCATACGAAGCCGGCACGAAAAAGTCGCGCTGTTCGTCGTAGCCCGGAATCAGCGCTTGCGCGCCGGCGGTGGCCATGTCCATCAACGCCGGATGCAGCTCGAAATCGCGCAGATCGGCCTCGAAAGGCGATGGCAGCGCGAGCTTGACGAGCGCTTCACGATCGCCAAAATCGATGCGCTGCCGGTTGCTCCAGCGTGGGCCGAACTGCAGGCTCACCGATTGTTCGTCGCCGCTGAACACCTGCGAACGGCCGGTGCATCGCGCGGCAATCGCGGCCGGCTGCATGGGCACCGGGCGAGGCTCGTGCATCGATTCGATCTGCCCGCGCACGTGATCCGTCCAAGCCGCCGATGCGTGGGCTGCCGCGCTGCGCACCACAAACGCATGGCCACCGTCGTCCAGGCGCTTGAAGTGCACACGCAACTCACGCTCGTGCCCGGCAAGCACCACGAAGGGCGCAAGAAACGTGATGTCGCGCAGCTCGATCGCACCGCTGTGAGGCTGTTGGCTGAACGCGGCGCGCACGATATCCAGGTAGCCGGTGCCGGGGATCAAGGCCTCACCGCCGCGCACACGGTGTTCGTCGAGCAGCCAATGCCGCTCGCGGCTGAATCGGGTGGCGTATTCGCGCTCGGCGGGTGTGTCGAGCACACAGCGATCGACCAGCGGATGCCCGACCGGTGTACCCGAAACTTCCGCCTGCCCACCATCGATGCCCAGCTGGCGCGCCATCTCGGCCGCCATGCCCACCTCCTGCCAGGCGCTCCAGTTCACCGCCACCGTGTAGCTGCCGGTGCGCGCACTGCGCTCGCGGGCGTAGGCATCGAGGAAGGCGTTGGCGGCGGCATAGTCAACCTGCCCGGCCAGACCCGAGAACGAGCTGATCGACGAGAACAGCATCATGAAATCGAGCGGCTGACCGGGTTGGCCGGCTTCGAGCGCGGCCTCCAGCACCAGCGTGCCCTGCACCTTGGGCGCGAGCACGGCAGCCGCGGTGGCGGCATCCTTCAGCTGGATCACGCCATCGGCCAACACACCGGCGGTGTGCAGCACGCCGTGGATCGCACCAAAGCGCTCGCGCGCCTGCTCGACCACCGCCCGCATCTGCGACAAGTCAGCCACATCGGCTTGCGCCACCATCACCTCGGCGCCCAGCGCTTCGATGGCCATCACCTGATTCATGCGCCGCGCGGCCGTCGACTGCGAATCTTGTTGCGCGAGCCACGCATACCACTCGGCACGCGGCGGCAAGCTGCTGCGGCCCACCAGCACCAGGCGCGCCTTGGCGCCGCGGGCAAGCTGTTCGGCCAACGCCAGGCCCACGCCGCCGAGGCCGCCGGTGATCATCACCACTGCCTCGGGCCGCAGGCGGCCGGGCACGGGCAGCGCAGGGCTCAGCTTGAGCGGCTCGTAAGCACACACCCAGCGATCGGCGCCGCGCCGGGCGACCACATCGTCGGCCACCGGCGCCGAGAATTCGCGCAGCAGATCGGCGGCCAGGCGCTGCGCCTGCCACGAGCCCACCGGTGGCAGCAGCACATCGATACAACGCGCCCGCAGGTTGGTGAACTCGCGCGGGATCACCTTGGTGGGGCCGAGCACCAGCGCCTTGGCGGGCATCAGGCCGGTCTCGCCGCCGAGTTGCTGCAGGTGATCGGTGACCACCAGCAGCTCGATGTCGTCGGCAAGATCGGCCTCGCCGATGGCCTGGGCCAGATGCAGCAGGCTGAAGAATCCCAGGCGCTGCATCGCGGCGGTGGCGTCTGCAGCCGAGCCGCTGAAGGCAGAGCCGGTGAGCGTGGCCAGATGCACGATGCGAGCCGGCACAAAGGCCTGCGCCGCGAGCGCGGTGAACAAGGCTTGCGCGTCAGCCGCCGATGCGGGATCGACGGTGAAGGTGTGCTCGCCCGTCGTCGCGAATCTGGCAGCCGATCGCACGATCACACAGCGGCTGCCGCCGGCACGCACCTGCTCGGCCAGAGCATCCGCCAGGCCGAGTTCATCGGCGATGAGCAGCGTGTCGGCCGCTGGCAATGCATTGCCGGGCAAGGCCGCCTTGTGCCAGGTCGGTTGGTAGAACCAATCGGCAATGTCGGGCCGGCGGTCGAGTGTCGGCACCGCGGCCTCGGCCGCCGCCAAAGTGGATTTGCCCGGCGCGATCCAATGCCGCTGATGATCGAACTGATACGTGGGCAGCGGCACACGGCGGCGTGTTTCGCCACTGGCAAACGCATCCCAATCGATGCTTGCTCCCTCGCCCCACAGCTTGCCCAGCACACCCAGCACAAAGGCCTGATCGGAGACTTTTTCGTCCGGGTGGCGCAAGGAGTTGAGCACCGGTTGCGTTGCACGCCGGCCCGGATGGGTGCGCACCAGCGTGGCGAGCGTGCGGCCGGGGCCTACTTCGAGCAGGATGCGGGAGTCGTCTTTCAGAAGCTCTTGCGCGCCGGTGGCAAATTGCACCGTGTTGCGCAGGTGGCGCACCCAGTACGCGGCATCGGTGGCTTCGGCCGCGGTGATCCAGGTGCCGGAGAGATTGGAGACAAACGGCAGCTGCGGCGGCTTCATCGTCACGCGGCTGAAGAAGGATCCAAACTCCTTGAGGATCGGCTCCAGCATCGCCGAATGCGCGGCCACCGAGATGCGCACACGCACACAATCGATATCGCGCGTTTGCAGCGTCTGCTCCAGGGCCTCGATCGCCCGCACCGGGCCGGAGGCCACCGAGAGCAGCGGCGTGTTTTCCGCCGCGATCGACAGCTCGTTGCCGAGCAGGCCACGCAATTCGGCCGCCGGCATCGACACGCTCAGCATGCCGCCTTCGGGCAGGCTCTCGAACAAGCGCCCGCGCAGCTCCACCAGCTTGAGCGCGTCATCCAGGCTGAACACGCCGGCCAGGTGCGCGGCGGTGTACTCGCCCATGCTGTGGCCGATCATCGCGGCCGGCTGCACGCCCCACGACATCCACAGGCGCGCCTGCGCCAACTGGATGGTGAACAGCGCAGGCAGCGCCAACGAAGGGCGCTCCAGGCGTTTGGCCGCGGCGGCTTCGTCGCCCGCCGCAGGGAACAGCAGGCTACGGTAATCCGCCTCGGTGAAACGCTTCAGCAGGCCCAGGCATTCATCGACGACCGCGCGGAACACCGGCTCCTCGCGATACAGATCGGCGCCCATGCCGGGATACTGCGCGCCGCCGCCGGCAAACATGAAGGCGATGCTGCGCGGCGTATCGCTGGCGTGCAGCGTCACAGCCCGCTGGGCATCGGCAGCCAACGCAACGCCCGCATCCGCCGAATGGGTGGCCACCACGATGCGACGGTGTTTCATCGGCGTGCGGCCCACCCGCAAGGTGTGCGCGACATCCGCCAGCTTGAGCGAGGGAGCGCCGCGCAGGTAGTCAGCCAGGGCGCGGGTGTTGGCATCGAGCGCGGAGGCCGTCTTCGCGGAGAGCACCAACAGTTGGTGGGCGCGTGAGCGGCCGGACGCCGCGATGGCGGGCGCTTCTTCGAGGATCACGTGCGCATTGGTGCCGCCCACACCGAGCGAGCTCACACCCGCGCGACGCGGTGTGGGCCCGGCGGCCCACGGCGTGAGCTTGTGATTCACCTTGAACGGGCTGGACTCGAACTCACACGCCGGATTGGGCGCACTGAAATGCAGCGAAGGCGGCAGCTCGCGGTGCTGCATCGCCAGCGCCACCTTGATGAAGCTGGCCACGCCGGCGGCGGTATCGGTGTGGCCGATGTTGCTCTTCACCGAGCCGATGCCGCAGTAGCCGGTTCTCTCGGTGCCTTGCCGGAACGCCTGCGTGAGCGCGGCGATCTCGATCGGATCCCCCACCGGCGTGCCGGTGCCATGCGCCTCGATGTAGCTGATCGATTCGGGCGACACATTGGCGATCGCCAGCGCCTCCGAAATCGCCTGCGCCTGCCCATCCACGCTGGGCGCGAGGTAGCCCACCTTCGCGGAGCCATCGTTGTTGACCGCCGAGCCCTTGATCACCGCATGGATGTGATCCCCATCGGCCAGCGCATCGCTCAGGCGCCGCAGCACCACGATGCCCACGCCGCTGCCGAACACCGTGCCTTGCGAATCGGCATCGAAGGCATGGCAATGGCCATCGGGCGACAGGATCTCGCCTTCGCGATAGAGGTAGCCGTGGCCGTGCGGCAGCTCGATCGTCACCCCACCGGCCAGCGCCATGTCGCACTCGCGGTTCAGCAGGCTTTGCACACCGAGGTGGATCGCCACCAGCGAGGTGGAGCAGGCCGTCTGCACGTTGACGCTCGGGCCCTTGAGGTTGAGCAGGTACGACACCCGCGTGGTGAGGAAATCCTTGTCGTTGCCGGTGTGGCGCACGAGAAAGAAGCCCATCGAAGCCATCAGCTTCGGGTTCGTGAGCAGGTTGTACGGCAGATAAGCGTTGTGGCCAGAGCCGCCGAACACGCCGATCGCGCCCTTGAACCGCTCGGGCGTGTGGCCCGCGTCTTCGAGCGCCTCCCACGCGCATTCGAGAAAGTGCCGATGCTGCGGATCCATGATCGACGCTTCACGTGGGCTGAAGCCAAAAAACGGTGCGTCGAAGAGGTCCATGCCCGGCAGCGTGGCGGTGACCTTCACATAGTTGGGATCGGCCAGCTGCGCCGGATCCACGCCCGCCGCGAGCAATTGCTCATCGCTGGCCAACTCGACCGATTCGATGCCTTCGCGCAGGTTGTGCCAATACTCGCCCAGATGGCGCGCGCCCGGAAAGCGCCCCGCCATGCCGACCACGGCGATATCGGTATCGAAGGTGTCGCTGGTCGATGGATCGGTCATGGGGTGACGCCCGGCCGAACCCCGCGCCTTTGCATCGCGGCGCGACGGCCTTCGGCGCGGTCGCGGCCGGCTTGAGCACCGGCGTTCGCGGCGGCGGCATCGGGGCCGGCGCCGAGGTACTGGCTCAGGCTCTGGATGGTGGGGAAGCGGAAGATATCGGTGATCGACAGGCTGCGGCCCAGCGTTTCGCGGAAGGTGTCGCGCAGGCGGCGATGGGCTTGCACCGCCAGCAGCGAGTGGCCGCCGAGATCGAAGAAGTTGTCGCGTATGCCCACCTGCGGCAGCTTGAGCACATCCTTCCACACGGTGGCGATGGTCTGCTCGATGTCGCTGGTGGGTGCCACAAAATCGGCCGCTGGCGCCATCGGCTGCGCTTCGGGCGCGGGCAGCGCCTTGCGATCGATCTTGCCGTTGGGCGTTTGCGGCAAGGCGAGCAGGAACACGATGAGCCCGGGCACCATGTACTCAGGCAGGCGCTCTCGCAGACGATCGCGCAGCTGGTTGCGCAAGTCGGCCGGGGCGGCGGCTTCACCGGGCTTGGCCACCACGTAGGCCACCAGCCGCAGATCGCCGGGTGTGTCTTCACGCGCCAGCACCACCGCCTCGTGCAGGCTCGGATGCGAGAGCAAACCCGCCTCGATCTCACCGAGCTCGATGCGATAACCACGCACCTTCACCTGATGATCGAGGCGGCCGAGAAACTCGATCACACCATCGTCGCGCTGGCGCGCCAGATCGCCGGTGCGATACACACGCCCGGCACCGGGCCGCAGCGGATGCGGCACGAAGCGCTCATCGGTGAGCTGCGGGCGATGCAGGTAGCCGCGCACCACACCGGCACCGCCGATCACCAGCTCGCCCGGCACACCCACCGGCAGCGGCTGCTGGCGGCGGTCGAGGATGTAGATCTCCTGGTTGGCCAGCGGCCGGCCCAGCGGCACGATGCCTTCTACCGCATCCACACATTGCGTGGCCGACCAGATCGTGGTTTCGGTGGGGCCATACATGTTCATCACCGTGCCGCCCACCAGCGATGCGAGATCGCGGGCGAGCGTGGGCGGAAAGGCCTCGCCGCCCACCATCATGCGGCGCAGCGCGCGCAGGCCCGGCAGGGCCGCATCGTCGCTCACCAGCATGCGTGCCATCGATGGCGTGCACTGTAGATGCGTCACCCGGTGCTGCTGCATCAGCGTGGCAAGCGAGGGTTTGTCGTCGCCCATCGCCGGCATCGGCGCGGCCACGGCTTTGGATGCCTCACGCAGCTGGTTCAGATACGGCAGATGCGCCAGCACGGAGGTGGAATCGACGCCGAAATCGATCAGGCAGGCCACATCGTCCACGCCGATGGCCTTGATGCGATCGATCATCGCCAGGCAATGCTCGGGCGTGCCGAAGAGGCCACTGGATTCGTAATAACGCTCGAAGGAATGCTCGAGCAGCGCGTCCATCTCCTCGGGCGCGAGGCTTTGCAGATCCACGCCGTTGGCGCTGGTATCCATGCCCTCGCGGCGCTTGAAGGCGGGGAACGACCAGGCGTATTGCTTGACGAGGTTGAGCGAGCTGCGCAGGTACTCGATGAGCGGCTGTTTCACCCGCTCGCGCACCTCGGCGGCATCGGGGCCGACAAAGCTGTGCAGCATCAGCGACACAAAGCCTTCGCCGGGGTGGCCGCCTTCTTTCCAGGCGCGGCGATAGGCGGCGAGTTTGTCGCGCAGTTCATCGGTGGTCTGGCCCAGCAAGTGGGTGAGCACACGCGCGCCGATGCGGCCGGCGGCGATGAACGTTTCCGGGTTGCCGGCGGAAGTCACCCAATACGGCAGCTCCGGCTGCACCGGCCTGGGCAGGATACGCAAGGTGACCGGCTTGCCCAGCGGGCCCGGGAAGCTCTCGCTCTCGCCACGCCACAAGCGCCGCACCGTCTCGATACCCTTGAGCATGACGTTTTTGTTGTCGGCAAAATTCTCGGGCCGCAGCACAAAGTCGTCGGGCTGCCAGCCGGAGGCGAACGAGATGCCCACGCGGCCTTTGGAGATGTTGTCGACCACCGACCACTCTTCCGCCACACGCGCCGGATGGTGCAAGGGCAGCACCACGCTGCCGGCGCGGATCTGCACATGTTCGGTGACAGCCGCGATCGCGGCGCCGGTAACAGCCGGGTTCGGATACAGGCCGCCAAACGCATGGAAGTGGCGCTCGGGGGTCCACACCGCCGAGAAGCCGTTGCGATCGGCGTATTTGGCGCCTTCGAGCAGCAGCCGGTATTTGTCGCGCGGCTTGCCGTCGTCGGCGAGGCCGCCTTCGGATTCGTCGCTTGAAAAGTAGAAAAGGCTGAACTCCAGCGGCCGGCTGACATGGGCCGCCAAGGCGTTGTGCGCCGCGTGATTCGGCGCGGCGGTATCGGCCAGGCGGTCATCGTCGCCAGCGATCACCACGGTGTAGCCGCGCGCCAATGTCCAGCACAGTTCGAGCACCGAGATATCGAAGCTCAGGCTGGTGACGGCGAGCCACACACCTGCGTCGTCTTGCCCGAGTTCGCGGTCCATGCCGGTGAAGAAGTTCACCACGTTGCGGTGCTCCACCATCACGCCCTTGGGCTTGCCGGTGGAGCCGGAGGTGTAGATCACATACGCCAGATCGTGCGGCGAGGCACCGCCATCGAAAGGCGCTGCCGATTCGGTGGCGATGGCCGGCCAATCGGTATCGAGCCGGATCACCAATACCGCGGAGGCCGGCAGCTCAGGCACCAGGCTTTGCTGGGTGAGCAGCAGCTTCACCCGCGAATCCTCCACCATGTAGGCGAGGCGATCCTTCGGGTAGGTGGGGTCGAGCGGCAGGTAAGCGGCGCCAGACTTGTGGATCGCGATCAGCCCCACCATCATGTCGATCGAGCGCTCGACACACAGGCCCACCAGCGCCTGCTCCGCGCCACCGGTCGCGCCGACACCAGCAGCCACGATGCGACGCGCCAGCTGATTGGCGCGCTGGTCCAGCTCCGCATAGGTGATCGACGCCGCGCCGCAGGTGATCGCCACCCGCGACGGCGTGCGCGCCGCCTGCTCTTCGAACAGGCGATGCACGCAGGCCTCGGTGCGCCACGGTGCGGCGGTGGCGTTCCACACATTCATCAGCCGATCGAGCGCCATCGCGCTGATCATCGGCAGCTTGCCCACCGCCACATCGCCATCGGCCATGCCGGCTTCGAGCAAGGTGGTGAGCTGCATGCTCAGCTCGGACACTCTTTCCGGTGCGAGCTTGGCCTCGTCGAAGATCCAGCGAATCGCATCACCCGATTCAGCCACCGCCAGCGTGAGCTCGCTGCCCGGCAGCGGATGCGCATCGTTCAATGAGGCCACCACCACCACGGCCACCGCCTGCGTGCGCAGCTCGCGCGTGGGAGCCAGCTTGCGCAGGTCGGGATGGCGGGCGATCTGGTCGGTGGCGTAGGTCTGGCGGCGGCGCAGCTCGGCACATTCGGCCGCGATCGCTTCGCGCGTGGCGGCAAACGACTGGCCAAAATCCACCCGCACCGACATCGGCACCTGCGGCGCGAACCAGGCCTCGATGCCGGCTACCGAGCGGGTGAGCTCGGTGTCGGCAAAACCGATCTCGAAGGCCTCCTTGTCGGCCAGGCGCGCGAGCTGGCACACAAACGCTGCCAGC
>JANMAS010000539.1:0-4307 GCA_031359975.1 Burkholderiales bacterium
GCGATGGCGATCTGCTTGCAGGCGCGCGCCACCACCTCGATCAGCAGGCGCAGCTGTTCGGGGATGCGGCCGTGCTCGCGTTGTTGTTCGACCAGGTAGCGCGTCAGGCTGATGCGTGAGGCCATGGGACGTTGCTCCTGAAGGGTGCGGGTGGCAAAGGCGGCAAGGCTGCGAATCAGACGGCTTCGAGCGCGTGAGAGACGATCTCGCGCAGATCATTGCTCAACTCGGGCCTGGCGGCCACGCGGGCGATGGCTTCGCGGGCCGCGCTGCGGTAGGGCTCGGCCAGATCGCTCCAGCGATCCATCACCCGGGCGATGCGCGAGGCCAGTTGCGGGTTGATCGAATCGAGCTCGATCACCCGATCGGCCCAGAACACATAGCCCGCGGCATCGATGCGATGGAAGGCGGCGGGGTTGTAGGCCATCAGCGAGTACAGCAGGCTGCGCGCGCGGTTGGGATTGGTGATCACGAATTCGCGCAGGCGGGTGAGCGCCTTGGCCCGCGCAAACACGCGGCCGTCTTTCTCCGGCGCGGTGGCCTGCAGCGCAAACCATTTGTCGATGACCAGCGGGTCGTCCTTGAACTCGGCATGAAAGCGCACCAGCGCCGCATCGGCCAGTTCGGCATGCGCATCCACCAGCGCCTTGAGCGCCCCGAGGCGAACGCTCATGTTGCTCGCGCGCTTGAATTCGCCGTAGGCCTTGCCGGGCCACACATCATCCCCGGTGCGCACCGCATGCAGCACCAGCATCGACAGCGCCAGGTTGGCCAAGGCACGGCGGCCCGATTGCGACGGTGTGGGCGCATAACCCTCGCGCACCTGGTTTTGCGCGTGGGCCCATTCCCAATCGGCATACAGCAGACCGGCCATTTGCATGCGCAGGCTCTCGCGCACCGCGTGGATGCGCTGCGGCTCCACCGTCTCCAGGCGTTCGGCGATGTAGGTTTCGCCGGGCAGGCGCAGCGCCACTTCCTTGAAGGCGGCATCGAGTGCCGGATCGCGCAGCAGGCCGCGCAGCGCCTGTTCGAGCGCGTCGTCCATCGTGGGCAACTGGCCGGCGTGGATGGCATCGAGCATCAGCTTGAGCATCAGGCGCTGGCCGGCTTCCCAGCGGTTGAAGGGGTCGGTGTCGTGGGCCAGCAGCAGCAGCAGGTCGGCGGGCAGCAGACCGTCGTCCAGCAGCACGGGTGCCGAGAAGCCACGCAGGATCGAGGGCACCGGCTCCTGGGCCACGTCGACAAACGTGAACGTGGTGCTGGCGCCATCCAGCACGAGCAGGCGATCGACGCCGGCGGCTTCGGTTTCGCCTTCGAGCGCCAATTTCAGCGCTTGGCCGTCGCGGCCGACAAAGCCGAGCAGCACGGGGATGACCAACGGCTCCTTGTGGGGCTGCCCATTGGTGGCGGCGCAGCTTTGCGACAGCGTGAGCTGGTAGCGCTGGCCGGCGGCGTCGTAGGTGCCGCGGGCGGTGAGGGTGGGTGTGCCGGCCTGCGCGTACCAGCGCTTGAACTGCGCCAGCCGCGAAGCCAGCGCGCCATGCGGGTTGGCATCGGCGATGGCATGCGCAAAATCATCGCAGGTGACGGCCTGGCCGTCGTGGCGCTGAAAGTACAGATCCATGCCGAGCCGGAAGCCCTCGCGCCCCACCAGCGTGTGCATCATGCGCACCAGCTCGGCGCCCTTGTCGTAGATGGTGGGGGTGTAGAAATTGTCGATCGCCACATAGCGATCGGGCCGCACCGGATGCGCCATCGGGCCGGCATCCTCCACAAACTGCACCGTGCGCAGCTGGCGCACATCGCTGATGCGCTTGACAGCGCGGGTGGAAGGCGTGGGCGCCGCGCCGGTGAGGGTGTCACCGGCCATGTCCATCGAAAACTCCTGGTCGCGAAAGACGGTGAGGCCCTCTTTGAGCGAGAGCTGGAACCAGTCGCGGCAGGTGATGCGGTTGCCCGTCCAGTTGTGGAAGTATTCGTGGCCGACGACCGATTCGATGTACGCAAAATCGGCATCGGTGGCGGTGGCCGCGCTGGCGAGAACCGACTTCGTGTTGAAGATGTTCAGGCCCTTGTTTTCCATCGCGCCCATGTTGAAGTCGCCCACCGCGACGATCATGAACCGCTCCAGATCCAGCGGCAGGCCGAAGCGCGCCTCATCCCACACCACCGATGCGATGAGCGAGTTCATCGCGTGCTCGGTTTTGTCCATGTCGCCGCGGCGCACGTACACCTGCAGCAGGTGTTCCTTGCCGGCACGACTGGTGATGCGCTGCTCGCGGCACACCAGATCGGCCGCCACCAGCGCGAACAGGTAACAGGGCTTGGGGAACGGATCGTGCCACTTGGCGTAGTGGCGCCCGCCGTCGAGATCGCCTTGTTCCAGCAGGTTGCCGTTGGACAGCAGCACCGGAAACCGCGCGCGATCGGCGCGCAGCGTGACGGTGAAGATCGCCATCACATCGGGGCGATCGAGAAAATAGGTGATGCGCCGAAAGCCCTGCGCCTCGCACTGGGTGAAAAAGCCGCCGCCCGAGGTGTACAGGCCTGAGAGCTGGGTGTTTTTCTCCGGGCACACCGTGTTGCGGATCTCCAGCGTGAAGGTGTCGCTGGCGGGTGGCTGGTCGATCACGAGCGTGTTGTCTTCCTGGCGGAACGACACGCTCTGCCCATCGGCTTGCACGCGCAAGGGGTTCAGATCTTCGCCATGCAGCACGAGGGCCTGGGCGGGTGCATCCGGGTTGCGTTCGATGAACAGGCGGCTGGCGACGATGGTCTTCACCGGATCGAGATCGAAGGTGAGTTCGACGCGACGGATCCAGAATGCCGGGGCCGCGTAGTCTTCGCGGCGGATGATGGTGGCGGGGCCTTCACGCATGGGATGCTTTCGTCAGTTCGGTGCGCTGCGCACGAGCTTGTCGATATCCATCGCGGCGAAATCCGGATGGATGGTGACGAGGTTGGGGAAGTCGGCGAACTGGTCGGCCGGCAGGGTGGTGGTGAGCGCCACGGCGCGCATGCCGGCGCGGCGCGCGGCTTCCAGGCCGAGCGGCGCATCCTCGAAAACAATGCAGTGCGCCGGCGCCACGCCGAGCTGGCGCGCCGCCTCGAGAAAGATATCTGGATGCGGCTTGCCGCGAAAACCCAGCGCCGGATACACCACCACCTCGATCTGCCGCAGCTCGGGAAAGCGATCGAGCGCCACCTCGATGTTGGCCGGTGATGCCGCGGTGCAGATAGCCACGCCGATGCCGCGCTCCCTGGCGGCGGCCACCCAGGCCAGCGCACCGGAAATCTCCTGCAGGCGGCCGGCGGCTTGCGCCCGGTACATGCGTTCTTTCTCTTCGGCCAGCGATTCGTACTCGGCCTGCACGCGGCCGGGCAGCATGTCGGCCAGGATCTCCTGGTTGGTGCGGCCGGCGGTGATCTCGAAGAAGCCTTCTTCGTCGAACGCCATCGCATGCGCGGCATGCCACAGGCGCCAGGCTTCGTGGTGGTGGGGCATGCTGTCGATCAGCGTGCCGTCGAGGTCGAACAAAAAGGCTTGAACCGTCATCACAATCCCTGTTTCAAACTGGCGCCGATGAAGGCGTCGAGATCGCCATCGAGCACCTTTTGCGTGTTGCTGGTTTCCACGTTCGTGCGCAGATCCTTGATACGGCTCTGGTCGAGCACATAGCTGCGGATCTGATGGCCCCAGCCGACATCCGTCTTGCTGTCTTCGAGCAGTTGCTGCTGCTCGCGCTGGATGCGCATTTCGTGGTCGTACAGGCGCGAGCGCAGCATCTGCCAGGCCTCGTCGCGGTTGCGGTGCTGGGAGCGATCGTTCTGGCACTGCACCACGATGCCGGTGGGGATGTGGGTGAGCCGCACCGCGGAATCGGTCTTGTTGATGTGCTGGCCGCCGGCGCCGCTGGCGCGGAAGGTGTCCACGCGCACGTCGGCCGGGTTGATGTCGATCTCGATCGAATCGTCGACTTCCGGGTAGACGAAGATGCTGGCGAAGCTGGTGTGGCGCCCGCCGGAGGAATCGAAGGGGCTCTTGCGCACCAGCCGGTGCACGCCGGTTTCGGTGCGCAGGTGGCCGAAGGCATAGTCGCCCTCGATCTTCAAGGTGGCGCTCTTGATGCCGGCGACGTCACCTTCACTTTCTTCCATCACCTCGCACCTGAAGCCCTTGCGCTCGCAATACTTGAGGTACTGGCGAAGCAGCATCTGCGCCCAATCGCAAGCCTCGGTGCCACCGGCGCCGGCCTTGATATCGACGAAGCAGTTCAAGGGATCGGCCGGGTTGCTGAACATCCGGC
>JANMAS010000549.1:0-18971 GCA_031359975.1 Burkholderiales bacterium
CCGGCCGGAGCGGCCGGCCACCCTGGCGCTGGGGCGTGGCCAGGCGCTGTGGATCGACGCACCCATCGGTGCACAAATCCGGCGGGGCGAGATCAGCAGGCAGAAGGTCCATTAGAGTACTGTATTTTTATACAGTCTTCATGGCAAGCCCGAAAAGCACAACGCCGATCACGAGGATCGGCGTTGCAGCGGGAACCATCGCGGGCCAGCCGCGCCAGCCGCCCCAGAAGTTCAGCCCCTGGTCAGGCAAATTCCTGCCGGATCGACGGCGACATCAGGCGCCGGATCATCCACACCAGAAGCGCACAGGCCGCCAGGCCGAGCACCACCGCCACGCCGAGCGCAGCCATCTTCACGAAGCCCAGCAACTGCGCCACCGCCGGCGACAACGGCCCGGCCATGTGCACCGCGTCACCCAACAAGCGCTGCACGATCTCGTACTGCAGCCACAAGCCGGGCAACTGCGCCACGATCACCAGCACCAGCAGCCCGATGAAAGCCCGCCGCGCCCAATCCAGACGCACCAGCAGGCCCGCCGCGGTGATCACCGCCGCCAGCGACATCGCCACCACGGCCGACAGCGCCCACGGCCCGGCCGATGTCACACCCGTGGTGAGCTCGGTCAGGTGCGCTCCGGCGGCGCCGAGGCCAAACACAAGGCCCACCACGATCGTCACCCACGCCATCGCGGTGACAAGGATCGATCGGGCTCCGACATTGAAGGTTTGTGGCATGACAAGGCTCCTGGCACAACGGCTCAAACGCCGCGCATCCTGGAAACTGATCGTCCCTGCGCAACGTGACAGCATTGTGGCGACGACACCACGTCGTTGTCTGCCCCCCACAGGGGGGTGAGCGTCCCTAGAACTGGGGAGGAAACGCTGGCCGATGCGGCCTATCCGATGCGCACCGCATGAATCGGCGGCAGGGAGTTCGACACCACCTGCCAGCTGTCGCCACCATCGTCGCTGGCCCACAGGTTGCCGGTGGTGCTGCCCATCAGCAGGTGACGGCCTTCGTCGCACACGTCGAGGCCATGGCGGTGGATCAGGTCGTAACAATGGCTCTGCGGCAGGCCCTCGCGCAGGGTGTCGAAGCGCCGACCCTGATCGGCGCTGCGGTTGACGGCCATCGCCGCATCCACCGGCACGCGGGTTTGATCCACCACGCCGGGCACGAACCACGCCCGGTTGGCATCGTGCGGGTGCACCGCGACCGCGAAGCCGAAGCCCGACAGCGGCACGTCGTTGATCTTTTGCCAGCTCACCGCGTTGTCGGCCGAGCGCCAGATGCCGTTATGGTGCTGGCACCACAGCACATCGGGTTCGGACGGGCTGCGCACGATGCGGTGCGCATCCTGGATGTTCTGATCGTTGGCGCGTTCGGGCGGCATGTAATCAGCGCCCATGCCATGGGCTTGCAGGCTCCAGTTGGCGCCGTCGTCTCGCGTCACCCACACCCCGCCGCAACTGATGCCCAGCAGCACCTCGCCGGCACGCTGCGGATGCGGGCAGATCGAGTGGATGCCGGGCACGTCGTAACCGCCGCCAAACCATTCGGCCCGCTCAGCGCGGTGCCACAGCGATTCGACCAGTTGCCATGACTGGCCAAAATCCGCCGAGCGAAACAGCGCACCGGGCAAGGTGCCGCACCACACGGTGCCACGATCGGCTTCGAGCGACCACACCTGCACCAGCTTCCACGGCACGCCGGTGGCATCGGCGGGTTGTTCGGGGAAGGTGGGCGTGGCCACTTCATGCCAGGTGGCGCCGGCGTCGTCGGAGGCCTGCATCTTGACGCCGAAATGGCCGAGATTGAGCGCGGCCAGCATGCGGCCATCGGGCTGCGGCGGCAGCACCATGGATACCGGTTCGGCGAGAAAGCTCAAACGCTCGATGGCCCAGCCGGTGGTTGAATGATGCAGTTCGAAAAGGCCTTTGCGGGTGGCTACCCAAGCGCGATGTGCCATGACGGTCATCCTCCAGACAAGGCTTGCAGCACATGCACCCGACTGGTGGGCAGCAGCGCTTCGGTGAGGGCGATGCGATCGAGGCTGCGGCGGCCATCGATGAACACCACCACGTTGGCCCGCAGGTGGCCCTGGTCGTCGAGCACATAACCGCGCAGGCGCGGGTTTTGGGCAAAGGCGGCATCAAGGGCGGCGCGCAGCGTGACGGCGTCGGTATCGATCTCGGGCGCCTCGGTGAAGCGCCTCAGATGCGATGTGAATGCCACGCAAGCCATGTGCGCATGATGCCGCGCGCAGGCCGGATGTTGAATATGGTCAACACCAATGGGATCGGGGCCTGACGATGCAGGCTCCGATCGGGTTGGGATATGGCAAGCGGCCCTGCGGCCGCTCGCTGCTCTCAGGTCGTTGTCAATGTCATCCCGCTGCGATCACCAGCGCGGCGGCGTTCACCACCGCGGCGATGCGGCCGATGTCGCGCAACTGCTGCGTCGTCATGCCTTCGGCCTTGAGCAGGTCGAAGTGCGATTTGACGCAGAAGTGGCACTTGCCGACGATCGACGCCGCCAGCGCGTAGGCCTCGAACTTCAGCTTGCTCACGCCGCCGTGGGTGGCGTAGGCATTCATGCGCAGCTCGGGGCGCATCGTCTTGAGCTCGTCGTCACCCGCCATCTCGATGAACGGATACCAGACGTTGTTCATGCCCATCAGCGTGGCGGCGGTGAGTGCCGCGTAGCCTTCGGCCGCCGGGATATTGGCCTTGAACACTTCCACCAGCGGGGTGCTCTTGGCCGCGAAAGCGGCGGCCAGGGCCACACCGATGGCGTCTTCGGGTGCCAGGCTCGAACGGGCGATCACACCGTCGAGGTTGAGGCGGATGTCTTTTGCATGCTCGGGCATGCGATCCTTGATTGCAGATAGAAATTCCATCGTCATGCGCCTTAGAGCGTTGTACCGCCAACGGCACGGTTGCAAGGGCACAGCTCGTCGGTTTGCAGGCCGTCGAGGATGCGCAGCACTTCGTCGGGGTTGCGGCCGACGTTGAGGTTGTTCACGCTCACATGCTGGATCACGTTGTCGGGATCGACGATGAAGGTGGCGCGCAGGGCCACGCCGGCAGACTTGTCGCGCACGCCGAGCTGGTCGACCAGCGAGCCGTTCGAATCGCCGAAGCTGAAGTGGCCGAGCTTGTTCAGATCCTTGTGGTCGCGACGCCAGCCGAGCTTGGAAAACTCGTTGTCGGTGGACCCGCCCATCAGCACCGCATCGCGCTCGGCAAACTGGCCGGCCAGCTTGTCGAAGGCAACGATCTCGGTGGGGCACACGAAGGTGAAATCCTTCGGCCAGAAATAGATCACTTTCCACTTGCCGGGAAAGCTGGTCTCGGTGATCGTCTCGAAGGCCGAGACGCCGTTTTCTTCGTGGTGGTTGAAGCCGGGCTTGACGCCGGTGACGCTGAACGATTCGACTTTGTCGCCGATGGTCTTCATGGTGAGTTCCTTCAAGGTGTGGAGAAATCGACGGAGGCTATTGGCGCCTCCATGGCGATAGAGTTTAAGCTATCAACTCGCACACATCGATAGAAGATCACTAAGACAGCGATAGGTCTCCGGCCAGCTTGGCCAGCGTATCGGCCGCGATGGTGGTGTGCGCCGGATAGTTGGTGTGATCGCAACCCAGCTTTACCCAGGCGCCGGCCCGCACCGCCTGGCGCGCAGCGGGCGAAAACTCGAACCGCAGAAAGTGCACTGCCGACGTCTTCTCGTCGTTTTCGCGATCCAGATCCTCGTCGGCGATCGCGTACACCCGCAGGTGGCCCTCCACCTCCACGTACATGCGGTCTTCGACGTCGATCAACCGCGCCAGCTCGCGCTTGCGCTCGTTGGGATCGGGGTACTCGATGAGCATCGTGGCCTTCCAGTTGGAGCCATCGGGCACCAGCGCGGCATAGGCATCGATCTCGCCCTGGATGCCCGCTTCCTCGAAGATCTTCTCGATGCGCAGCATCTCCTGGATCTGCAGGCGCACGGTGCGCTCGTCTTCGAACTGCACGTTGAGATGCTCGCCGAGCGTCACGCTGCGCGAGCGCCGGTAGCTGATGATTTCCTGCTGGTGCGCCTTGCGGTACTTGGCGTAGGCCTCGAGCGTCATCAGGTTATCGGGGCGAATGAGGGTCATCCACGGCTCCTGTTTATCGAAAGCTCAATCGAGCGCATAGGCCTGGCGCACCAGGCTCAACGGATGCTGCAAAGCCTTGGGCGGAGTGCCCGCCTTGGCCATGCCTTGTGCGATGTGGTGCCCGGCGAGGGCGCAATCGCTGCTGATGACATCGGGCTCATCCTTGGCCATGGCCTTGAACACCGGGCCGCCGATCTTCATCGCCACCGGGTGATAGGGCGTCTTCACGCCATAGGTGCCGGCATGGCCGGAACAGCGCTCCACGGTGTTGAGCGTCACGCTCACCGTCTGGCCGATGAGCTTGAACATTTCTTCGGTCTTGCGACCGATCTTCTGCACACGTCCGTGGCAGGGGATGTGATAGCTCACCTTGCCGAGGTCGCGCTTGAAATCGACCTTCAGCAATCCATCGCGGTGGCGCGCCACCAGGTACTCGAACGGATCGAACATCGCCTTGCGCACCAGCTCCACATCGGCTTCGTCAGGGAACAGCAATGGCAGCTCCTGCTTGAACATCAGTGTGCAGCTCGGGATCGCCGAGAGAATCGCCCAGCCCTCGCGGGCATAGCGGGCGAGCACCGGGATGTTGGCGTTTTTGTGCGCCTCCACAGCGTCGAGATCGCCGAGCTCCAGCTTGGGCATGCCGCAGCACGATTCTTTCTCGACGATTTCGTACGGGATCGCGTTGTGCTGCAGGATCTTGATCAGATCGTGCCCGATGCCGGGCTCGTTGTAGTTGACATAACAGGTGGCGAAGATCGCCACCTTGCCGGGTGTGCGCTCACCCTGCCTGGGCGTGTTGTCGGGGCTCTCGGCCGCGCTCCAGCGGAAGCGCTTCGACGCCAGCTCGGGCATCCACGCATCGGGATGCACACCCAGCGTCTTGTCCATCACCTTGCGGGCGATCCGGGTGTGATTGATGGCGTTGACCATCTGCACCACCACCGGAATGCCGGCGAACTGCCCATGCACGTCGGTGGAGGCGAGGAACTTCTCGCCGGCCTTGACGCCGCCCCCTTTGAACTTGATCGCCTTGGCGCGCAACATCAGGTGCGGGAAGTCGAGGTTCCACGGGTGCGGCGGCACGTAGGGGCACTTCGTCATGTAGCAAAGATCGCAGAGGTAACACTGGTCGATCACATCCCAGTAGGCCTCTTTCTTGACGCCATGCACTTCGCCGTCGGCGGTGGCATCGACCAGATCAAACAGCGTGGGGAAGGATTGACACAGGCTGACACAGCGCCTGCAGCCGTGGCAGATGTCGAACACCCGTTCGGCTTCCTTGAAGCAATCGGCCTCGTCGTAGAACGCGGGGTTCTTCCAGTCAACCGGATGGCGCGTGGGCGCTTCGAGATTGCCTTCGCGAATCGTCATGAGCGGGCTTCCGAGGGGTGGCGGCCAGGATCGGGGCAAGACGCGGTCCGATAACGAACAAGGGGCCGCGAAGCCCCTTGTCGAACCTGAACCTTGCAGGGCGGCGGAAAACGTCAGTCGACGAGTGCTTCGAGCGCCTTCTGGTAGCGATTGGCGTGCGAGCGCTCGGCCTTGGCCAGCGTTTCGAACCACGCGGCGATTTCGTCGAAACCTTCGTCGCGTGCGCTCTTGGCCATGCCCGGGTACATATCGGTGTACTCGTGGGTTTCGCCAGCCACCGCGGCCTTCAGGTTGTCGCGCGTCGGGCCGATCGGCAGGCCGGTGGCCGGATCGCCCACCGCCTCGAGAAACTCCAGGTGGCCATGGGCGTGCCCCGTCTCACCTTCAGCCGTGGAGCGGAAGAGCGCGGCCACGTCGTTTTGCCCTTCCACATCGGCCTTGCTTGCGAAATACAGATAACGCCGGTTCGCCTGAGATTCACCCGCGAAGGCGTCTTTCAGATTCTGCTCGGTTTTTGATCCTTTCAAGCCCATCTTCCGCTCCTCGTGTGAGTCGATCGGTGACACAGCCATCCGCGCGCGGATGGCACGGATTCACGTTAGCAGAGCGCCTTCCCGACAGCCAATACCAAGCTTCAATTGACTGCATAGCCAAGCGCTATTTCATCTCGAAGCGCAATAGGGTCGCAGCCAAGCCCATCTCGCACCCGCGCTGGAGGCAAGCAAAGCGGTCGGCCCCGACTGGCCTGCTGCTAGAATTTCCAGCGTGATGGGGGCGTAGCTCAGCTGGGAGAGCGTCGCGTTCGCAATGCGAAGGTCAGGAGTTCGATCCTCCTCGTCTCCACCAACCCCACGTTCCAAGACGTGCCGCAAGTTCCCAGAAGATCCAAAAAAGCCCTTGAGAATAAACGCTCTAGGGCTTTTTTTCTTGTCCCGGTAGGCTCGAAGACATTCCACCACTTCCGATCAGGATTCGTCTGGCTTTGGACATCCTTCGGGCAAAAGTGTGGCTGAGATTGCCCGGCCTGCACAAGCCGAGGGTTGTCACGATTCATTTAACTCTCTGAATCGCCGGAGGGGTCAAATGCTCGTGTGTTGATTCTGGGAGTTTGCAATGCGTGGCGCCTCGTCCGTGATGCTCGGTTTGCTGGTCGCCCTATCCGTGCCGCCTGCGGCCGCGGAAGTAGCATGGGGTACGACGGCTTCCGCCGCATCGGGCAGCCGTGCGGAAATGTTCGGTGTCGCCGCTGCCAGCCAGGCCGATGTGTGGGCCGTGGGAGGATTCAACCCCGGTTTGCCACCCACCGCCGTGTTGACACAGCTCTACGCGGAGCATTGGGATGGATCGCGGTGGACAGCCACGCCCGTGCCGCTGGCGCCGACCTACGCCACGCAAGGCGCCCGGTTGAGCGCAGCTGCGGCGATCGGCCCCGGCGCCGCGTGGGCCGTGGGCCATGTCGACGACCTTGGCTCGCTCGCCAGCCAGACCCTGGCTTACCGGTGGGACGGCGCCAACTGGATCGCCGTGCCCACACCGAACCCCGGCGGGGCCAAACGCGGCAACCATCTGCATGCCGTGGCCAGCCGCGCTGCGGGCGACGCCTGGGCCGTTGGCGACAGCGGCTATCCGGCGCGATCGCTGGTGCTGCAATGGAACGGCTCGGCCTGGGCGGTAGCCAAGGCGCCGAACATCGGCTCGCTGGTGGCGGTGACGATCGACAAGATGGGCGTCTGGGCCGCCAGCGCGACGCGCGTGATGCAATTCGACGGCTCACGCTGGAAGACTCTGCCGCCGCCACCGCCCCCCGCCAGCGAAGGTGCGCTGCAGCTCGCCGGCATCGCGCGCGGCGATGGGCGACTCTGGGTGGTGGGTACACAGCTGATCCCGTATTTCGAGGGCTATCTCTACCGACCATACGCTGCCTACTGGCAACAAGCGCAATGGACCGTCGTGTCCTCCATAGCGGCCGGCTCCGGCCTGTCCGCCGTGGTGGCGCGCGGCGCCATGGTGCGCGCCAGCTCCAGCGAAGGCGGCATCTTCAATCTTGATGTCGGCGGTGCCAGGCGGGAAGTCACGCCCGCGCCGGGCCCGGTGCAACTGAACGCCATCACGGCCGATCGCACCGGCTTGGCGTGGTCCGTGGGCACACGCTATGACAGCGGCACGCCCGCTCCGGCGATCTACAACGCGCCCGGTATCGGCCAGGGTGGCATTCGGGTGACGACCGGTTATGGCGGCGCGTTGGTTACCTGGATCGGGCCTGTGATCGGCACGGGCAGCGCCGACCTGTCCGGCCAGTTCAGCGTGGGCGGCCTGCCGCTGGGCAGCTACCAGGTGATCAGCAATGGCGCCGGCTGCAGCCCGGGAATCTCCAGCGCCACGGTCGGGGAGGGCACGGTCACGTCGCTGGCCGCGCTGGTTCAATGCTGAAGGTGGCACATGGTGCGCACAGACGAGGCGCCGGCCATATGATGGTTTGAATCCGGAGGGCCAGACAGCGATTGATTCGAGGTATCGATGCCGCCAAAGTTCAGATGCACCCGACGCCTGCCGTCACATTGGTTTGCCAGCGTGCTGGGCGCATTGTTCTGCCTGTTGTCCGCCGCGTGTGCCGCTCCTTCACGATCGACTGATGCCTCGGCGGTGAGCCTGCCGTTGCAGCGAGGCCTTTACGACGGGGAGGTGGTGTTTTACGTCACCACCGACGTCTCCGACGACAAGGTTGCCAAGGCCAAGGGGGCCAACTTCGCACCGCGTCTTGCGGATGCCTTGGCCGGCGCCGCCGGCCCGGCGGGGCCGCGACTGGCGGTGGACAAGGTCTATGCCGTCGTCAACTTTTCGCAGCCCAGCGTCTTCGCCTCAGCTCCCAAGCCGATCGGCCATCTCAATCGTGACGCCGCCTACAGCCCGCTGTGGCGCATGGTCGCCGTGACGTGGCGTAACACGTATGACGCGCGCGAACTGCGCTCTGAAGACGATGTGCTCGAAGCCCAGGAAAAAGGCCAGGTCGACCTGACGACCACCAACGTGGTGTTGAACTGCCCGATCATCCACCGCGGCAAGGCGGGCGGACTGCCGGGCGTGTCTCTTGAGCCCTGACCTTCGGGCAGGGACTTCAAGTTGTTGGGGACGCGACCCGAATCGCGCGACGCCGGTTCGGACACGGCTAGACAATCGCCCGCCGTTCATCTGGCGGCAGGGTCCGTTGCTCCGGGGTGGGTACTGGCGTTCCGGATGATTTGGCAGAGTTGATCCACCAGTTCATTGGGCACCGCGGCCGAGGTGCTACTGGCGCTTGGCCAGAATGCTCAAGACGGCCACGGTATTGACTTTGGCGCCAATCGGGATCGCCGCCAGGTCAACAAAAAAGTCGGGGTTGTGGTTCGAGTAGGGAAATGGTCTGCCAGCCGCTTGCGCCTTGGCAAACATGTCGGGCGGCGCCACACCCACCAGCATGAAGGCGTAGGGCGTCTCGAGAGATTTGAATGCCTCCTGGAAATCTTCAGAGCCCATCACGGCTGGAAACTGATCAATCACCTTGCCCTTGCCCATCAGCAATTCCAGTGAGGGATTGATGCGCGCCACCAGGGCTTTGTCATTGATCAGCGGCCCGGAATTCCCCTTCATCACGCGGGTAGGCATCTTGTCTTTGCCCACGCCAGCGGCAATGGCCACGCCGCTATTGATCTCGTCGATGCGCTTGAGCATCTGCTCGCGCACCTCCGGCGTGAACCACCGCAGATTGAGCTTGAGCACCGCGATGTCCGGAATCACGTTGTTGTCACGTCCCACGACGATGGAACCCACGGACAAGACGGCCGAGGATTGCGGGTCGAGGGTGCGACTGACGATTGTTTGATACGCGAGCACCGCTTGCGCCGCCATGATCACCGGGTCGATGGTCATCTGCGGTGTGGATCCATGGCCGCCAATGCCATGAAAAGTGATGTCCAGCTGGTCCACGCCCGCCATGCGGACGCCGGGCGAACTCGAGATCACGCCAACCGGCCCCGGGGCGGTATGGGTGCCGAATGCGAAGTCAGGTTTGGGAAAGCCGCGCTGCCAGAGCTTGTCTGTCACCATGGCCTGGGCACCGAGCCCAACCTCCTCGGCAGGCTGGGCGTAGACGACGAGTGTTCCGGACCAGTCGGCCTTCATGGCCACCATGGTCTTGGCCAGGCCCAGCAACCAGGTCACATGCGCGTCATGGCCGCAGGCGTGCATCACGTCGATCTCGCTTCCGTCGGCGAGACGCTGCTTGGCGGTTGACGCGTAGGGCAGACCGGTTGCCTCACGCACGGCATTCGAATCCATGTCGGCGCGAAACCACAGCGTGGGCCCGGCGCCGTTCGCGAGAACGCCGACCACGCCGGTCTTGCCGACGCCTTCGGTGACCGTGAACCCCAGCGCTTTCAGCTCCTTGGCGACGATAGCCGCAGTGCGCGTCTCGGTGAACGCAATCTCCGGGTGCTGATGCAGATCCTTGAAGATGGCCGTCAGACGCGCTGAGTCTGCATCAACGGCGGAATTGACTTTCGCGATGAGCGCTGTCGGCAGCGGTGCATCAACCGCGGCGTTCGCCGCCGATGTGAAGAACGTGCCCAGGGCCAACGGAACAAGAGCGATGTATCGGGTGAGGCAGGGGTTCATACCGTCCTTGCGCGGCAATCAGCCGCATGGGTTGATTGCGGGTCCACCGGGCCCGCTTCGAGGAACACATAGCTCACCCGCCAATTGCCGGCTGGGGCGTCTTCATCGCTTGCCGAGCACGGGTCCGGCAAGCTTCCAGCGCCCAGCGGGCTTCTCGCAGAAGCGGTACACGCCCTGCGCGCTTTGGCGGCGATGCGTGTTGGCGATGCGCAGCTGGCGGCATGGCAGATTGCTCCAGACCTCTCGATCCAGCGGTTCGACGCTGCCCGAAGCCCCGGTTGCCTCGTTCTTCCAGCTCAGGACTTCGCTGCCCGGTTCGGCTGCCAGGGCCTTGAGCACCTGGGCGCGCATCAACGCAAAGTCCTCGGCATTGAACTTGATCTCGACGCTGTCCTTGAAGACAGCGTTTTCGCCAGCGGCGAGTGCCGTTCCGGCGACGCTGCAGGCGATCAGGGCGATGGCAACAACGCTTCTCACGGTGATCCCTTCAATCCAATGCAACCCACCTTCACCGAGCGCGAGGTGCCTTGAGCGAGCCGTTGGCCCGCTGGATGGAATGTCCAAGGCCAGCAAAGGCTGCACGATTTGCGCATGTTAGAGCGTGAAGCCGAAGAAGTGGGTGAGTTGGAGCCAATGGGGCGTCGCCGTCGCAGTTTCCGAATACGGCGGCGCTGACCGACGACTGATGGAGCGCGCCGAACCAGCCGGCCGACAAGGGTGCGGCTCGGCCAGGCCGCTCAGGAAGTACCCGCGCGCTGAAGCATGACCTTCCCGTCCTCGAAGCCCGCCGGTGCCGAAGTGTGTTCGTGGATGATTCTGAGCACGTGCCCGCTGGTCTTGAGGGCCCAGGTGAGGCGGTTCTGCATGGTACGAAGCGGTTCGCCTTGAGCAGACACGCCAGCGTATGTGACGATGGCGCTGACGGTGGCGAAGTTTGGCACCACCAAAGCACTGACGTCATCGAAAGTGACCTTCACCCGTTCTGTGCCCAGTGAGGTAAACCAGCCCTCAACAGCTCGTTGCCATGCTGAGGCGCCCTCATAGGACCAGACTCCCCAGGCGTCGAATACGCGTACGGCTGGGTCGTACAGTCGCATGAAAGCCTCAACGTCTCTCCCGTAGACGGCTGATTTGTACGACTCAAGTACTTTGGCGATTGAAGGTTCGATGTCGCTCACGGCCGGTCTCCTGTGCTCGCGCCGCATTTGACGACATTGGCCGCCCCGCTTCAATGGTGCGAGCATGCGGCGCCGCCTCGGGGCAACGCAGACGACTCGCCGCGATCTCAGCCGCGCTGATCGCACTCACACGAACTGTTTCAACTTTCCCGCATGGATGGAGGCGCCAGGTTTGTGGCGGGTTGAGATTCGACGCCTTGCGAAGGGCATGAGGCCTGCTGACCAGCCCTTGTTGGTGCCGATACGAGCGCCTGGCACAACCGGTGCTTGCGCGGGATCGACCGCAGTGCGCGGGGTTGAGGTGGTCAGCCCCTAGGGTGTCACCCCGAGGCGGGGGCCTCCATCCACGAGTTATATTCGCCGGCCGCGTAGCTCATGAGGCCGCGACCCCGGCGAAGAGCGCCAGAATCGGGCGACTGGAGGAATCCGAGTGAACTACGCAGACCAGCAGCGCAACCCGTCAAAACACCTCGTGGGATTTGGCGTGGTGGTGGTGTTGCACCTTCTCCTGGCCTGGGCGCTGATGGCGGGCCTGGCGCGCAAGATCGTCGATGTGGTGAAAGAGCCGCTCGAAACCAAGATCATCGAGGAGGTGAAACCACCGCCTCCACCGCCGCCGGAAAACCTGCCACCCCCGCCAAAGAACCTGCCGCCGCCGCCGGCCTTCGTGCCGCCGCCGGAAGTGCAGGTGGCGACACCGCCCACGCCGGCGCCGTCCATCACCACCACCACGGTGGCGCCGCCGCCGGCTCCGGTCAACCTCTCTCCGGCCGCGCCGGCCGTCGAAGCGCCTGCGCCGCCCGCCGCCGCGCCGCGCGCCGCCCAGCCAGCGATTGGCAACGTTTCCGCGTGCGCACCGAAGGCCGAAGACTACCCACCGGCTGCCGTGCGTGCGGCGGCTGTGGGCACGACGAAAGTCCGATTCACCATCGATGCGCAGGGCAAGATGGTCAAGGCCGAAGTGGCCCGTTCGGCGGGCTCCTCGCGCGAACACCGGGCGCTCGACCGCGTGGCGGTGGACAAGCTCAGTGACTGCACCTTCAAGCCCGGCGTGGACGAAGCCGGTCGTCCCGTGGGCGGTAGCTTCGAAGTCGAATACGTCTGGAAGCTCGAGTAGCGGCCGCGCTCGATACCCCTCATTCGCGCCAGTCCTTTCAACAATCATCATCACGCGTTGGCCCGAGCTTCGGGCAGCCGATTCTCAGGAGAAAACATGTCGCTTCTCACTATCCTCCGCGCGCCGATGGCGGCCGCACTGATTGCTTCGGTCGGCTTTGCGTCCGTGCTGCCATCGCTGGCTTTTGCGCAAGCCGCCAGTGAGCCGGCTGCCGCCGCGCCCGCGGCCGAAGCGGCCCCAGCCGCCGTGATGCCCGAGATCAAGAAAGAAAGCGTCGAAAATCCCTACGGCATCGAAGCGCTGTGGGCCCAGGGCGATCTCGTGGCGCGCACCACGCTGGTCATCATGATCATCATGTCGGTGTCGAGCTGGTACGTGATGTTCACCAAGCTGTGGGAACAGAGCAAGCTGATGAAGAGTGCCAAGGCCGTCGGCGACGGTTTCTGGAAGGCGCCCACCGTGCGTGACGGCGTCAAGTCGCTGCCTGAAGGCAACGCGTTCCGCTTCATCGCCGAATCCGGCATGAACGCCAGCGAACACCACGAAGGCACGCTGGTCGAGCACATCGATCGCCACACCTGGATCGGCATGAGCGTGCAGCGCGCCGTTGAAAACATCAACAGCCGCCTGCAGGACGGCCTCGCCGTGCTGGCCACGGTGGGCTCCACGGCACCGTTTGTCGGCCTGTTCGGCACCGTTTGGGGCATCCTGCACGCGCTCACCTCGATCGGTATCGCTGGTCAGGCCTCGATCGACAAGGTGGCCGGCCCTGTGGGTGAATCGCTGATCATGACGGCCATCGGCCTGGCGGTGGCCGTGCCGGCGGTGATGGGCTACAACTGGCTGATCCGCCGCAACAAGGTGGCGATGGAGCGTGTGCGCGCGTTTTCCAGCGATCTGCACAATGTCTTGCTCGCCGGCAAGCGCTGATCCCTTGTTCCCGACGGCACAAGGAGAACATCCATGGCCATGAACGTAGGCGCAGCCGACGATGGCGACGAAGACCAGATGAACGCCAGCATCAACACCACGCCCCTGGTGGACGTGATGCTGGTGCTGCTGATCATCTTCCTGATCACGATTCCGGTCGTCAACCAGTCGATCGAGATGAAGCTGCCGCAGGAGCGCAATCTCCCCACGCAGACCAAACCCGAAAACATCTCCATTTCGGTCAACAAGGACGGCGAGGTGTTTCTCGGCATGCGGCCGATCACCTTCGACGCGCTGCTCGATCACCTCAAGACCGAATCGGTCAAGGTGCCCCAGCCCGAAGTGCATATCCGGGGCGACCAGAAGGCGCGCTATGAATCGGTCGGCCGCGTCGTCGTGGCCTGCCAACGTGCGGGCATCGCGAAGGTGGGTTTCATCACCGAGCCGGCCCCCGGCGTGCAGCAGTAAGCAAGAGAGGTTTCGCCATGGCAATGAATCTAGGTTCGGGCAGTGGAGACGGCGAGGTGCTCGTCGATATCAACACCACGCCGCTCATCGATGTGATGTTGGTGCTGCTTATCATGCTGATCATCACCATCCCGATCCAGACCCACGCGGTCAAGATGAACATGCCGATCAGCAAGTCGGCGCCGCCACCCACGCCGCCGGAAATCGTTCGCATCGATGTGGATTTCGACGGCACGATCGGATGGAACGGCGAGATCGTCAACGGCCGCGCCGACCTTCAAAAGCGCTTGTTCCAGCTCACCCAGATGCCGGATCAGCCCGAAGTGCATCTGCGCCCGAACAAGCTCGTCACCTATGAGCATGTGGCCATGGTGATGGCCGAGGCCCAGCGCCTGGGTGTCACGAAGATCGGCATCATCGGTAACGAGCAGTTCATGAACTGACACGCGACTCGGTGGTTCTTTCACAGCGGGGGTCGGCGCAAAGTGCTCGATCCCCGTTTGTGTTTGAGGACACGCGTTTTCCTTGTCACTTTCTCCAGACTCCCCACACGAGAAACATTGCCATGAAGCCTTCGCAACTGCTGGTCGCTGCCTTGCTCGCGGCCGGACTCATCGCGTCAGCCAGCGCGCAAGCCTTGCGGCCTGAGGTGGCCAAGCCTTTGCAACAGGCGAGCGATTTCCTGCGTGCCGGCAAGGCCAAGGAAGCACTGGCCAAGGTGAACGAGGCCGACGCGGTGGGCGGCAAGAACGCCCAGGAGCAGTACCTGGTCAACCGCATGCGAGGCTCCGCGGCTCAGCGCGCGGGCGACAACGCCAGCGCGGCCCGCGCTTTCGAGGCTGCGTACCCTTCCGCGCCCGCCGGAGAGAAAGGCCAATTGGCCGAGTCGATCGCATTTTCATATTCGCAGCAACGCGATTGGGCCAAGACCACCCAGTGGATACAGGCCGCGCAGCAAGCCGGCAGCAACAGCGCCCAGTTGAAGCAGCTCCAGGCCTACATGCAATCGCAAAGTGGCGATTACTCGGCCATCGCCAAACAATCCGCGGCGGCGGTGGCCGCCTCCGAACAAGGTGGCGGGCGTCCCGCCGAAGACGACCTGCTGCGCCTGGCCGATGCCACGCTGCGCATGAACAACAGCGCCGGGCATGTGTCGGCGCTCGAAAAGCTGGTCGTGTACTACCCCAAGAAAGAGTACTGGGCCGCCTACCTCGGCCGCCTGCCGCGCAAGCCCGAATTCTCCGACCGCTTCGCCCTCGATGTGATGCGTCTGAAGCTGGCCACCGGCAACCTCGGCAAGACCGATGAGTACATGGAGATGGCCCAGCTCGCGCTGCAGGCGCGTCTACCCGCCGAAGGCAAGCGCATCGTCGACAAGGGCTTTGCCGACGGCGCCCTGGGCACCGGCACCGAGGCCGCTCGCCACCAGCGCCTGAAGGATCTGGCGATCAAGCAGGAGGCAGAACAGCGCGCGGCGCTGGCCGCCGAAGCCGCCCAGGCCACCGCTGCCAAGGATGGCAATGAGCTGGTGCAGGTGGGTGTGGAGTACGCCAATTTCGGCGATTTCGACAAAGGCATCGCGTACATCCAGCAAGGTATCGCCAAGGGCGGCCTGAAGCGCCCCGAAGATGCCAAGCTTCGGCTCGGCCAGGCTCAGCTGCAGTCGGGCAAGAACCGGGCGCAAGCCGTGCAGACGCTGCGCGGCGTGCAAGGCAAGGATGGCTCGGCCGACATCGCCCGCCTGTCGATCGCGGCCAGCCCGCAGTGACCGCCCTGCCCGCCTTCACCCAACTGCTGGGTGAAGGCATCCATGCGATCGACACCGGCTTTCAGCGCGCGCAATTCGATGCCGCTTACCTGATCGTCGAAAACGGCCGCGCCGCATTTGTCGACACCGGCACCAATTTCGCGCTGCCGCGCCACCTGGCCACCTTGCACGCGCTGGGGCTGGAGGCCGATGCGGTGGACTACGTGATCGCCACGCATGTGCATCTCGACCATGCTGGCGGTGCTGGCGCCCTCATGCAGCGCCTGCCGGCAGCCACGCTGGTGGTGCATCCGCGCGGCGCGCGTCACCTCATCGATCCGTCGGAGTTGTACCGGGGCGCACTGGCGGTGTATGGCCAGGCTGAAATGGACCATTCCTACGGCCAGCTGATCGGCGTGCCGGCCGATCGTGTGCGCGCCACCGCCGACGAGATGGTCATCGAGCTCGCCGGCCGTCCGCTGCGCTTCATCGACACCCCCGGCCACGCTCGCCACCACCACTGCGTGTGGGACGAACGCAGCCGGGGCTGGTTTACCGGCGATACCTTCGGCCTGTCGTACCGCGAATTCGACACGCCGACCGGCGCGTACATCCTGCCCACCACCACGCCGGTGCAGTTCGAGCCGGATGCGCTCGCGCGCTCGGTGCAGCGGCTGCTGGATCGACACCCGCAACGCATGTACCTCACCCACTTCGGTGCGGTGACCGGTGTGGAGCGCCTGGCACAGTCGTTGATGACACAGGTGGACGCGATGGTGCGCGAAGGCTCCAAGCTGCGCGCCGCGCCGGCACGCCACGCGGCGCTGAAAGACACCTTTGCCGCCATCTACATCGAACACGCCCGCTTGAGCGGTGTGACGATGGATTCGACGCAGCTGTGCGAGCTGCTGGCGCTGGACATCGAGCTCAACGCACAAGGCTTCGGCGTGTGGCTCGATCGCTCGCGGCCCGCATAGGGCGCGCGGCACCCCCTTGTGCCTGGTACTGTCGCGCCATGTACGTGCCAGCTCATTTCGCGCAGACCGATCCCGCAGCGATCGAAGGCCTGCTTCGCGAGCACCCGCTGGCCACACTGGTGACGCTGCAGGGCGGGGGCCTTTCAGCCGACCTGGTGCCGATGATGTTCGAGCCCGCTGCGTCGGGCGGCAGCCCCTGCGGCCGGTTGATCGGCCACGTGGCTCGCGCCAACCCGCTGTGGCGAGCAGCCGACGGCCAAGGCGTGCTGGCCATCTTCAACGGGCCGCAAAGCTACGTGAGCCCCGGCTGGTACCCGAGCAAGGCCGCTCACGGCAAAGTGGTTCCCACCTGGAACTACGCCACCGTGCATCTGCATGGCGTGTTGCGCGCGATCGAAGATAAAGCCTGGCTGCGCGCGTTGGTGGAGAGCCTGACGACGACCCATGAATCCGCGCGCGCACCGGCCTGGGCGGTCGGCGATGCGCCAGCGCCCTACATCGATTCGATGCTCGCCGCGATCGTCGGCATCGAGATCAGCGTGTCGCGCATCGAAGCAAAATGGAAGCTGAGCCAGAACCGTTCGTCGGCCGACCGGGCCGGCGTGATCGCCGGCTTGGGCAGCGAGCCGAATGAGGTGGCACGCGCGTCGGCACAGTGGGTTCGGAGCGCGTCCGAACCCTGATCAGATGGCGCGGCGCAGCGGCCGCTCAGCCGCGCAAGGCGCTGGCCGCCTTGGCCAACTGCGTGATGCGCGCCCAATCCTGCTTGTCGATCGCATCCTGCGGCGTGAGCCAGGATCCGCCGCACACCTTGACGTTCGGCAGCGCGAGAAACTGCGGCGCCGTTTCGGGGGTGATACCGCCGGTGGGGCAGAACGCCACATCCGGGTACGGCCCGGCCAGTGCCTTCAGCATGGGGATGCCGCCGGCGGCCGTGGCGGGGAAGAACTTCAGGAAACTGTAGCCATCGGCATTGGCCATCATCACCTCGCTGGCGGTGGCCACGCCGGGCAGCAGCGGCAAACCCAGATCGCGGCACGCCAGACCCACTTCGCTGGTGTAGCCCGGCGATACCGCAAAAGTGCAGCCCGCATCGAGCGATGCCCGGGCGTCGGCTGCCGTGCGCACCGTGCCGGAGCCGATGATGGCCTCGGGCACCGCGCGGGCGATCGCTTCCATCGCCGGTAGCGCCGCCGCGGTGCGCAGCGTGATCTCCAGCACCCGCACGCCGCCTGCCACCAGGGCTCGCGCGAGCGGTACGCCATCCTCGGCGCGTTGCAACACGATCACCGGGATCACCGGGCCGTGGGAAGCCAGGATCAATGTATTCGTCAAAGCCATGTGCATGCTCCTTGTTCGGCTGTCAGCGCGTTGCGCCGCATACCGGCAAACAGATCGCGTCCAAAATCGTGGCCGTTGCCTTCCACCTGCGCGGCGCTCACATGCGCCGGTTCGCGGGCGGAAAAGTCGTCATCGCCGACCAACACGTCGAGTGTGCCAGCCACCGCGTCGAGGCGGATCATGTCGCCCGTGCGCACCTTGGACAGCGGGCCACCCGCACCGGCCTCGGGGCTCACATGAATCGCCGCCGGTACCTTGCCCGAGGCACCGCTCATGCGGCCGTCGGTGACCAGCGCCACCATGAAGCCCTTGCCTTGCAGCACGGCCAGCGGCGGGGTGAGCTTGTGCAGCTCGGGCATGCCGTTGGAGCGCGGGCCCTGCCAGCGCACCACGGCGATGAAGTCGCGCTCCAGCTCGCCTGCCTTGAAGGCCTTGAGCAGCGCTTCCTGCGTGTCGAACACGATGGCTGGGGCTTCCACCACGTGGCGGTCTTCGGGCACCGCGGATACCTTGATCACCGCGCGGCCGATGTTGCCGCCCAGCAGCTTGAGGCCGCCAGTGAGGGAAAACGGCGCTTCGGCGGTGCGCACGATGCTGTCGTCGCCACTTTGGCGCGGCAAGGGCAGCCAGGTCACTTGATGGTCGGCACCCAGCGACGGCACATCGCCATAGGCCCTGATGCCGCGCGCGCTCACGGTGGCCACATCGGTATGCAGGCAACCACTATCGGCCAGCTCGCGCAGCACAAAGCCTGGTCCGCCGGCCGCCTGAAACTGGTTCACATCCGCCGAGCCATTGGGATAGACACGCGACAGCAGCGGCACGGCGGCGGAGAGATCGGAGAAGTCGGTCCAGTCGATCAGGATGCCGGCCGAGCGCGCCACCGCCACCCAGTGGATCAGGTGGTTGGTGGAGCCGCCGGTGGCCAGCAGGGCCACCATGGCGTTGACGATGCAGTGCTCGTCGACCAGCCGCCCGATCGGTGTGAAGCGTTACCGGGCAGGATGGCGATCAGTGCGCCGACCGCTTCGCGGGTGAGCGC
>JANMAS010000572.1:0-5397 GCA_031359975.1 Burkholderiales bacterium
CGTCCACCCCGGCATGGCCTGTGTGTTCGCGCCGTCGAGATATTGCGCGCTGGAATGGAACACACCGCCGTTGATCGACAGGCCCGGCAGCGCGGCGATGCGGTATTCGGCCCAGATGTTGGCGCTCAGACGCGGCACACCTACCGCGCGTTTGCCGTCGGTGGTGGCATCACCGGTGCCGCCCAACCGGGTATCGAGCCACATGATGCCGCTGACCAACTGGAGCTCGGGGGTGAGGCGGCCGTTGACCACCAGTTCGAGGCCACGGTGTCGCTGTGAGCCACGTTGCACGTTTTCGCCGACGAGCGGATCGAAGATCTCCTGCGGCCTTTTCATGTCGAACAGCGCCGCGGTGATCACCATGCCGCGCATGTCGAGCTTGCCGCCCAGTTCCACCTGTCGGGTATGCCGTGGCGGCAGGAACTGCGCGTCGTTGGTGGGGCTCACCGAACCCCCCGGTTCGAGGCCTTCGGCATAGTTGAGATAGACCAGTGCGCCGGCTTGCGGCTTCCACATCAGGGCCGCGGTGGGCAGCGTCTTGGTGGACTCGTTGCTCGTCGCCACGGCGCCGGTGAGGGTGTCGAAGTTGTCGACGCCCGCGGTGGCGCGCCGCGCGCCGATCAGCACCGACCACTGCTGGCCCAGGTCGATGAAATCGGAGAGCAGGATGCTGCGGCTGCGTGTCTTGCTGGTCAGCGGCAGATCGATCGCGGTGAACGCCGGGTCGGCGTAGTCGATCGGATCGTAGAGGTTGGTCGGAAACGAGCCTCCAGGCCCCGGCCCGACAAAACTAGAGCCACCGCTGCGGCTCTCGTCATGCGAGCCCGTGACGCCGAAGGTCAGACGCTGAACCACCGCGCCCGTTGCCAACTTGCCGCGCAGCAGAACCTGGGCGTTCTCCGACGCGTTTTTCGATCCTGACATGCCGCCGAACATCAGCGTATCACCCGTCTCGCCGACGATGAAACCAAACCGTGCCTGGGGCAGCGCGGGCCGTGCACTGTCGCTGTGCAAGGCCTGTGCGGTGACCGACCAGTCCGGTGCCAGATCCCAATCGGCGCGCAGATACAGGCTGGTGGCGCGGGTCTTGAAGTCGTCCCACGACAAAGCGATATTGCGACTCGCATCGGGCGCCTTGGGCACAGCCAGGCCAGGGCTCAACGCAAAGAAGGGCTGCAACTCGGGCAGGTGATTGCTCACCGATTCGGCGCCGAGGGTGAACACCAGCCCGGGCCGCGCGCGCCAGTCGAGCGCCAGTGCGCCGACTTGCTGCGCCCAGCCGTATCGCGACACCGCCGTGGTGCCGTCACGCACGCCGAGGTTGACGCGGTAGCCGAACTCGCGCCCGGCGCCCAGGCGATCGCCCAGGTCGGCCTCCGCGCTCCACAACGATCGATTGGCAAAGCCCAGGCCGATGCTGCGCACGGGGGTTTCGGTCGGCCGCTTGGGCACGTAGTTGATGGTGCCGCCCAAGCTGCTCGCCGCCCCCGCGCCGAAGAGAAACGCGCTCGCGCCCTTCAGCACCTCGACACGATCGACAAACTGCATGCCCGCGCGGCCATCGGTCAAACCGCCGTGGCCGGGCAAGCCGTCGTACAGCAATCCATCGGTGCCTACCGAGAAACCACGCAGCATCAAGAACGGTATCGCCACGCTGCCCACCGTGGCCGACGGGTCGTTCTTGAGAAAGTCGCCGAGGAAGGCGGCCTGCTGCTTGTCGAGCAACTCGCGTGTGATCACGTTCACCGAAAACGGCGTTTCCACCAGCGGCAGATCGCCCAGCACGCCGACTGCCGCGTCGAGCACGGTGAGTTCGCCCATCTTCGCGCCGGTGATGCGGATGGTGGGCAGCTCGGTGGAGGGTCTGGCCTCCTCGGCTGGCGACACAGCCTGCGCCGGCGAAGACAAGGCGCACATCGCCAAGCCGGCGCCCAGCGTGATTCGACAGGCGGTGGAGACATCAAAGTTCATCGAATTCCTCGAAATCGGTGGGTGGACAGTGCAAAGATGGTTATACGAATACTAACGGTTCGTATTCCACTTTATCGCGACACCCCACTTTCCGGCAAGGCACAGCGCCGTTGCGTTCCCGAGCAAGGGATAACCCCCATTTCAGATCGTGCAACGTTCACTTATTCTTTGGTTGTCCATTCATAGGTGAATATATATGCAACTAGACACTCGAGCTGACGCAAGCGCCCCGCTGGCGCTCGACAGCGCCGGCGTCGCGGCATGGCAGGAGCGCCGAAACCAGTTCAGCGCGGGCGCCGCATCGGACCAATCGGCGCTGCTGCGCAACGCCGCCACACGGGTTCGCCGCCAGGTGCTGAACACCATCGCCCACGCCGGCCTAGGCCACATCGGTGGCGACTTTTCGGTCACCGACATCCTGGTCACGCTGTTCAACGGCGTGCTGCGCATCGATCCCGCCCAGCCCGCCTGGGAAGATCGCGATCGCTTCATCCTCAGCAAGGGCCATTGCGCTGCGGCGCTGTACGCCACGCTGGCCGATTGCGGATATTTCGGTACCGACCGCCTGCGGCATTTCGTGGGCACGCTCTCACCGCTCAACGGCCATCCCAACCGGCGCAAGATTCCCGGTGTCGAGACCAACACCGGCCCGCTCGGCCACGGCCTGCCCATCGGCGTGGGCTGCGCCACTGCGGCGCAAATCGGCGGCCGCGATTTCAAGACCTTCGTCGTGCTTGGCGATGGCGAGCTGCAGGAAGGCAGCAACTGGGAAGCGGCGATGTATGCCGCCCACCGCGGCCTGAGCAGCCTCACCGCGGTGATCGACCGCAACCGCCTGCAGCAAGGCGCGAGCACCGGCGACACCAACGAGCTCGATCCGCTGGACGACAAATGGCGCGCCTTCGGCTGGGAGGTGATGGTGATCGACGGCCACTCGCATGCCGCACTGCATCAGGCCTTCACCGCCCCGCGCGGCGATCGGCCGCGCTGCGTGATCGCCAACACGATCAAGGGCAAGGGTGTGTCGTTCATGGAGAACGGCGTGGAATGGCACCACAAGGTGCCGAGCGCGGCGCAAGTGGATGCCGGGTTGAAGGAGTTGCAGTCATGAGTCGTGAGGAAACGAGTGCTGCTGGCACCTTTGATTGCCGCGTCGCGTTTGCGGAAGAACTTGCCGCCATGGCGCGCACCGATGCGCGGGTGGTGGCGGTGTGCAACGACTCGGTGGGATCGAGCAACCTGGTGGCCTTCCGCAAGGAGTTCCCGGATCGGGTGATCAACGTCGGCATTGCGGAGCAGAACATGGTGGGCGTGGCGGCAGGCCTGGCCAACGGCGGCTACCGGCCGTTTGTCTGCGCCGCGGCGCCCTTCCTCACCGGCCGCGCGCTGGAGCAGATCAAGGCCGACGTGGCCTACACCAACTTCCCCATCGTGCTGTGCGGCATGAGCCCCGGCATGGCCTATGGCGAGCTGGGGCCCACGCACCATTCGATCGAGGATCTGGCCTGGATGCGCGCGATCGACAACCTGGCCGTGATCGTGCCGGCCGATCCGCAGGAAACCCGCGCCGCGATGCGCTGGGCGCTCGAGTCCGGCCAGCCCACCTTCATGCGCATCGGCCGCTACAAGGTGCCTGCGGTATCGCCGGAAGGCCAGGGCTTCGAACCCGGCCGCGCGGTCACCCTGCGCCCGGGGCGCGATGTCACCATAGTCGCCATCGGCACGATGGTTTCGCGCGCGCTCGAAGCCGCCGAGACGCTGGCTGCGCGAGGCGTGCAGGCACGGGTGATCAATGCGGCGTCGGTCAAGCCACTCGACAACGAGACGATGCTCGCGGCGGCGCGCGAAACGCGGGGCATCGTGACGGTGGAAGAAGCCACCGTGCAAGGCGGCCTGGGCTCTGCGGTGGCGGAACTGGTGTCGCAACACCATCCGGTGCGCATGCGCATCATGGGCGTCACCGGCTTTGCGCCCACCGGCAGCGCGAGCTTTCTGCTCGAGCACTTCGGCCTTACTGCCGACGGCATCGCGCGAGCCGCCATGCAACTTGCCGAGGTTCAGTGAAATGACCTCCCACGTGCTCGCCATCGACCAGGGCACCAGCGCCACCAAGTGTGTGCTGGTGGATGCGGCTGGGCGCATCGTCGCCAAGGCCAGCGCGGGCTTGAGCGAAACCTATCCGCAGCCCGGCTGGGTGGAGCAGGATGCCGATGCGATCTGGCACAGCGTGCAATCAGCCGCGCAGCAATGCCTCGCCCAGATGCCCGATGCAACCATCGCCGCGGTGGGCCTGAGCACGCAGCGCGAATCGGCGCTGATCTGGCAGCGCGCCGATGGCCGCGCCCTCACGCCGCTGCTGAGCTGGCAGGATCAGCGCACGGTGGCGCTGCGCGACCGCATCGGCGCCGAAGCCGGTGTCGAGGCGCTGGTGCGCGAACGCTCCGGCCTGCCGCTGGACCCGATGTTCTCCGCGCTCAAGATCGCCTGGCTGCTCGACGGCATCGATCCCGACCGCCGCCGTGCGCGCGCCGGCGAACTGTGCGCAGGCACTGTCGACGCCTTCCTGCTGAGCCGGCTCGGTGCCGACGCCGTGGTGGAAGTGGGCAACGCCTCGCGCACTCAGTTGCTCGATGTGCATCGCTTCGATTGGGATGCTGATCTGCTGCGCCTGTTCAACGTACCGCGCGAGGCCCTGCCCCGTGTGGTGCCCTCACTCGCCCGGCATGCCGATGCCGGCGCCATCCATCCCGCGCTGGCCGGTGTGCCGGTGCATTCGGTGATGGCGGATTCACACTCGGCGCTCTTCGCGCATGGCGCTTATCACGTGGGCGAAGTGAAAGCCACCATGGGCACCGGCTCGTCGGTGATGGGCCTCACGAACGCGCAAGCCACACCGCACCCCGGCCTGTGCCTCACGGTGGCCTGGGATGCCGGCGCCGGCCCGGTGCAGGCGCTCGAAGGCAACATCCGCGCAGCCGGCTCCACGCTGCGCTGGGTGGCCGAACTGTTCGGCCTGACGAGCGAAGATGCCGCCGCGCTCGCCGCCGGCCAATCGAGCGAGGGTGTGTGCATCGTGCCCGGCTTCACCGGCCTGGGCGCACCGTGGTGGGATGCGCATGCGGTGGGCCTGGTCAGCGGCCTCACGCTCAACAGCCGTCGTAATCACCTGCTGGCGGCGGCGGTGGAGTCGATCGCCCACCAGGTGGCCGACGTGCTCGCAGCGATGGACAGCAGCGTGGCCGGCATCCGCCGCCTGCTCGTGGATGGCGGCCCTTCACGCAACGCGCATCTGCGCGACACGCTCGCGGCCTACATCGGCCGCCCGGTGGTGCATTGCACCGATCCCGAACTCTCCGCCCTCGGCGTGGCCCACCTGGCCGGCCTGGGCGTGGGCCTGTGGGATTGGGCCGCGTTGCGCGCCCTGCC
>JANMAS010000124.1:0-3163 GCA_031359975.1 Burkholderiales bacterium
CTGCTGTTTCCGTTTGTGCAAACCGCCGCCGAGGCGCGCAAGGCGGTGGCCGCTACGCGCTACCCGCCCGAGGGCGTGCGCGGCATGGCCGGCATGAGCCGGGCGTCGAAGTTCGGCACCGTGCCGAACTACCTCACCACCGCCAACAAACACACCTGCGTGATCGTGCAGCTCGAAACCGCCGCCGCGGTGGCGGCGCTGGAAGAGATCGGCTCGATCGAGGGCGTGGATGCGGTGTTCATCGGGCCGGCCGATCTATCGGCCAGCATGGGCCATGTGGGCCAGCTCACCCATCCCGACGTGCTCTCGCTGATGGGCGATGCGGCGCAGCGCTGCCGCGCGATCGGCAAGCCGATCGGCACGGTGGGCGGAACGCCCGAACTGGTGGTGCAGTACCGCGCGATGGGCTATGACTTCGTCGCCATCGCGTCGGACCTCGGCTTGCTGATGCGCGGAGCGATGGCGGCGGTGCATGCGCTGCAGACACAGGGAGCTGCGACGCAGGTGCACTCGCTCACCGCAGGTACGCACATCGAGAGCAGCGGATATTGATGACGACCCCCCGATTGATGAATACATCATTCGGCTCCCCGAGGGGGCTCGGGCCGGCTTGGGGCGGCCCGGCGCTCGGCCCGGATGGGGGCGGGGCGGCAGCGGGCAGTAAACACGAGAAATTACACGGGAGACACGAAGATGGCAGCCGTTGAACTGAAGCAGGTGACCAAGAGCTACGGTGGTGGCGTGCAGGTCATCCACGGCATCGACCTCGACATCAGGCATGGCGAGTTTGTGGTGTTCGTGGGCCCGTCGGGGTGCGGCAAGAGCACGCTGCTGCGCATGATCGCGGGCCTCGAAGGCATCAGCGGCGGCAAGGTCAGCATCGAAGGTCGGGTGGTGAACGACCTGCCGCCGCGCAGCCGCGACATCGCGATGGTGTTCCAGGATTACGCGCTGTATCCGCACAAGTCGCTCTACGACAACATGGCCTTCGGGCTGCGATTGCGCGGCACCCCGGAGGACGAAATCGCCAGGCGGGTGAACGACGCCGCCAAGCTGCTGCGCATCGATCACATGCTGGAGCGCAAGCCGGCCGCACTTTCAGGTGGCCAGCGCCAGCGGGTGGCGATCGGCCGGGCCATCGTGCGTCAGCCCAAGGTGTTCTTGTTCGACGAGCCCTTGTCGAACCTCGACGCGCAACTGCGCGGCGAGATGCGCACCGAGATCAAGCGGCTTCACCAGCGGCTGGGCGCCACCATCATCTACGTCACCCACGACCAGGTGGAGGCGATGACACTGGCCGACCGCATCGCGGTGCTGCAGGCCGGGCGGCTGATGCAGTACGACACGCCGGAGGTTGTCTACAACCGGCCCAAGGCGGTCTTCGTGGCCGGCTTCACCGGCGCTCCGGCGATGAACCTGGTGGACTTCCGCTGGGCCAACGGCCATGCCGTCCTGGGCGGCGTGCAGATCCAGCTGCCTACGGCGCTGTCTGGCCGCGCCAGCGGCGTCGGCGCCATGAAATTCGGCGTGCGGCCCGAAAACGTGACGCTGGCGCCGATCGGCAGCGACGACATCAGCGTGCCGGCCGAGGTGTCGCTGCTGGAGCCGCTGGGCGCGGAGACGCTGGTCACGCTCAAGGTGGGCACATCGGAGTTCATCGCCCGGTGTTCCGCCGAGTTCAAGCAGGCGCCCGGCAGCCGCTTGCAGGTGCACATGAGCCCGAAGCACATGCACCTGTTCGACGCCGGTACCGGCAACGCGATCTGAAGCAATCGACCTCACGTTCGACGCCCGACCCCTCACCACACGACGGAGACATTCCCATGCTGTTCCAACGCCGTACTCTCGCCGCCTTCATCGGCGCGCTGGTGCTCACCGCCGGCCTCGCCACGGATGCCCTCGCGCAAACCAAGCTGCGTGTGTTTTCCGGCGGCACCAATCAGCGCCCCGATCTGATGAAAAAGCTGTTCGACCAGTACGCCGCCAAAAATACGGGCGTCACCATCGAAATGGAAACCGGCGGCGCCACCTCGGATCTGCAGCGCCAATACCTCTCCACGGTGCTCAATGCCAAGGATCCGTCGATCGACATCTACATGATCGATATCGTCAATCCGGCCCAGTATTTCGGCGCCGGCTGGCTCGAGCCTCTGAACGC
Source organism: Burkholderiales bacterium (assembly GCA_031359975.1). Lineage (GTDB taxonomy): Bacteria > Pseudomonadota > Gammaproteobacteria > Burkholderiales > Burkholderiaceae_C > JANMAS01. The sequence goes on from JANMAS010000124.1 coordinate 2,159, forward strand.
CTACCTGGGTGAGCCGGCGGCGGCCATGAAGCCCTACCTGCCGGTGTACATGTCGGCCAACGTGATCGACGGCAAGATCGCCGCCATGCCGGCATTTGCCGATTCGATGTTCATGTACTACCGCAAGGATCTGCTCGAGAAATACAAGGTGGCCGAGCCCAAGACCTGGGACGACCTCACCGCGGCGGCCAAGAAGATCCAGGCCGCCGAAGGCAATGCCAACCTGCAGGGCCTGAGCATCCAGGGCGCGCCGATCGAAGGCGCGGTGTGCACGTTTTTGCTGCCGTATTGGAGCCAGGGCAAGGAGTTCAACGATGCCGCCGGCAAGCTCACGCTCGACAAGGCGGCGGCGGCCAAGGGCCTGAACCAGTGGCTGGGCCTGGTGGATGCCGGCGTGATCAAGAAAAACGTGGCCGAGGTGAAAACGCCCGACACGGTGAACGAGTTCAAGGCCGGCAACGTGGTGTTCGCGATCAACTGGGGCTTTGCCTGGGATCGCTTCAAAGACGACGCCGATTCGCAGGTCAAGGGCAAGGTGGGTGTGATCCCGCTGCCGGCGATGGCCGGCGGATCGAGCGCCACCTGCATCGGCGGCTGGCAATGGGCGGTGAGCGCGTTCAGCAAGAGCAAGGCCGAAGCGGCGAAGCTGGTGAAGTTCATGAGCAGCCCGGAGGCGAGCAAGTTCCTCGCCGTGGAAGGCTCGCTGCTGCCCACCTACGCCAGCGTCTACACCGATGCCGATGTGCTCAAGGCGGTGCCGTGGTTCGTGCACGCCTCCGAGGTGGTGATCGCGGGCCGCAGCCGGCCGGTGTCGAAAGACTACGGCCAGGTGAGCGACATCATCCGCACCTCCACCAGCGCCGTGCTGGCACGCACCAAGAAGCCCGACGAAGGTGTAGCCGAGATCGACTCGCGCCTGCGCCGGGTGATGCGTTGATGGCTGCGCGGATGCGCCCAAAAAAGGACCTACCGTGGCACTGATCAACCGTCTGCGCGACCCCAGCG
>JANMAS010000026.1:0-4581 GCA_031359975.1 Burkholderiales bacterium
CGTTCAGCAGCGGGCAGACGGTACAAGCCGAAAAGGCCGACATCGCCATCACCCAGCAGGCCGGCTCGTTGATCAGCCTGCCGGCGGGCACCAAGCTGGTGGACGTGGTGAAGGCGCTCAACTCGCTCGGTGCCACGCCGCAGGATCTGCTGGCGATTCTTCAGGCGATGAAATCCGCCGGCTCGCTGAACGCCGAGCTGGAGGTGATCTGAGATGGCCGCCATCCCGGTTTCCGCCGCTTCCCTTGCTTCGGTTGCTTCCGCCGGGGGCCCGCGATCGCTGGTCAGCACCGGGTCGAACGCCCTGGCCATCGATGGCCATGCCAGCGATGCGCTGAAGGCGCGTGCGGTTCGGGATCCCAAAGGCGCGGTGCGCGAGGCCGCCAAACAATTCGAATCGCTGTTCATGCAGCAGCTGCTGAAGAGCATGCGCGAGGCCAACGAGACGTCGGGCATGCTCGACAACGAAGGCACCAAGCTCGGGCAGGAGATGCTCGACACCCAGCTCGCCGGCAAGATGACCGGGCTGCCGGGCGGCTTGTCGGATGCCATCTCGCGCCAGCTCGAGCGCCAGATGGGCCTGTCGCCCGGGCCGATACCGCGCACCACCTCGGCCAACAACGCGCTGGTGGATGTGGCTCGGCCCAACGAAAAAACCCGTGTGCCGCAAACCTCGGCGGCCAGCTTCGTCGAGCAGCACACCGACGCCGCCGCCCAGGCCGAAATGGCCACCGGCATTCCGGCGGCCTTCATGGTGGCGCAGGCGGCTCATGAAACCGGTTGGGGCCGCAAGGAAATCCGCCACACCGATGGAACGCCGTCGTTCAACCTGTTCGGCATCAAGGCCGGCGCCAACTGGAAAGGCCCGGTGGCCGAGATCACGACCACCGAATACCTGGGCGGCGAGCCGCGCAAGGTGGTGCAGAAATTCCGTGCCTACGGCAGCTACGCCGAATCGTTTGCCGACTACGCCAAGCTGATGCAGGACAGCCCGCGCTACGCGCCGGTGCTGGCCGCCAGCAAGGATGCCAAGGGTTTTGCGCAGGGCCTGCAGCGTGCGGGTTACGCCACCGATCCGGCCTACGCCGACAAGCTCACCCGGGTGATCAACACCACGCTGCGTCTGCAGCGCATGGCCACCTGATCCCGCCGATCCACATGAACCACGGGAGGCGCCTCGCATGTCTTCGCTGATGTCTCTCGGCCTGCGCGCCATGACCGCCAACTACGCGGCGCTGCAGGCCACCGGCCACAACATCGCCAACTCCAACGTCGAGGGCTACTCGCGCCAGACCGCGCAGTTCGCCACCTCCACCGGGCAATTCACCGGCGCCGGCTTCTTCGGCAACGGCGTGGATGTGGTGAACGTGCAGCGCGCGCACGACGGGTTTCTGACGATGCAGGCCAACGTGGCGCGCTCGCTGGCCGCGATGGACCGGGCACGCGCCGATCAGCTCTCGCAGCTGGAAGGTGTATTCCCGCCCGGCGAGACCGGCCTGGGCTTCGCGGTGGGCGACTTCCTCAATGCGTTTGGCGATGTCGTCAACGACCCCAACGACCTCTCCGCGCGGCAGGTGGTGCTGCAGCGCGCCGAAGAAGTGGCGATGCGCTTTTCCAGTGCGTCGAGCAGCCTCGATTCGCTGCAGACCGGCGTGACCCAGGATTTGAACAACTCGGTGGCCACGGTGAACGTGCTCACCCAGCAGATCGCCGATCTCAATGAGCAGATCGCCAAGTTCAACGGCCTCGATCAATCGCCCAACGACCTGCTCGATGCACGCGACCAGGCCGTGGCCGAACTGAGCGGCTACCTGCAGATCACCACGGTGGCCGCCGAAGACGGCAGCATCGGCGTGTTTGCCGCCGGTGGCCAGCGCCTGGTGCTGGGCGATACGGCGCAGGAGCTCTCGGTGATTGCCGATACCTACGATCCCTCGCGCTCGGCGCTGGCGATCAACGAAGGCGGCCATGTGCGCTCGCTCGGCGGCGAGGCCATCTCCGGCGGCTCGATCGCCGGCTTGCTGCGATTCCAGAACGAAGACCTGGTCAACGCGCGCAATTCGCTCGGCCAGATGGCGGCCTCGCTATCGGCCACTGTCAACGAAGCACAGTCGTACGGCCTGGATCTGCGCGTGCCGCCGGGCAGCGGTGCGCCGATCTTTTCGGTTGGCCCGCCGCAGGCGCTGCCGGCCGGTACCAATGCGCGCGACAGTAACGGCCAGTTGATCAGTTCGGTGAGCCTGAGCGTGGTGGATGCCTCCCTGCTCGAAGCCAGCGACTACGAGCTGCGACCCGATCCCGCCGGTGTGCCCGGCGTCTACCAGCTCACCCGCCTGTCGGACGGCATGATCTCCAGCGTGGTCAGCGGCGACGTGGTCGATGGCATGCAGATCGACGTCGGCACCCCGGCGCCCGGGCCCAACGATCGCTTCCTGCTGCAGCCGGTGGCCCGTGCCGCCGGCGAGATGGAGCGCACGCTGGCCGATCCGCGTGGCATCGCCGCGGCTTCGCCGCTCACCGCCACCACCGGCGTGGCCAACACCGGCACCGCCACCGTGGCCCGGCTCGATATCGTCGACGACACCGTCAACCCCGAGCTCACCGCATCGATCTCGTTCACCTCGGACACCGGCGACTACACCTGGGAGCTGCGCGATCGCACCACCAATGCGGTGATCTCCAGCGGCACCGGCACCTGGACCGCCGGCGAGCCGATCTCGATGAACGGCTTCGAGATGACGCTGGCCGGCGTGCCGGCCAATGGCGACACCCTCGAAGTGGGCAAGACGCTGCAGCCCGAAGCCAACAACGGCAACGCCACCAGCTTGATGAACCTGCGCGACAAGCGCTTCGTCGGCTGCTCGCTGGACTCCAGCGGCGACATCAGCGGCGGCAACACGATCACCGACGCCTATGCGGCGGCGATGGCCAACGTGGGCGTGCGTGCGCAGGGTGCGCGCATGGCGGTGACGATGTCATCGGCGGCGGAAAACCAGGCCGAGTACGCGCTCACCTCCGCCACCGGCGTGAACCTCGACGAGGAAGCCGCGCGGCTGATCCAGTTTCAGCAGGCCTACCAGGCCGCGGCCAAGGTGCTTCAGGTGGCGCAATCGATCTTCGACACGATGATCCAGATCGGCCGTTGATGACCGGCCCCAGGGCCCGCTTTTGGGGCCCCTTCGTGGCCCTTGGGGCCGACGCTTTTCGTTGTACCGCTCTTGGAAGGAGCCCCCCGTGACCCGCATCGCCAGTTCGTTTTCATACCAGAATTCGCTCGCCACCCTGCAGCAGCGCCAGAGTGCGATGCTCGAAAATCAGGAGCGCATGATCTCCGGCAAACGGGTGCTGACGGCGAGCGACGATCCCACGGCCGCCGCGCGCGCCGAGCGTGCTCGTTCGCAGATGCAGCGCACCGACGCCGACCAGCGTGGCGTGGATGCCAGCCGGGCCTCGATGACGCAGGCTGAGGCCGCCCTGGGAGATGGCGCCGAGTTGCTGCAGCAGGCGCGCGAGCTGATCCTGTCAGCCGGCAACGCCAGCCTGGGCGACGCCGAACGGCTGTCGATCGCACAGCAATTGCAAGGTATTCGCGACCAGATGTTCGGCGTGAGCAATCGCTCCGACGGCAACGGCGGCTACCTGTTCTCCGGCCAGGGATCCGGCGGTTCGCCGTTCATCGACACCCCGAACGGCGTGGTGTACGTGGGCATCGGCGGCACGACGATTTCTTCGTCGGGCGAGCCGCTGCCGCTGACGATGGACGGCTCCACCGCATGGCTCAGCGGCCGCAGCGGCAACGGTGTGTTCGAAACACGCAACGCCGGCAGCGCCGATGCGTGGATCGATGCCGGCACCGTCACTCAACCCGAACTGCTCACCGGGTCGAGCTACAGCATCGAGATGACCGATACCGGCAGCGGCCCCACGTATTCCGTGCTGAAGGATGGCAATCCCACGGCCCTGGTCGGCGTGCCGTTTGTGTCGGGCCAGGCGATCGAGATCGATGGCATGTCGTTCACCATCAGCGGCACGGTGGCCGACGGCGATCGGTTCGAGGTCGTTCCGTCGAGCCCGGATCTGTCGGCCTTCGATGTGCTCGACGATGCCATCGCCGCCTTCTCGACACCCAACCTGACCTCCGCCCAGATCACGCAATCGGTGCAGAGCTCGCTGCGCGATGTGGATTCGGCCATGACGCAGCTTGGCGCCGCGCGCGGCCAGGCCGGCGAGGCGCTGCGGCGCATCGATCTGGCCGACAGCCGGCTCGACAGCACCTGGCTCACCGCCGAGACCAACCGTTCGGCGGCCGAGGATATCGACATGGTGCAAGCGATTTCCCAGTTCCAGATCCAGCAAACAGGCTATAACGCGGCATTGCAGTCGTATTCGGCGGTGCAGAAGATGTCGTTGTTCGACTACCTGAACGCCTGAACCCCATGGAGCAACACCCGATTCTCGAGCGTATCGCCGTCGGCTACAGCCCGATGATCGATATGCAGCGCAACGTGATGGCCACCCGTTTGACGGTGTTTCCATTGCGTCCGGATATCGAACTCGACTGCGGCGAGCTGCTGGCGATGGA
>JANMAS010000058.1:0-10329 GCA_031359975.1 Burkholderiales bacterium
GCGGCCGCGCCGGCTGACGAAGTTCGGCGGCGCCACCCAGGTGGCGGCGCTGGCCTGATCGCATCTTGCGGGCTCGACCGGGTGGCCGGTTCGGAGCCTGCGCCTAATCCGTCACTTCGTCGGGGTGCAAGGCGCGGGCAATCAGCTCGCGCGTGAGCGGCGCGGCGAACAGCGTGATGAAGTCGTAGGCATAGTCGCGCAGGTAGGCGCCGCGGCGCATCGCCACATGCGTGATGTTGGGCTCGAAGAGGTGGCCGCCATCGATCGAGACGAGGCCGGTGTCGCGCTCGTCATCGTGCGCCATCGTGGCCACGATGCCCACGCCCATCTCCAGCTCCACGTAGGTCTTGATCACATCGGCGTTCATCGCCAGGATCACGAAGGTGGGCGCGAGGCCACGCTGCTTGAAGGCCTCGTCGATGTGCGCACGGCCGGTGTAGCCGGAGTCGTAGGTGATGAGCGGGTACTCGGCGATGCGTTCGAGCGTGAGCGGCTGGCCATCGGCCAGCGCATGGCCGCGCGGCACCACCACGCAGTAAGTCCAGTGGTAGCTGGGCAGCGCCACCAGATCCTCGAAGTGCGTGAGCAGATCGGTGGCGATGCCGATATCGGCCTGGCCCGATCGCACCATGTCGCCCACATGCGATGGCGCACCCTGGTGGATGTGCAGCACCACGCCGGGATGGCTGACGCGAAATTCCTTCACCACCATCGGCAAGGCATAACGCGCCTGGGCATGCGTGGTGCAGATGGTGAGCGTGCCGTGCCCTTCCTTGCCGAAGTCTTCGCCAGCGCGGCGCAGGTTGTCGGCCTCCAGCAGCAGGCGTTCGAGGATCGGCAAGACCTTTTCACCGGGCTCGGTGAGGCCCAGCAGCCGTTTGCCGGAGCGCACGAACAGGCGCACGCCCAATTCATCCTCCAGCTCGCGGATCTGCCGGCTCACACCGGGTTGCGAGGTGTGCAGGCGGTTGGCGACCTCCGTGAGATTGAAGCCGCTTCGCACCGTCTCCCGAACTGAACGCAGTTGCTGGAAATTCATGAGCGGCGCGCCATCGAGTCGTGGGGCAGAGGATTATGGTGGCCGGGGTGGTGGATGTCTTCGATCGCTTGGGCGCATCGATAGTCGCGCAGCGCATAAGGCCCTGCCGCCGCCCGGCTCGTTTCGTCATGCGGCCCGCAGGCAATCCACGATCTGCAGCCGCGACGCGCGCCAGGCCGGCAACACCCCGCCGGCCAGGCCCATGGCCAGCGCAAAGGCGATCGACTGCACCGCGATCGTGGGCGTGAACCTGAATTGAAAGGCGAGTTCGGAAAACGTCTGGAAATTGGTCGTCGAGACATCGACGTTCTGCATCAGGCTGGCGGCGCCCAGGCCGACGAGGCCACCCACCAGCGCCAGCAGCAGCGCCTCGATGAGAAACGCCATCAGCACCGGCGCGCGGCGAAAGCCGAGCGCGCGCAAGGTGCCGATCTCGCCCACGCGGGAGGCCACCGCGGCAAACATGGTGATCATCGCGCCCACCATCGCGCCGATCGAAAAGATCACCGAGAGCACCGTGCCCAGCACGCTGATGAAGGTGGCCAGCTGCTCGCTCTGTTCGGCATAGAAGCGGATCTCGCGCTTGGCCTCCAGCGAGAGCCGTACATCGCCATCGACGATGGCCTTGACACGCTCGAAGCTGTCGTCGGCGGCGCTGGCCAGCCGAAAGACGACGGTGGAATACGCATTGCGCCGAAACGCCTGCATCATCTGATCGGCATCGCCCCAGATCTCCGAATCGAAGCCGGTGCGGCCGCCGTCGAACACACCCACCACCGTCCAGTCGCGCCCGGCGAAGCGCAGCGTTTCGCCCAGGCCCGCACCCTGAAAACCCTCGGCGATGGCGCGCCCGGCGAGGATCTCGGAGGTGCCCGGTCGAAACATGCGGCCTTCGACGATGCGCACCTGCGGCCGCAGTTGCAGGGCGATGTCGGAGGTGCCGCGCACCGTCACGTTGCTCGGTTTGCCGCTGCCGCGCTTGGGCAGGTTGTTCAGCACCACCGGCTCCTTGCTCACCAGCCGGCGGCCGAGCGCATCGGTGGCGATACCCGGCAGCGTTTCGAGGATCGCGGCCTGGTCGCGCCCGATGCCGCTGTTGATCTCGGCACCGGCACCCTTGCGCAGCACGATCACGTTATCGGGCTGGCCGGTGGCCACCAGCGTGGCGCGGATGCCCTCGGTCATCATCAACACGGTGGTGAACACATACACCACCAGGGCCATGCCCATGGCGGTGAGCGCGGTGGTGACGCGCCGCACCCACAGGTTGCGGGCGATGTAGGCCAGTGGGATGACCTTCATCGTGCCGCGGAGTCAGCCCACATGGCGCAGGCCGGCCACGATGTCGATGTGGCTCATCTTCCAGGCGGGCCACGCGGCCGCCACGACACCGACGATCGCCGCCGCCAGCAGTTGCAGGGCCATCGTCGTCTGCGACACATCCACCGCCGGCAGCAAGGATCCCGCGATGCCGCCAAAGCCGGAGGCCATCGGCAGCGTGACCAGCAGCCCGATCACCCCACCGATGAGGGCGATCAGCAGGCTCTCGCCGAACAGCAGCTTGACGACAAAGGCGGGCGAGAAGCCGAGCGCCTTCAACGTGGCGTATTCGGCCAGGCGCTCGCGGGCGGTCATCGTCATGGTGTTGGCCATCACCGCCATGATGATGATGACGATGATGTAGCTCACCGCCTGGATCGCCACCAGGATGGTTTCGCTCATCGCCACGAAGCCGAGCTGAAAGGCCTTTTCGGTTTCGGTGAGGGTTTCGGCGAGCGAGTTCTTGAACTGCGCATCCACGCGCTGCGAGATCAGCGCGGCGTTGTTGGGCTCGTTGATGCCGACGATGAACACGCCCACGTAGTCGGCGCGGCGCGGTGAGCGGGCACGCATCGTCTCGTTGATGTAATCCCAGTTGAAGAGCAGCTGGTTGGTGTCGGTGGTGGGCTCGACGCCCTCCCAGATGCCGCGCAGGGTGAACGCCCAGGTGCCGGGATAGATGGTGCCCTGGATCGGAATCGTGTCGCCGATCTTCCAGCCAAACTTGTCGGCCAGGTTGCGGCCGGCCACCGCGCCCTGGCGATCGCGCTGGAACGCCAGCTTCTGGCTCTCAGGCAGCACGTACTCCGGATACAGATCGAAGTAGCCCTTCGGATCCACCGCGAACTGCGGGAAGAAGTTGCGCGGTTCGATGTAGATGCCGCCAAACCAGCTCGCCCACGAAACGCTCGACACACCATCCACCGCGCGCATGCGTTGCGCGTAGCTCAAAGGCAGCGGAAAGGTGAGCGAGATCGCGCTGCGGGTGACCAGCCTTGTGCTCGAACTCGCTTCGGCGCCGGCATACCAGGCATCGACGATGGTGCGCAACAGGCCGAACGCCGAGATCGCGACGATCAGGCCGAAGATCGTCAGCCCGGTGCGCAACTTGTGGCGGAAGGCGTTCTTCAGCAGCAGCCGAAACAGGAACATCAGGATGCCCCGGTGTTCACGCCGGCACCTCGTCGACCAGCACGCCCTTTTCGAGGTGCACCAGCCGATGGGCCTTGGCCGCTGCCTTGGGATCGTGCGTCACCATCACCACCGTCTTGCCGAGGTCGTCCACCAGCCGTTCCAGCAGCTTCAGCACTTCTTCGCCGGTGGTGCGATCGAGGTCACCCGTGGGCTCGTCGGCGACGATCAGCGTGGGATCGGTGACCAGCGCGCGCGCGATCGCCACGCGTTGCTGCTGGCCGCCGGAGAGCTCGTTGGGGTAGTGATCGGATCGATCGCTCAAGGCCACCATCTCCAGCGCGGTGATCACACGGTCGGCCCGCTCGGCGGCGCTGAGGTCTGTCAGCAGCAAAGGCAGCTCGATGTTCTCGAACGCGGTGAGCACCGGCATCAGGTTGTAGAACTGGAAGATGAAACCGACGTTCTCGGCGCGCCAATCGGCCAGCCGGCCTTCGCCAAGGGTGGCGATGTCGGTGCCGCCGATCTCGATGGTGCCGGCGGTGGGTTGGTCGATGCCGGCGATGAGGTTGAGCAAGGTGCTCTTGCCCGAGCCGCTGGGGCCCATCAAGGCGATGAACTCACCGGCCGCCACATCGAGCTCGATGCCCAGCAAGACCGGGATCAACTGGTCACCACGGCGGTAGGTCTTGGCGAGCTGCCGGATGCGGATCAGCGGCGTGGGCGTGTCGGTGGAAGGGTTCACGAGCTTACTTCGTCACCACAGCCACCTTGGCGCCGGCCTTCAACGCATCCGGCGGGCTCAGCACCAGCTTCTCGCCGCTCTTCAAGCCGCCGCCGGTGATCTCCACCGCATCGCCCAGCGTGCGGCCGAGGGTGACCGGCACCGCCTCGACGAGGTTCTCCTTGCCGATGCGCAAGACCACCTTCTTGCCATCGCGCTCGACGATGGCTTTCGGGTTGACGGCGATCACCGGCTTCTGGTCGGCATCGGTGGCCGGCTGCGAGAGGAAAACCACCTTGGCGCTCATCTCGGGCAGCACGCGCGCGTCGAGCTTCTCGAAGCGCACCTTGGTCATCACCGTGGCCTTGGCCCGATCAACGGTGGGCACGATGCGCGCCACGCTGCCGCGAAAACGCGCCTCGGGCAGGGCATCGAGCGAGATCTCCACCGGCTGATCGATACGCACCTTCGACACGTTGCTTTCGGAGACATCGGCTTCCACTTCGAGCGTGCCCATGTCGGCCATCGTGACCACCGCGCCCGACGTGCCGGACGCATTGGAAAACGGCGTGATCATGTCGCCGACGTTGGCGTTTTTCACCAGCACCACGCCATCGAACGGTGCGCGGATCTCGGTGTTCGACTGGCCCACCGCCTGCACCTGCACCAGGGCCCGCGCCTGCGCCACCGCAGCCTGCGCCGCGCCCTGGCCGGCCTGCGCGGCATTGACCGAGGCCTTGGCGGCGGCCACGCGGGTCAAGGCGTTGTCCACCGCCTGCGGCGACACGAAGCCCTGCGCCTGCAGGCCCTGGATGCGGGTGAGATCGGCCTGCGCGCTCCCCTGCTCCACCTGCGTCTGCCGCAGCCCGGCATCGGCCTGCAGCGATGCTGCCTGCGCCTGCGCCACGCCGGCCTGCGCGGCGGCCAGCGAAGCCCGCACATCGCTGGCGTCGAGGCGGCCGATCAGATCGCCCATCTTCACCGGCGAGCCTTCGCGCACGGTGAGCTCCAGCAGCCTGCCGGTGCCCTTGGACGACACCGCCGCACGGCGCTGCGCCACCACATAGCCCGATGCGGTGAGCTGCGCGTATTGCTGCGACGGGTAGGAGGTGAGCACCGAGGTGGCCTGCACGTCGGCTGTGCGAGGCATGAGCAGCCGCACGGCAATGCCCAGCACCAGCAGCCCGAGGGCGACCCAGGGCCACCGGCGACGGCGACGCGTGGGCGATCCTTTGCGGCGAAGCTTCAGCGAAGACAGTGTGGGTGATTCGGCGGCCATGGAAAGGTGTCGGGAAGAAAAAGGGGGTGCGCGTCAATGTACAGCGAGCGTCGCGGCGTCATAGCCGCGTGGCCATTTCCGCCGCCAGCGTTCGAAAGCCCTGGCTCATCGCCGGGGTTCGCGCGGCCTGCAGCCAAAAATCCCGGGCCACGCCGCGCGCCGGGCTGGCCATCGATTCGTCGTCCGGCGTGAAGGGCAGCCAGTCCAGCGCGCCGCTGGCGGGATCGGGCCGCCAGCGCATCGGCAGCATGTCGTACAGCGGCGCGAGCGTGAAACGGCCCCTGGGCACATCGGCCCGTTCGACGAACAGGCTCAGGTTGCCAAAGTGCATGTCGCTGTTGCCGATCAGCCGGCCGAAGTGCATCAATGCGCCGACCTGGGCCGGCGCCTCGGCGGGCAGGCGGCGCTGCCGGGCGAGAGCGGCGCAGGTGGCCGCCCAGTTGCGCCGCGCATCGGGCACAAAGGCGTCGTGCACCGCGTCGAGCGGCACCACGTGTCGGCGGCCCCACGACGCCGCGCGATCGAAGCGCACCGATTCGAGGTAGGTGCGTGAGCGCGTCTCGCGGATCCGTGTGTCGGCCACCGGCACGCCATGCGTTTTCAAGATCTGCGCGGCCAGGGCCTCAGCGTGCAGCAGATCGTGCCAGCGCTCCCCGAAGGGCGTTCCTCGGGGTGGCGAAAACTTGACGATGCACTCCTTGCCGGGGCCGAAGTTCAAGCGCACGATGAACTTGGCCTGCTCGCCCGCGGCCGATGAGCCCGCGGGCAAGGTTGTTGCCACCTCGGCAGCCAATTCGTCGTAACGCGCCTCGACGTCGCTCACTTCGATGAGCGCCCTGTCGGGTGCCGGCTGACGATCACCAAACAGGATGGCCCCCGGTGGATCGAGTACCTCATGCGCGGCAAAAAGAATCTGCTCGATGCCCCAGCGCTCCGGATTGGCGTCAAGGCCCCAGGCGGCCAGGCGGCGCGCATGCAGGCGGCCGAGAAAGCCCTGGATGCGCAACGGCGCCAGAAACCATGGCAGTTGGCCCGTGGTGAGCATGTCGACCTGGCTGGCTTGAACATGCACACGGCCCCCGCTGAGGAGGCTGAGCTCGCCCCAAGGTTCAATCCGGCCGTCTTCAGACACCCAGCGCAGCGGCTGTTGCGCCGGCAGGCCGAGGATCCTGCGGGGCACGGCGTAGCGAGCCGCCTTTCCGCGCCCCAACGTGAGCACCTGGGCCGACTGCTCGTGCACCAGGCGCGAGATCGTGGCCTGGCTCTTTTGCAGGTCGCGCTGCAGCTCGACCGATGTCGCCACGCCTCGGCGGGCCAGTGCGGACATCAGTGCTGACACCGGCGCGACACCGGGATCCAGATGGGATTCAGTCGATTCCATGAATAGAATCCGCATCGCTTTCCAATTCGTACCTGCCTATAGAAAAGCTGTCAATTGCTGCATGCTAAGTGAATAGAAAATGAATAGCAAATTCATCACGTTGCCGCGCTGATGATGCCGCCGCCGAGACACACTTCGCCGTCGTACAGCACCGCCGATTGCCCCGGCGTGACGGCCCATTGGGCTTGCGCGAAGGCCAGCTCGAAGTGGCTGGGCGCGGCGGCGGCGAAGCGGGTGGGGGCGTCGGCTTGCCGATACCGCGTCTTGGCCGACAGGTCCATCGTGCCGGGCGGCTCGCCGGCCACCCAGCTCGCATCGTCGGCCTGCAGCGCCGACGATTGCAGCCAGGGGTGATCGTGCCCCTGCACCACGATCAGCGTGTTGCTCTCGATGGCCTTGCGCGCCACGTACCACGGCGCGTGCTCGCCGCCGCCGCGCACGCCGCGCCGCTCCTTCACCCCGCCGATGCCCAGGCCCTGGCGCTGCCCGAATGTGTAGAAGCTCAGGCCCACGTGCTGGCCGAGCGTGCGGCCGCGGTCGTCCTGGATGGGGCCGGGCTGGTGATTCAGGTAGCGCGCGAGAAACTCGCGAAACGGCCGCTCGCCGATGAAGCAGATGCCGGTCGAATCCTTCTTCTTGGCATTGGGCAGGCCGGCTTCTTCGGCGATGCGGCGCACGGCCGTCTTTTCGAGCTCACCCACGGGAAACAGCGTCTTGCCGAGCTGAGCCTGGGTGAGGCGATGCAGGAAATAGCTCTGATCCTTGCTCGCATCCAGGCCCTTGAGCAGCTCGAAGCGGCCATGGCGCTCGCGCACCCGGGCGTAATGGCCGGTGGCGATCTTGTCGGCACCCAGGCGCATCGCATGGTCGAGGAAGGCCTTGAACTTGATCTCGGCGTTGCACAGCACATCGGGATTGGGCGTGCGGCCCGCCGCGTACTCGCGCAGGAACTCGGCGAACACCCGATCCTTGTAGTCGGCTGCGAAGTTGACATGCTCGATGTCGATGCCGATCACATCGGCCACGGCGGCGGCATCGACAAAATCGATGTTCGACGAGCAATATTCGCTGTCGTCGTCGTCTTCCCAGTTCTTCATGAAGATGCCGACCACCTCGTGGCCCTGCCGCTTGAGCAGCCACGCCGCCACGGCGGAATCCACGCCGCCGGAAAGCCCCACCACGATGCGTTGCCTGACCATGCCGGGATTGTCCGCGACGCGTGCACGCCGCGCCGACGTCAGGGCCGCGGCCGTTGCGCCAGACTCAGCGCTTGATCTCGGGCGCAAACACGGTGGCGTGCGTGGTGAGCAGCGCCAGCGGGTAGCGCACGCCACGGCGGTGGTCGTCGATGCACTGCCACACCAGCGCGCTGCGGTGGCGGGCGCGGCAGGCGTAGGCTTCGTCGGGCGTCATCCACATCGCGCGCACGATGCCGCGGTCGAGCGGGCGATCGGGAATGGCCTCGCTCACCGAGCCGCAAAAAGCGAAGCGCAGGTAGGTGACATCCTCGATGCCCCGGCCGCCCGGCCCCGGCTTGCCAGGCCGCTGAAATCGCGAGAGGTAGACACCCACCAGGGCCTCGGGCACAAAGTGCCGGGCTGTTTCTTCCAGCGCCTCGCGCACCACGCCCTGGTGCGGCGATTCGCCGGGTTCGAGATGGCCGGCCGGGTTGTTGATGCGCAGGCCTTCGGGGGTGTGCTCTTCGATCAGCAGATAGCGCCCTGCGTGCTCGATGATCGCAGCGACCGTGACGCGGGGGCTCCAACGATGCACCATGACGCGATGTTATCGGTGCGGGCGCTGCACCGAATCCCATCGATTGAGGGGGCAGCCGGCACGTTTCGGTGTGCGTTTTCCCGTATTTCCCCGGGTTTGTGTAAGCTGCGCCTCGCGCCAAGGGGTGCTGGCCGCCCCTTTTCAAAAGACAACCACACGCACCCACCCAGGAGGGTTTCATGCTGATCGGCGTACCGCTCGAGACGGCGGCGGGAGAAACGCGCGTTGCCGCGACCCCCGAAACCGCGAAAAAACTGAAAAGCCAGGGCCACACCATCCGGGTGCAAGCCGGTGCCGGCCTTGCCGCCAGCGCCACCGACGATGCCTACATCGCCGCCGGCGCCGAGATCACCGACCGTGCCGGCGCGCTGGGCGCCGAACTGGTGCTCAAGGTGCGCAGCCCGTCGACCGACGAGTTGGCGTTGATGAAACCGGGCGCCGCGCTGGTAGGCATGCTGAACCCTTTCGACAAGGACGGCCTGCAAAAGCTGGCCACCGCCGGCCTCACCAGCTTTGCCCTCGAAGCCGCGCCGCGCACCACCCGTGCGCAAAGCATGGACGTGCTGAGTTCGCAAGCCAACATCGCCGGCTACAAGGCGGTGATCCTGGCGGCCGATCGCTACCAGAAGTTCTTCCCGATGCTGATGACGGCCGCCGGCACGGTGAAGGCCGCGCGGGTGGTGATCCTGGGCGTGGGCGTGGCCGGCCTGCAGGCCATCGCCACCGCCAAGCGCCTGGGCGCGGTGATCGAAGCCTCCGACGTGCGGCCCTCGGTGAAAGAACAGATCGAATCGCTCGGGGCCAAGTTCATCGAGGTGTCGTACGACACGCCCGAAGAGAAGGAGGCTGCGGTCGGTGTCGGCGGTTACGCCAAGCCGATGCCGCCGAGCTGGCTGGCGCGCCAGCAGATCGAGGTGGCCAAGCGCGTGGCGGCGGCCGACATCGTCATCAGCACCGCGCTGATCCCCGGCCGCGCGGCGCCGGTGCTGATCACCGAAGACATGGTGAAGGCGATGAAACCGGGCTCGGTGATCATCGATATCGCCGCCGGCAAGGGCCCCGAAGGCCCGCACGGCGCGCCCGGCGGTAACTGCCCGCTCAGCGAAGCCGGCAAGACGGTGGTCAAACACGGGGTGACGATCGTCGGCGAGACCAACCTGCCCGCGCTGGTGGCCGCCGATGCGAGCGCGCTGTACGCCCGCAACGTGCTCGACTTCCTCAAGCTCGTGCTGCCCAAGGACGGTGCCTTCCAGGTGCCAATGGACGACGACATCGTGGCGGCTTGCCTGATGACGCAGTCCGGTGACGTGAAGAGGACATAAAGCATGGACATCCTGAGCCCTACAGTCACCAACCTCATCATCTTCGTGCTCGCCATCTACGTGGGCTACCACGTGGTGTGGACCGTCACCCCCGCGCTGCACACACCGCTGATGGCGGTGACCAACGCCATCTCGGCCATCGTCATCGTCGGCGCCATGCTGGCCGCGGCGCTCACCGACACCGTGCTCGGCAAGAGCATGGGCGTGATGGCCGTGGCACTGGCGGCGGTCAACGTGTTCGGCGGCTTTCTGGTCACCCGGCGCATGCTGGAGATGTTCAGGAAGAAGGATCGCCCCGCCAAGGCGGCCGAGGAGAAGCACTGATGAGCATGAACCTTGTCACGTTGCTGTATCTGG
>JANMAS010000112.1:0-14835 GCA_031359975.1 Burkholderiales bacterium
TCGTGGCGCAGCCAGCGCGCCACCGGTATTGCAAAGCCCTGCTTGCGCTTGTTCATGATCTCGGGCGGCAGCAAGTCGCGCGCCACTTCCTTGAGCAGGTACTTGCCGGTGCTGCCGCGCAGCTTGAGATCGAAGGGCAGGCGCGCGACAAACTCGAAAAGGCGGTGGTCGAGCAAGGGCGCGCGCGCCTCGATCGAGGTGGCCATGGTCATCCTGTCCACCTTCACCAGGATGTCGTCGCGGAGGTAGGTGGCCATGTCGCCGGCCAGGATGGCCTCGAAAGGCTCGTCGGTGCGGCTGTCGACGAAGTGGTGACGCACGCTGGAGAAAGGGTCGCTGCCAACGATTTCGGGGCGCAGGATGTCCAGCAGATCCGCGCGGGTGGACAACGCCACGCCGGAGAGGTAGTTATCCGGGAAGGGCTGGGCCAGGCGTTGGCCGATGCGGCCCAGGCGCACGCCGTTGAGGCCCGGCGTCAGCGCCGAGGCCATGCGCAAGGCCGGCCCGGCCAGGCCGAGCGAAAGGCCATTGATGCGCTGCAATTGCCGAAACTTGCGGTAGCGCTCGTAGCCGGCAAAGAGCTCATCGCCGCCGTCGCCCGACAGAACCATCTTGACGTGGCCCGCCGCCAGCCGCGAGACGAGGTAGGTGGGGATGGCTGACGAATCGCCGAACGGCTCGTCGAAGTACCACACCAGATCCTTCATCAGCTTCACCGCATCGGCATCGACGACCAGCTCATGATGGTCGGCTCCGATATGGCGAGCCACGGTGCGCGCGGCGGGCAGCTCGTTGAACGCATCCTCGCGGAAGCCGATGGAAAACGTCTTGACCGGCTGCGACATGTTGCGCGCCATCAGCGTGGCCACCACGCTGGAATCGATGCCGCCGCTGAGGAAGGCGCCAAACGGCACATCGCTGACCAGCCGTGCCCGCACCGCGTCTTCGAGCTCGTCGAGCAGGCGCCGTTTGAGCGTGGGCTCGTCGTCGGTCCACTTGGGATCGAACGTGGGTTGCCAGTAACGGTGCAAGGCGATCTGCCGGCCTTCGGCGACCAGGCAATGCGCGGGCGGCAGCTTGTGCACGCCTTCGTAGATCGTCTGCGGCTCGGGCACGTAACCGAGCGCGAAGTAGTCGCGTGTGGCGCGGTGCGATGCGCGGGCCTGGAAGCCGGGCACCGCGAACAGGCATTTCAGTTCGGAGGCGAAGGCCAGCGTGCCATCGGCCAGGGTGGTGTAGTACAGCGGCTTCTTGCCCAGGCGGTCGCGGGCGAGCAGCAGGCGGTTGCGGCGCAGGTCGAGGATGGCGATGGCGAACATGCCGCGCAGGCGCTTGACGCAGTCGTCGCCAAACGCCTCGTAGGCGTGCACGATGCACTCGGTGTCGCTGTGGGTGTAGAAGGTGTGGCCCAGGCCTTCGAGTTCGGCGCGCAGATCCTTGAAGTTGTAGATCTCGCCGTTGAAGACGATCCAGATCGAGCGATCTTCGTTGTGGATCGGTTGGTGGCCGGAGGTGAGGTCGATGATGGACAGCCGGCGCATGCCGATCTGGCCTTGCGCATGCCCGAACACGCCCTGGTCATCGGGCCCGCGATGCACCATCTGCCGGCACATCGCATCCACGATGGCCGGATCCTCGGGCACACGGCCCCTGAGCGGAAAGATCCCGGCGATACCACACACGACCGATTCCCCTGCAAACTCTCGCCGTCAGCCCGGCACGGGCGTCCGGTAGGCTGTTATCAAGTCTTTCACCACCGCGTCGATCGACGCCCGATTTCCCACCTCGCGACGGGCCTGTTCCCCCAAGCGCCGCAGTTCGGCGGCATCGGCGTCGCGCACCTGCGTCAGGCTGCGCACCAGGTCTTCGAGTTCACCGGGACGGAAAGTCCAGCCCGTGTGCCCATCCTTGACAAAATCCTCCGTGCCGCTGACCAGCGAGCCCACCATCGGCAGACCCGACGCCATGCATTCGAGCAAGGTGTTGGACAAGCCCTCGAACATCGACGTCAGCAGCCCGAAATCGGCCACGGCCATGTAAGCCTCGACGTGGTCGCTCGGGCCGGCAAACACCACCAGCTTGCCGATTCCCAGCTCACGCGCCAGCTCTTCCATCGCAGCACGCATGTCGCCGCTGCCCACGATCACCAGCGCGGTGTCGCCGGGTTCGCTGAACACCCGTGCCCAGGCTCGAATGAGCAGGTCCACGCCTTTCTCGGGATCGAGGCGGCCCACATAGATCCCCATCCGCTTGGCGTCGCCCACCAGGCGCTGGCGCAATTGTGGATCGGCTGCGACGGTCTGGAAGCGCTGGGTATCCACCGCATTGGGGATCAGGCGGACCTTCTTCGCGTCGAAGCCGCGATCGACGAGCATGCGACCGATGCGCGAGCTGGTGGCCTGGTAGGCACTGGCACGCATCAACAACCGGCGCCGGATGCGCGAGCCGAGCGCAGCCTGCGGATCGAGGATGCCGCCGGACATCTCGGTCAGACCGGTGAGCTTGACGATCACCGGCTTGCGCAGCAGGCGGCCGACCACGCTGCACACCGCCGACATGTTGCCGGCGATGTGAGCGTGGATCACGTCGTATTGGTCGCGCGTGCGCCACAGCGACCACGCCAGCTTCATCAGCATGCTGGCGGCGCCCACCAGCGGAATGTGGTGGTAGGTGATGCGGCGCACCGGGATGCCGTCGACGACGTCCGCGGCCGACTGAGGCCCCCAGCTCAGCAGGGGCGAGATCAGGCGCACGTCCATGCCCTGGGCGCGCATGTGCCGACCGAGCGTGCGTACCTGCGATTCGGCGCCACCGCCGCCGGCACTGGGAAACACGCTCTCCAGCACCATCAGCACCGAGAGGTGGCGTTCAGGCGTGGCCATCGATGTACTCGCGATGCCAAAGCTCCAGCATCAGCAGCATGTAGATCTCCGACGCATGATCCCAGGCGCCGCGGTCGTGGCGATCGATCAGGTAGCGCACGTGGGCCGGCTCGAAGTAACCCCGTTCGATCGAGCGCTGGGAAAGCACCACGTCATGCACCAACTCGTGCATCGGCCCGGGCCGGCGCATCCACACGCTCACCGGCAAGCCGAAGCCCTGCTTCTTCTTCTGTCGGATGGCCTCGGGCAGGATCTCCTGGGTGGCCAGTTTGAAGAGATGACGCTTGTTGGCGCCGCGCACCTTGTCGTTGGCCGGCAGGCGGCCGGTGAAATCGACGAGTTGACGGTCGAGATAGGGAAACGCCACCTGCACGCCCGCGATGCGCGCCGCGCGGACCACCTTGACGACGTCGTTTTCCGCGATGGTCATCTTCAGGTCGAGGTACATCAGGCGATGCAGATCACCATCGGCTTGCGCGGCATGAAAGATCTCCCGCTGCACGTCGAGCGAATCGTCGGGGGCGACCTGCGCGCGAAAACGGTCGGACAGCAAAGTCTCGAAGTGATCCGAGGCGAATGAATCGTCGGTGTAGAAACGATCGGGATTGGGCAGGCTGCCGCGGCGCACGAAGTTCTTGATGCGATTGGCGAAGCGGGTGTCGATGCCGCCCAGCCCCTTTGCCAGCAGGCCGCCCGCCGCGCGCAGCGGCGATGGCAGCTGGTGGTAGCGCTCGAAGATCTGATCCTTGCGATAGCGCTCGTTGCCGCCGAAGATCTCATCGCCGCCATCACCGCCGATCAGCAGGGACACCCCTTCGCTCATCGCCAGCTCGGCACAAAAGAAGGTGGGGATGGCCGACGAATTGCCAAACGGCTCGTCGTAGGCGCGCACCAGGCGGGGGATCAGATTCACCGCATCCGCCTCGCCGACGCGCCGCTGGTGGGCACGCAGGCCGAAGGCCTCGCTGGCGACGGTCGAAAACGCCAGCTCGTCGTAGCCCGCTTCGTCGAAACCGATGGAAAAACTGTTGACCGGCGACGCGCGGCCCTTGGCCAGGATGCTGGCGATGCTGGAACTGTCGGTGCCGCCGCTGAGGAATGTGCCCCAGCCATCCGGCTGCGGCGAAGCGTAGCGCTTGACGGTGCTCACCATCTGCTCGCGCAGCGTCGCCACCCGCGAGGGCTCGTCGCCGCCCAGATCGACCGGGTAGCGCGCATCCCACCACGGTGATTTGCGCAGCGCGCCGCCCACCGATTCCAGCGTCTGCCCGGCGGGCAATTTTTCGACCGCCTCGAGCGCGCTCACCGGTGCCGGGATGTAGGAGAAGTTGAGATAGTGATAGATCGACTTGGTGGCGACGCGCGCGCTCACCAGGCCGGCGCGCAGGATGAGCCGCATGTCGCTGGCCAGGACGAGGCCGGCCGGGGTGCTCGCGTGGTAGATCGGGCAGGTGCGGAAGGCATCGGTGCAGGCCAGAATGCGGCGCGCGGATTCGTCTCGCGCCATATCCCAGCACACATAGGCGAAGCGGCCTTGCTGCGCCTGGGGCGCCCACTGGCGGCCCTGGATCCAGGCGGCCAACACGCTGGACGCGCGGTTGGCATCGGGGTTGAGCGCCCCGGACGGATCGAGCGCGAGGCCGAGGCCGCCCACGCCGCCGTCGCAGGCGAAGCGCACATCGCCACGAAACCACGCTTGCACGCCGTCCACCGGCGCGGCGTGGCTGATGGGCCGGACGCCGCCGCCGATTTCGGGCCAGCTGGCCGGATCGGCCAGCCGTGCCGATATTCGGGCGCCATCATGCGCACCGAAAACAATCAGAAAATCTCCAAGGACGCCTTGCATGTGTGACCGTGTTCAGTGGGTGGCACGCCGCCCGGAAGCCGCGTCGCCGTAGTAGGTTTCGAAGGTACGCACCATGGCGGGGATGCTGAACGCCTCCTGGGCGCGTCGGCGTGCGCCCTCGCCGAGCCGCGATCGCAGCGGCGCGTCGTGCGCCAGCGATTGCAGCGCAGCCGCCAGGCCGGCATCGTCGCCGACATCGAACAAGAGGCCCGTTTCGTTGTCGATGACGAGTTCGACGTTGCCGCCGGCGCGCGAGGCCACCACGGGCTTGCCCCCCATCATGCCCTCCAGGATCACGTTGGACAGGCCTTCGCGCAACGAAGGCAGCACAACGATATCGGCCGCATCGATAAGGTCCTGAACGTCGTCGCGCTGGCCCAACAAACTGACGCGGTCTTCGAGCCCCTGTTCAGCCATCTGCCGCATCACATCGGCGTGCAGCGGGCCATCGCCGGCCAGTACGAAGCGCAACTGCGGCAGCTGATCGCGCAGGCGGGCAGCCGCCCGCAGCAAGCACGGCAGATCCTTGTGCACAACCAGGCGGCCGACAAACAGCGCCATCACCTGGCCGGTGTCGAAGCCCAATTGCCGGCGCAATGCGGCCGATCGGGAGGCTTCGACCTGCGGCGGTTGCACGCCGTTGTAGGCGATGCTGATGGCCTCGTCGGGCCAACCCAGATGCCGGCAGGCGTAGTTGGCGGCGATTCGGGAGTTGGCCACGACACGATGCGAGCGCGCCGAGACCCAGCGCTTGACCAGCCAGTTCCAGCGCGAATACCACTCGTAGGTGCCGCGCACGGAGGAGACCAGCGCGGGCCGGTTGCGACGCGGCAGCAAGCGCATCGCCAGCGTGCCCCAGAACTCGCCCGAATACGCAAAGCAGTGCGTCACGTCGAAGCGTCCATCGCGCAGTGCGCGGCGCAGTCGCCACACAAAGATCGGATCGATCTTGCCGCGTTTTTCGACCTGGATCACCGGCACCCCGGCACGTTCCAGCTCATCGACAAAAAACGAACGATTGACGAAGTAGATCACCGTCGGCTCGAAGCGGCTGCGGTCGAGGTGGCTGGCGATATGCACGATCTGCCTTTGTGTGCCGCCGACCTCCATCTCGTCGGTCAGCAGCAGCACGCGCGTCTTGGGTGGGGCGCCGGCAGGCGATGGCTCACGCGAAGGCATCGTGCAGCTTTCTGGTCTCGGTGCGCACGTTGAAGTCTTGCTCCACCGTCTGGCGCGCGCGCAGCGCCATCGCCTGCGCCGCCTGGGGCTCGGTGAGCATGCGTTCGATGCAGCGCGCAAGATCGGCCGCATCGCGCGGTTCGGCGAGCAGGCCGTTGATGCCGTGCTGCACCAGCTCGGGGATGCCCGAGACGCGTGTCGACACCGCCGGCAGGCCCACCGCCATGGCTTCCATCAGCGCCACCGGAATGCCGTCGCGATCACCGCGTGAGGTGACCACCGAGGGCAGCACGAAGACGCTGGCGCGATCGAGGTGGGCGCGTACCTCCTCCTGCTGGCGCGCGCCGAGCAGAACCACCTCGTGCGTCAACCGGTGACTGTCGATGCGTTGCTGAAGGCTGGCGCGCAAGGGGCCGTCGCCGATGATGCGGCACTCGAATGCCACACCGCGATCGCGCAGGATGACGCAGGCCTCGACCAGGTATTCGAAGCCCTTGATTTCGTCGAGCCGGCCCACCGCGATCAGTGCGCCGCTGTCGCGCCCGCTGCCGTTGAAGGCAAAGGCGCCTGGCGATACGCCGCAGTGCACGATGTGAAGCTGGGCCAGCGTGGTGCGATGGAGCTTGTCGGCCATGAAGCGGCGGTTGAACTCGGAAATCGTCACGCCGAACGCCGCGTGGCGCAGCTTCTCGGCGAGCAGATGATCTTCGAGGAAGATGTCGTGCGCGTGCGCGGTGAAGCTGAAAGGCACCCGGCTGCGCCGCGATACAAGCAAGGCGGCTGTGGAAGGATAAGTTGCCCAATGCGCATGAAGATGGTCTGGCGACAGCGCCAGCAGCGCCGGCATCAGGCCGAGGGTGCGCCACCACACCACCATCGTCTTGGCCCACGCTGCCGGCTGTCGCCACAGGCCACGCAGAATCATCCAGAAATCTTTCAGCTCTCGCCAAGGATGCTGCACCAGGCGGCTGGCCACTTGCAGCGCGCAGTCCAGGTTCGAAGGCGGATAGATCACACGGTCGAGCAGTGCCCGGGCGTCTGATTGCACGAGCTTTTCCACCGGATGCTTGAGCGAGACGATGCGCACGTCGACACCCAGATCCAGCAGCTCGCTAATCTCGCGCACGATGAAGGTCTCGGACCAGCACGGGAACAGCGATACGAAGTAGATGACACGCATCGGCGGGGCGCTTCAGTGGCGCGGCGGCTGCGCCACCGGCGGTACGGGCGTCGCCCACAAGTGGGCATCCCGGTGGGACAGGTACTGCACCAATCCAAGCACCGCAAAGGTGTTCAGCGTGAGGAACGCCGAGGCCAGTCGCACCAGGCGAATGCGGCCCAGCGAGGGCATCAGCACGCCCGCCACCGCCAGGGCATACAGCAGCACCTGAGCGAACAGGAACGCGGCAAAGCCCGACGACATCGGCGCCAGCCAGGCATTGGCCACCAGCAGGGCGAGCATCGCAAACGGAGCCAGGAGCCGCAGCACCTTGTGCGAAACAAACTGCACCCAGATCGGATTGGCGCGCGGCGACAGCAGGCCCGGCATCTGCGCCAGCAGCTGGTAGTTGCCGGCCAGCGTGCGCACCTTGCGCAGCCGCTCCTGCGCCGCCGAGGCCGATGCGCGATCGAAGGCTTGCGCTCGACCATCGAAAACCACGCGGTAGCCGGCCATCACCGCCTGCATCGGGATCGCCACGTCATCCAGGATGGTGCCGGCCGGTATCGGCTTGAACGCCTCGCGGCGCAGGGCGTACAGCGCACCCGTGGCGCCGGGTACCGAATGCACCGCGGCTTCGCTGCGGCGGATGAACTTTTCGTACCGCCAGTAGGCATCGACACCGCCGCCGAACGGGGTCATGCCGTCGGCGACAAACACCAACTCACCGCTGACGGCGCCCACGCGGGCGTCGGCGAAGCTCTCGACCAGGCAGCGCACGGCCTGCGGATTGAGCATCTGCCGCGCATCGTTGAAGACGATGATGTCTTCGGTGCAGCTCGCCACGGCGTCATTCAGGCAGGCGGCCTTGCCGCGACGCTGGGTGAAGGCTAGTGTGGTGACACGGCGGTCGGCATGTCGCGCGGCGATGTCCGGTGTGGCATCGGTGGAGCCGTCGCAGGCCACGACGATGCGCAGGCGCGAGGCGGGGTAATCCTGCGCGAAGAGCGTGCGCAGTTTGGCTTCGATGCGATCGGCTTCGTTGTAGGCCACCACCACCACGGCCACGGTGGGTTCCACCGGTGCGCGGCAGGCCTCGCGGGGAGCCAGGCGCGCCCACGCCGCCATCAGCATCGGATAACCCGCAAACGCGTGAAACAGCAAAGCCAGCGACAACCAGAACACGCCTTCGACCATGGCGTGCGCTCAGGCGTTGGAGCCGAGCAATCCTTGTCGCAGCTTGTCGTACCGGCTGTTGCCCAGCAGGCGCTTGCCGGTGGTGAGCACCTGGTGGCGCAACAGGCATCGCGCCATCTCGCGCCGGTCTTGCCGCACCCAGCGCATCCACTGCGCATCGGGCGTGGCGCGCAGCACCGCGATGCGCGGCACTTCGAGCGCCGAGCCCTCGACATTCCACAGCCCCACCTTGGATGAGCACACGGTGGAATAACCCGCCTTGCGCGCCATTTCGGCAAAGCCCGAACCCATGCGCCCGCCGGGCGGCGCAAACAGATCGACGGCGCGGCTGAGCTTGTCTTCGATCGTGCGCTTGGAGTCGCGCAGCTCGGCCATCACCTCGTCGGGCGGCAGATCATCCATGTAGCGGTGGGTCTGGCCGTGCGATTGAATCGACATGCCGGCCTGGGCCATGTCGGCCAGCACAGTCCAGCTCACGTGGCCAGGCGTGCCGACCGTCGAGGGGTTGATGAAGAAGTCGGCCGAGCCACCGCTTTCGGCGAGGATTTCGGCTGCATCGGCATCACTGGCATGGCCATCGTCGAATGTGAACGCCGGGCTGCCAACCGCGGAATGCAGCGCCTTGCGCAGGCTCAGGATGTTGCCCGGCAGCAGCCCCTCATCGCGCAGCGCCTGCACGTGGGCACGAAACTTCGAACGCGTGAGCGTGTAGTGGGTATCGGCGCCCTCGCGCGCGTCGGTGTCGTCCGACAGCGCGTGGTACATCAGCACGGTGATGGTCGTCATGGGGATGTGACTGAATCGGTGAGTGTCTGGATCTCGCGCGGTGCCTGGGCCCGGAACCACGTGCGCAAGTGGTTGGCGATGCGGCCCGCGGCGTCGTCGAGCACCGGCTTGGCCGAGACATTGCCCGCGCCGAATCCAAGAATGGCTTCGACGGTGCACAGAGCCTCGTCGGCATTGCGCGCCATCGCAACACCCGCTGGCGCAGTCGATGTGCCGGCTTCTTCGAACGCGGTGTGCAACATCACGCTCGGCAGCCCCAGGGCATCGATCTCTTCCGCGAGGCTCTCGTCGCCGCCGCGCACCACACAACCGGCGCCGTTGAGCACGGCGAGTGAATCGAGATAGCTGGTGGCAGGCAGCAACACCACGCCATCGCCAGTCACCCTGCCGTACAGGCCGTGCGCCAGCAGCGCGGCCATGCTGGCCTCGGAGGCCAGCCAGATCGTGGGTGCCCGGCGCGCCAGCGCGCTCACCAGGTTGATCAGCTCCTGGCGCTCGTCACCGATTCCGTATTGAGCCACCACCAGCACGTAGCGGCCGGGCGCCACGCGCGCCACGCCTTGTCGTGCCAGCACGGAAGCGGGGGGCGGCAGGTGCGCGCGCATCGCATGCAGCAAATTGCTCTTGAGGCTGCCCACATAGGCCACGCGACTGGCGGGCAGCGCCTCGTGGGAAAGGGTGTCGGTGTGTTGCGCGGAATCGGTGAAGAGCACGTCGGCGACACGATCGATCAAGGCGCCCCACGGCAACCCGCGCAGCCCGGTTTCGGTGCGTACGCCGGCCCGCAGTCGAAGCACGGGCACACCCTGGCTGCGTGCGATGAGGGCGCCGACGAGGCTGGGCTCATCGCTGTCGATGGTGAGCAGCGCGCGCGGCGACGTCTCGGTGACCAGGGCCTCGATGCGAGGCGCCAGATCGGCCATGCTGGTGCGGCTCTCCGAGGGGGGCAGGACGCCAAGGTGCATTTCCATCGCCGCGCACACCTGCTCGGTCAACGCCCCATCGCCGAAGGAGACGTCCTGCGGCTGCCCGGGATTGACGGCAATGACCTGCGGCAGCTCCGGATGTTTGGCGATGGCCCGCGCGAGCACGCCGATCGCCGCGAACGAGGCGGCGCTGGTGGCCAGGCACAGGATCGGCCGCTCGACGGGAAGGCCGCGCTGGTTGACCACCTGCACCACGCCTGTATCGGTGGAGATCGCCGCGGTTTGTTGTTCGTCGAGCACCCAGTGATGCGCCGTGCGACTGACTTGCGCGCGTGCGGGTGCGGTGCCCGCCTTGCGCACGCCGTGGCGCTCGCCCACCTCGACCAGCAGCTCGCGGGAAATCCGCTTCACGTCGGTGCGCGTGATCGTGGTGCTTGGCGTCAGGAATGCCGCCAACAGCAGCCGGTTGCACAGTTGATTGATGCGCCGGGGGATGCCGCCGGTGTGGACGTGGATCTCGTCGAACGCATCCGCGTCGAAGGTCGGCGATTCAACCCATCCCACGCGCCTGAGGCGGTGCTCGATGTACGCGCGCGTTTCAGCGGGATCCAGCGGGCCCAGGTGACACGAGGCAATCACCCGCTGGCGGAACTGCTCCATCGAGGGGGATTCGAGCATCGCGCGAAGCTCAGGCTGGCCCACCAGAAAGCTCTGCAGCAGCGCGCGGTTGCCGAGTTGGAAGTTCGAGAGCATGCGCAGCTCTTCGATGGCCTCGATGCTCAGGTTCTGCGCCTCATCGACGATCAGCAAGGCGCGCCGGTTGGTGGTGGCCAGCGCGGTGAGGAAACTCTCCAGGCTGAGGATCAGGTCGGCCTTGCCACCGCGGCTCGACGGCGCGATGCCAAACGCCGCGGTGATCGCACGCAGCAGATCGCCGGCTTCGAGTTGGGTGGTCACCACTTGCGCGGCCACCACCTGGGCGCTGTCGAGTGATTCGAGCAAGGCGCGCACCAGCGTGGTCTTGCCGGCCCCCACTTCGCCGGTGACGACGATGAAGCCTTCGCTTTGGTAGACGCCGAACTTCAGGTACGCCAACGCATTGGCGTGACCGCGGCTGTCGAAATAGAACGCCGGATCCGGGCTGAGCTGAAACGGCGGGCCGCTGAGGCCGAAGTGGGTTTCAAACATGGGTGGATTCAGAATCGGTGGCCGAGGCCCATGAAGACGGTGGTCTCATTGGCTGCGGTGGGCAGGCCGACGAGCGTGGCGTCGGATGAGCGATAGCTCGCGCCGATGGTCCATGTCGACCGGGCCGAAAGCTGATGGACGAGCGCCACGCGCGCGTCTCGTTCTTCATTCACGTCGCCGTCGCGGGCGCCCAGGCCTTCGATGCGGCTCCAGCGCAGCAGCAGGTCGAGTGAGGTGAGCGCGGAAAGGCGGCGGTTGAAACCCAGGCTGATCCCTCGTTGCCGGTTGGCCTGGTCGTATCCCGCGACCGGCGGCAAGGGATCGTCGGCCCGCTGAAGTTGCTCGAACTGTCGACTGAACAGGCCGAGCGTGACGACGGTCAGACGCCCCATGAAAGCCGCGGTGAAGTTGCTGCCCTGTTCGAGCTGCGCGGTATCGGAAAACACTTCCACCGGCTGCCCGAGTTTGGCGGGCAGGCCCAGGCGATCGACGAGATCCTGCACCACCGCGGCGCGTGCGGTGGGGTCTGGATAGCGGCTGGTCAGCATCGAATCCAGCAGGCTGGCCGTACCGGCGCCACCACCGAGCACGGTGGACGACGTTTGCGCCGTGGCCCGTCGGACAAACTGCGCCGACAGCGCCACGAACGGCGACCGATGCCGCGCTTCGACGTCCCAGCCGGTGCCGAAGTAGCGCCGCTCGACCGAGGCGAGGATGCGGCTGCGTTCGGTGGGTGCAAGATCGGCGCGCAGGCCGATGATCGAGTCGCTGCTTTCGGTGAACGAGAACCGCGTGCGTTCGCGACCGACGACGACGCCGAACGACATCTGCGGATCGGGTGCAAACGACAGCAATGCGCGCGCAGCCGTCGATTCGAGGGCCACCACGCTGCCGTAGCGCGTTTCCTCGCGGCTGAGTTCGACGGCTCCGCCCAATGGCGCGGGCCGCCGTTCGAGACGAAACAGGTGGGCCTGCGCGTGCGAGTTGCTGCGCCCGCCGGTGGCATCGGTCTCGCCCCGAAGGCGCGTCCACGTCTGGGTGGTGCGCAGCTCGACGGTGTCTATATCGGAGAAATCGTGTTTCAGCGCCGGCGAGACGGTCAGCCGCGCGCTGGTCAGGCGATTGACGGTGGACTGCTCGGTCGGCTGGGGCTCGAACGGATCGGCGGCGGTCTGGTCTACCGAGACGACAGCATCCAGCAACAGCCAGCGCGGCACCGGCGCCGCGCTGAGCGCGACGCGGCCGTTGGGCAGGATACGGTTGGGCTCCGATTCGCGGCTGTAGTACAGCGCGTTGAGCCCCAGTTGCCCGTCGATCGTGTATTGCGGCCCTCGCCCCGCGATGCGGATGCTGGGCGATACAGCGAGGATCAGATCCTTGCGCTCGGCGTTGCTCTCGTCGAATCCGGCGTTGTCGGTGGCGGTGACGGTGGCTTGCACTTCGGGCACGATGCGCCATGCCTGCGCGATGGCAACCGTGCACGCCGACAGGCCCACCAACAGCAACGCACCCTGCACAGGGCGGGTGCGGCGATGGGGCGTGAGACGGGTGAGCCCGGATTCAGGGGCTGGTCTGCTCATGTCGAGTGCATCGATTGGCATCAATAGCCGTAACCATACGCGCCCACCCGGCTCGGGCCGGTGTACTTGTTCAACACCGACAGCACGACCGGGCAATTGGCAATGGTGGCGTAGGCTTCGGTGATCACGCTGCGCGGCGTGTTCGCGGCTTCCACCACCATCACCACCTGCCCCATGCGCGACGCCAGCACACGGGATTCGGTGGTCACCATCAGCGGCGGTGCATCGAAGATCACGATGCGGTCGGCGTAGGTGGTGGCGAGCTCGTCGAGGAGGTCTTCCATCGCGCCGCTGGCCAGCAGCTCGGTGGAGTTGAGCGCACCGGAGCCCGCCGGCAGGATGGTGAGCTTGGGCAGATTGGTGGGCCGCAACAGCACCTCGGAGAGGTCGCGGCTGGAATCGCGGAGCAGGTCCATCAGGCCCTGTTCGGCCTTCAGGCCCAGCACCTGCAAGGCGGAAGGGCGCACCACATCGGCATCGACCAGCAGCACCGAGTGATCTACCTCCATCGAGATGCTCAGTGCCAGATTGATGGCGGTGAAGGTTTTGCCTTCACCGGGCATCGCGCTGGTAACCGCGATGAGATTGCCCCGCTTGATGGCGGCGCTTCCGGTCAAGGCGGCGTTTTTCAACAAGGGGCGTTTGATGACGCGGAACTCGTCGGCGATCTGGCTCCTCGACATGCCGGGCACGATATGGCCCCGGCGCACGAGCCCGTCGAGATCGAGCGTGACCTCGTTCGATCGCCGCACCGGCTCGGCGTGGCGGATTGGCGCCGGCACGGTGCTGCGCGCCCTGGGCGCTGGGCTGAGTGCGGGCGGCACACGCTCGGTGCCCGGTGCGGAGGGGGACGGCGCGGCGCCGTTGCCCATCGCGCGCTCGGAGAAGCCCGTCGCCACCCAAGGCACGTTCACACCTGCGCGCTGCAGTTCTTCCAGGCGCTTGGCGGCTTGCTCGATGATGTTCATGGTCAACCTTTGATCAGACCCGGGACGACACGGCAACCCATGCCATCCAGGCCGCGTTGGCCATCAGGAACGCCCCCAGGGCGCCGGCAAACGACAGCCGCTGTTGTCGGATCGCCCTTTTGCGACCATCGTCCATCAGCATCGATACGGTGCCAAGCACCGGGCGACGTGTCAATTCGAGCAGCGACTTGGTATCCACAACCGTGTGAACAAATCGGGCCAGGACGTAAGTGCTGGCGACTCCAGCCCCGACGGCGGCCAGGAAAACGAGAAAAGCGAGGAAACGCCGACCGGGAAAAACCGGTGAGGGTGCCACCTGCGGTGGATCAACCAGACGGAAGTCGGTGAGCCCGGAGGTTTGATCGATCTTCACACCCAGCGACGCCGCTTCGCGACGGGTTACCAACTGGTCGTAATTCTTGCGGATCACGTCGTAATCGCGGTTCATCTGGGTGAACTCGGCTTCCACCTGTGGCACCTTGTTGGCCAGCGCGCGGGTTTGTTCGAGTCGGGTCTGTTGCAGGCCCAGTTGGCTTCGCAGCGACGCCACATTGGCTTCGGCCGAGGCCAGCGAGATGCGCAGCTGTTGGTACACCGGATTGGTGGCGGCGTTGCCTCTGCCCTTGCGGGATTCGAGATCCACGCGGCGCTGAACTTCGAGCTGGGCAATCGTGCGGCGCACGGCCACCACGTCGGGATGGGCCTCGGTGTAGCGCCGCAGCAGATCGTCGAGCGTTCGCTTCTGGGCGTCGAGACGGGTTTCGGTTTCGGAGCTCAGCGACGCGGCGGTGGCTGGCATCGATTCGGGCGGCAGTTGCGGGTCTTCGCGAGAAAGCTCGCGGCGCATGGCATCGCGTGATTGCTCAGCGGCGCTGAGTTCCAGCCGCAGCTTGCTCACCTCATCGGAGAGCGACGACACGCGGGCGAAGAAGTCTTGATTGGCGACGCCGGTGATGCCGAAATTGCGCAGCTTGAACTCCTTCAGGCGATTCTCGGATTCGGTCAGTTTGCCTTCGTAGACCTTGATTTGTTCGTCGATGAAGCGGCTGGCATCCGCCGAGTCGGTCTGATTGGCCGTGGCGTTGGATTGCACGAACAGGGTGACCAGCTTGTCCACCACGCGC
>JANMAS010000145.1:0-3564 GCA_031359975.1 Burkholderiales bacterium
GGACCATGCGCACACGGTCGTCGAACCGAGGCCGTTTCGCAGGTAGTCGATGAAGATCTTGCCGATCCGGTTCGTCGGGCCGCTCTTGGCCACGAAGCGTTGCGGAATCGTCTTGGCCATGTGTCGCACGATGGCGTGGGAGAAATCTTTCACCGTATCCCAGCCGTGAACTTTGCGCAGGGGCACCACAACATGCAAACCCTTTCCGCCGCTGGTCTTGAGAAACGATGGCAAGCTGAGTTGGTCCAGGAAGGACTGGACGAGCTGTGCAGCCTCCTGTACCTGCACCCAATCCACGCCTTCACCCGGATCCAGGTCAAACACCATGCGATCGGGATGCGCGAAAGACTTCGTCCCGGTGTTCCGGGTGTGGAACTCGATAACGTTCCACTGCGCCGCTGAAAGCAGCCCTTGTTGGCTGGCCACCTCGATCATCGCGGGGTGACCGATGTGCAGCGCCGGGTCCAGTTGGCGAATGCCGGGCAGTTTGTCGGTTTGCGTGTGCTTCTGGAAGAACAGCTCGCCACCCACGCCAGTGGGTGCCCGCACCAGCGACACCGGCCGCCCATTGAGGTGGCCCATCATCAGGCCGCCGATCAACCTGTAATAGTTGACCAGCTCGATCTTTGTGATCCCGGAGCTTGCGTCGATCACCCGATCCGGATTCGTCACCCGCAGCCGGGTTGACGACGCGTGCGCCGGCGCCTTGTGGGCGTTCGGCGCAGGCTCGGAGGGTTTGAGTTGAACAGCTGTCTCGCGCACGATGGTCGATGCCTCCTTGTCGGTCCGCATGCCGCGAAACACCCCATGGCGAATGCGGCCGTTGCGCGTCCACCCGGAGAAAGACACTTCCGCCGCGCTTGTGGGCTCAACCCAATGCGGCCGGCCTTCGATCTTCGGATTCGCCGCGAAAGGACTGCTTTTGCGCTCCAACCCATCGAGCAACTTCTTGATGTCGTCGAGTGCGCTGCGGGTGAAGCCAGAACCTACGTGCCCGGCGAACTGCAAAGATCCGGTATCGTCGTAGACACCCAGTAAAAGCGATCCGAAACCGGATCTCGCACCCTGAGGGCTGGTGTAGCCGGCGACGACGAATTCCTGACGCTGGCTGCATTTCAGTTTGATCCAGTCTGTGCTGCGCGAAGACTGGTAGCTGGCATCGCGCCGTTTGGCGATCACTCCCTCCAAACCGAGCTTGCAGGCGGAGTTCAGCACGCTCTGCGGTGAAGCCTGGAAAACTTCGCTGAAGCGAACCTTGTCCGACACCGTTTGCGCCAACACACCTGCCAGAATGCGGCGCCGGGCTTCGAGAGGCACGCGGCGCAAGTCGTGGCCATTGAAGTAAGGCAGGTCGAACAAATAAAGAACCACATCGTTCGTCTGGCCTGACTCGAAGGATTGCTGCAGCGCACCGAAATCAGGCATGCCGTCATCGTTGGTCACCACGATCTCGCCGTCGTACCAGCCGGGCGGCAGCTTCAGCCGCGCGATGGCACGCCGCAGGGGCTGCAACTTCGAGCTCCAGTCGTGACCGTTGCGTGTGAACAGCCTGATGTCTGAAGCGTCGATACGCGTCAGCATGCGGTAACCGTCGAACTTGATTTCATACAGCCATGCTTCGGGGTCGATCGGCGCCCCGGTGACCAACGTGGCCAATTGGGGCGCCAAGCTGGCCGGCAGCGGCGCTGGCTTGGCGGTGGATGGCAGTTCGCTGTGGGCGCCTGGTGCCAGGCCGGCGGACGGCGTCGGTTTGTGAGCGAGCGACTTCACGCTGTCCGGCAACTCATCGACGACGCTGTATGTGGCCGACGAGCGAACGAATGCGTCCCTCTCCTTGATCAGCAACCAGGGCTCCTGTTTCTCGCCTTGGCCCTTCATGCGGATCAGCGCCCACTTGCCGTGAAGCTTGTGGCCCCGCAATTCAAATTTGAGGTTGCCGTCACGGTAGCCTTGGTGGGGATCACCCAGCGGCGCCCAGATGCCTTGATCCCACACGATGACCTTTCCAGCACCATATTGTTTGGGCGGAATCGTGCCTTCGAAATTCGCGTAAGACATCGGGTGATCTTCGACATGCACCGCCATGCGTTTGATCTTGGGGTCGAAGCTCGGCCCCTTCGGCACGGCCCAGCTTTTCATTGTGTTGCCGAGTTGAAGGCGAAGGTCATAGTGAAGGCTGCTCGCCCAATGCTTCTGGATCACGAAAGACAACGGTCCGACATGACTCCCGTTGCTGTCGATGGGCTCTGGTGTGACCGAAAAATCTCGCTTTGATTTGTAACTTTGAAGCGGATCGATGCCCGATTGCGAAAGAACCGGCGTTCTTTCTTCGCTGACAGTTCGGTGTCGCATGGGCCTATCGAGCCGCGGCAAGGAATTCAGCGACGTCGGAGGCATCTGTGCCCACCGACTCCAGTGCCGCCAGTAGTTGTTCGGCACTGCATTTGAGTTCGTTCTTCCAATACCCCAATCCCAAGTCTTCCGCCAAGTCGATGCTCGGTGCGAGTGGGCCGAAACCGTCGGGTGGCGCGCTTGGCACGATGCGTCCCTTTTTAAGGCGTCATTGCGGGTCGGGTGAAGATGGTCGGCTCAGAAAATCCTTGGTCGCAGATGCCGTTCATCGCAGAAATCGAGGCGTGGCATTCAGCTCCCGACAACGGGTTCGGGATGAGGGGCCAACTGGCTGCATGCGGCCCCTCGGCGACCCGAAATGCGTCATCCGTCGAAGTGAATTGTCAGATCTCGCCATGGCAATCAACGTAGGAGACGATGGATTTGCGTGTAGGAGAAACGCCGCATGGCATCGAACGA
Source organism: Burkholderiales bacterium (assembly GCA_031359975.1). GTDB lineage: Bacteria > Pseudomonadota > Gammaproteobacteria > Burkholderiales > Burkholderiaceae_C > JANMAS01. The sequence goes on from JANMAS010000145.1 coordinate 2,812, forward strand.
TACGGTTGGCGAGGCGTGGTGCGCCGGGTCAGCACGTGCATTGCTGTAATTACCAGATATCGGAAAGGACGTTTCGAAAGTGCGTGTCGCGGCATCGAGTCCGACGAGGCTCACAAGAATCGCAACTATGTGCGACAGCGTACAGACTTCTCATGCCTGGTTGCCGTACGGTCCATAGTGGGCAAAGCCACCCGCGTCGAAGACTATTCCCACATCGAATCGGCCGAATCGAATCGGCAGATTCTCATCGTGAACCATGATGTCCGCTCCATTGCCCATTCGATCGTCCACCCTGGCTACCGCGTCGGCGAACGCAGGACGGGAGGGCGGCGGTTGGATCGACATACTGCGGGACGGCACACGCGTGCTGATCCGCCCGATACAGGCGGGTGAGGCTGAACTCGAGCGGCGATTCCTGGGGCTCTTGTCACCCGGATCGCGCCGCGTTCGCTGCTTCGAAACTTTTCGCACGACCAGCGACGTCGGGCCCACACAACCCGCTGTCATCGATCGGTCAACCGGCCTGGCCTATCTCGCGGTGATCTTTGGAGCGGCGGCTGGGCGCGAAATCGGCGTGGCGCGCATCAGCGCCGACGTGGATGGCGACGATTACGAATTCGATGTGAGCGTCACCGACGAGTGGCACCGCAAAGGGCTGGGCATGCTGTTGATGAAGCACTTGCTGGAGAACGCTCAGACCTGCGGCATCGCGGCGAGGCGTTTGAACCATGCCACAGCCCACGACCGGATGGT
>JANMAS010000168.1:0-4751 GCA_031359975.1 Burkholderiales bacterium
GCTGGAGGCGCGGCGGGCATTTCGCTTGGCTGGGGTGTTGCAGCGGGTGCGGCAGGTGCTGGCCTGGTTGTCGGCGCTGTGGGTGCTGGCGTTGGCCGCGCTGCTGCTGGTCGACCGCACCGGCGCATGGGCCGGCGCAGCGCTGCAGCGCACCGCGTTCGAGGCGCTGGCACCCGGGCTGGGGTGGCTGGTGGGTGGCTTGTTCGCGCTCATCCTGGGGGCCAGCATCTGGCAGCTGCCGCGTTGGTTGGCGCGCTGGCAACTGCAGGGCCGCATCGCCGCCAGCGCGGCTGGCGAGGCCACCTGGTTCGCGGCGCTGGCGCCCTTGGCGATCCCGCTGGCCTTGCCCGATGCGGTGTTCGGGCTGGCTGCGGTGTCGTCGCCGGTGTGGGGCCAAACCGCGTTGCGTGTGCTGGCGGTGGTGCTGGCGCATGGCGTGGCGCGTGTGTGGCTGGGCGGCGCCGGCTCGGCGGCACCGGTGCCCCTGCTGGTGCTGGTGCGCGATGGCCAGGCGAGCCCTCGGCTGCGCGATTGGCTGGAGCGCCTGCCGCTGGCGTGGCGCGGCGGCCCGGTGATCCGGGTGATGCCTCCCCGCGCCGCGCTGGCCCATGCCGGTGCGCATCTGCGCCTGGCTGCGCGTGTGGGCGACGACGGCGTGCTGTTTCCCGTGACGTCGCAGGATATGTGTGCCTGGCGCGCCGCGGTGCCGCCGGCCCGGCGCTGGCGCGCCCTGGCGGCGCAGGAGCTGTACGCTGAACCGCTGCGCTGGGCCGAATGCCTGCGCACGCTGGTCGATGCGCAGACCTGGGTCTTGTGGGTGGATGCCGCCGGAGCCGCGCTGGGCAGCGACACCCCGGCGCAACGTTCACCGCTGCCTGCCGCCGCCTGGGCCGAAGCCCTGCCGGCCGGCCGCGCCGTGCGGCTGGTGTTCGATGCGCCCAGCGGCGACAACGCGCTCGAGCCCGGAGAGGGGCAGACGCTGTGGCGCAGCATGCCGGGCTGGGTGGACGGCCTCGGGCCGCCGTTTCCGCAGTGGCTGCGCGCCCGTCTGCAGCCCCCGGCGCCGCGCAGCATCGTGGTGCTGCATGCCCCGGCCGACGCCGCCCTGGCGCGAGCGATCGTGGCGGCGCTCGACAGCCAGCACGATACCGAAGGCCACGCGGTGCAGGCCTGGGCCCTGAGCGACACCGGCCAGGCCTTGTGGCTCATGCCGGTGGCCGGCTTCCGGCTGCTGGCGCGTGTGCAGCTCGATGCACTCGATCGGCCGAGCGCGGCCAATGCCATCGGCACGGCCGCGGTGAACCCCAGCCTGGGCACGCGGCTGCTGCGGCTGGGTGCGGCGCTCTACGGCGTGAAGACCGATCAACCCGCGCCAGCCTACGAGTTGGTGATGTTGCAGGCAGCGCATCCGCATGCGCAAGACGTGTCGCCCCGGAGCCTGAGCTCGGTGGTGTTTCGCCAGGCCTCACAACGCATCGGCCTGCGCCGCGACGCGATGAGCGAATCGCCGGTCGGGCTGGACGCGCAAGTCATCGCGCCGCCCGCAGCCGCCTCGCTCGACGATCGTGCGGCCTGGTTTGCGCAGCGTTTGCTGCGGCACGAGTGGATCGGGTTGGCGGTGGCCACGCCGATCGCCCAGCCGCAGCCCTTGTCGCCCGAGAGCGACATCGCCCTGAAGGCGGTCGCTTCGCCGGGTATCGCTGCATCGGCGGCATCCAAGGCATCGATCACGCCGATGGTCTTCATCTCGGCGCCTTCGGGTGAATCCAGCCGCTCGGTGGCGGTTGAACTGGCGCAGCGCCTCAAGGCGATGGTGGCCATCGAAGGTTTCGAGGTTTTCGCGGCCGACCTGGTGCTTCCGGGCGTCAATATCTTCGCCTCGGCAAACGAGGCGATGGCGCGTTGTACCCACTTCGTGCCGCTGGTGTGCAACGAGTTCTGGACACGCTCCAAGGCCTGTCGGCAGGAGTTGTTCTCGGCGGTGGCGCGGTTTGAAGAAACCGGCCGGCCGCTGCTGCTGCCCGTGCTGCTGGGTGCGGTTGATCCCGAGCTGCTGGACTTCGACATCCCGCGCCAGATGGGCGAGTTGCGCAGCGCGAACCCCAAGCTCGCGTCGGTGAACGATCTCCAGTTCATCGGGCCGTTCGACGACAGCGGCCACCTGCAAGCGCTGGACGCCTTACCGGGCGCCCATCGTTCGGCCCAGATCGAGCAGGTGCTCGAGCGGCTCGTGCGCAGCGTGGGCGCCGAACCTGCCGAGAGTCGCGCCGAAGCCGTGGCGGCACAGGCAGGCGCCGCCCCGCCGACACCTGAAGCGCCGGCAGACGGATTCCTGAACGCGCGAGGCCTCGGCGAGGGGGTGTCCAGCCTCGTTGTGTTCGACACGACATGGCTGGCTGCCGGGCTGCTCGATGGCCGCATCGCCATATGGCAGCCGGGGGATACGGAGTCGCCGCAGCACCTCGATACCGGGGGAGGCAAGGTCTGGTGCTTGTGCAGCCAGAGCGGTATCTTGGTGTCGGCGAACCACCGCGGCACCGTGACGCACTGGACCGGCTCGCCACCCCACATGCAACCGAAGCTTCTGGGCCAGCACGAATGCCCGGTCCGCGCGCTGCGCATCATGCACGACGAAGGCAACGTCTGGGCCGTGGCCGGTGATGACCAAGGTGTCATCTCTTGGTGGCCGATCAATCCCGGCCTCGAGCCACGCCATCAGACCGGGCTGGGAGCTGCCGTCGAATCGTTGGACGGAGACGGCGACCGCTGTTTTGTTGCCCTCGGGCCGGCCGGATTGACGGTCGTACATCGGGGCCAACCCGTGCGGCCGCCAACGGTGGAGCCGACAACGCGAGATGTGCACGTGGTGGCCCAGTCGTGGGGGGGCGACGAACTGTTCAGTGGCGGGAGCTGGAACGGCCGGGGCTACGTCGAGCGCAGAAAGATCGCGCAGTATGGGCTCGACGGGCGCGATCTCACCGGTCTGCCGAGCCAGGTCACAGCGATACAGGAACTTTCGGGCGACCGCCTGGCGATCGGTTTTGCCGATGGCGGCGTCGCGGTGTGGTCGCCCTCGGTGGGTGCAAATGCGCTGGAGACCGCGCCCCGCCACCAGGGGCCGGTGCGGGCCGTGCTGGAATGGCCGGACGGGCGGCTGTGTTCGGCGGGTGACGATGGCGATGTGATCATCGGCGCCATCGGCACGCCGAAGCCTGCTGCCTGAGCGGCTGCGATGTCACGCGTGTGATCGGGTCGGCGCGCCTGTGCGGCGTGCGCCGATCGCGTCGCGCACCTGGTGGCCCGCCCGATGCCCGTGGGTGAAAGCCTCCTCGAACACCGAGTAACCCGACAGATCGGCATGCGCGAAGTGCAGCCTGCCCTGCGGCACGGCCAGTGCCCGCAGCGCGGGATCGCCTCGCACCCCCGGCGCCGGGATGCGCATCGCATGGCCGTAGCGCATCAGGTCGATGCGGCGTGCGCGTTGGCTCAAGTCCGGATGCACCGGTGCCAGTTGCGCCAGCACAGCCTGCGCCCAAGGCCGCCAATCGCCGCCCAGCAAGGCGCCGCGTTCGGCTTCGGGCAGGGCCCAGTAGGCGGTGAGCACGGTGGGGCCGGGGTCGGGCCGCAGGCTCTGGTGGGTGGCGTTCACGTAGCCGAGGCCGGCACTGCCGAAGATCACGTTGTCCCACGCACGCGGCGCGCCGAGGCGCTCGTTGAGCGGCGCGTCGAGCGCGATGTTGGCCACCAGCCAGGGCGCGTGGCGATGGCGCGATGCGGCGGCGATCAGCGCCGACGAGGGCGTGGCGACGAGCCGTGCGGCGATGAACAGGGGCAGCGCGAGCACCACTTGCTTCGCGGTCCAGCGTTCGGCATGGTTGTGCAACACATCCCAGGCATCGACGCGCACCTCGTGCCGGCCTTCGTCGATGCGCCAGGCCACGCGGCCGGTATGCAGGCGGTCCGCCTGCGGCGCAGCCAGTTGCCGCACCAGCCAGGCATTGCCTTCGGGCCAGGTGAGCACGCCGTCGGCCGATGCGTCGTCGGCAGGTTCGTCGCCAGGCGCATGAAAGCCGTGGCGGCTGGCGAAGTAGTGCAGGCCAGCCCAGGCGGAGACGATCGCGCTGCCGGCGCCGTAGTCGTCGCGGCAGCAGTAGTCGAGATAGCCGAGCAGGAGCGGGTCGTCGAGGCCGCGTTCGGCTAGCCTCGGGCGAACGGCTGCGCGTCGAGCGCGTCATGCGCCGTCGTCCACGGCGCGCGCACCGTCGGCATCGCAAAGCCGATGTCGCGTTGAGCCTCTCGCACGTCCTGGCTGAAGCGACGGTACTGCGCCTGCGTGGCGGAGCCTGGCTCGGCCGGCGGCAGCAGGCCTTCATGCCACGCGCCACCGATGAACAGGCGCTCCTGGGGGCTGTGGCACAGGTGTCGCTCGTCATAGCGGGTATGGCCGGACGCCATGCGTGCGACACCGATCTCATGCAGCCAGTCGCGCACCTCGTGGGCCTCGGCGCCGGGCACCGGCAGGTAGTGCGCGCCCAGTGGGCAGGCGATGGCACCGATGTGGTGGCCGCGGCTGTTGCCGCCGGGGGTATCTTCGAGGTCGAGCAGGTGCACATCGTCGATGCCTGCCGCGCGCAAGGCCCGCGCGGCGGAGAGGCCGGCGATGCCGGCGCCGATGATCAGCACATCGGCCCGCCGTTGCACAGAAGGCTCGGGCCAGGCGCCGGATTTGGCCTCGCGCAGGCGGTGGCCGC
>JANMAS010000207.1:0-2647 GCA_031359975.1 Burkholderiales bacterium
GATCCTCACGCTGGGCCAACTCGGCACACCGCCGATCTTTGCCGAGCTGGCGATGAAGCCGCGCGGGCTGGTGCTGGTCACCGGGCCCACCGGCTCCGGCAAGTCGACCACGCTGGCGGCGATGGTCGATCACCTGAACGACAACAGTTTCGGCCACATCCTCACCATCGAGGATCCGGTCGAATTTGTCCACGAATCGAAAAAGTGCCTGGTGAACCAGCGCGAAGTGGGCGCCCAGACGCTCAGCTTCTCGAACGCGCTGCGTTCGGCGCTGCGCGAGGATCCAGACGCGATCCTGGTAGGCGAAATGCGCGATCTGGAAACCATCCGCCTGGCGCTCACCGCCGCCGAAACCGGCCATCTGGTCTTTGGCACGCTGCACACATCGAGTGCCGCCAAGACGGTGGACCGGGTGGTCGATGTATTCCCCGCCGCTGAAAAAGACATGGTGCGCGCGATGCTTTCGGAGTCGCTGGTGGCCGTGGTGGCGCAAACCTTGTGCAAAGTGAAGGATGGCTCCGGCCGCGCGGCGGCGTTCGAGGTGATGCTGGGCACCTCGGCGATTCGCAACCTGATCCGGGAAAACAAGATCGCACAGATGTATTCATCGATCCAGACCGGCCAGAACATGGGCATGCAGACGCTCGATCAGTGCCTCACCGATCTGGTGCGGCGCAACGTGATCTCGCCTTCAGAAGCCCGTACAAAAGCAAAATTCCCAGAAAACTTTCCTGGCTGACCGTTGCGTCCGGCAGGGCGCCATGAAGCATGTTCAAGCTGCTCGCACGCCTGTGGACCGGTGCGTCGCCGACGCTGTCGGATCCCCGGTCTCCCAGCGAATTTCCTTCCACCCAGATCGTCGACGTCCGTCATTCGGCCCATGCGGCCATCAGTTGGGCCACCCGATCGGTGGAGTTGGACGCGGTGCTGCACGACCGTGCCCGCGCCGCCACCTTGTTGGGCCGTCTGCTCGGCGCCGATGGCCAGGTGGCCTTGAATGGCGAGCGCGAACGCCGCTTGCTCGTGAGCTATCTGGATTTTGTGGAAGTGGCGGCTGGCAAGGCGGTGGTTCGGCAAGATGAACAGGGCGACTACACGATGATTCTTCTGGATGGCCGAGTGCGCCAGGATCGCGCGCAGCCCTCCGGCGCCCGGGCGCGGCTTGGCGATGCGCGCCCCGGCGATATCGTCGGGGAGTTGTCGGTGTTCGACCCACAGCCCCGCCTGGCAACCTGCACCACCCGCGTGCCGTGCGTATTTGCCGTCTTGAAGCCGCAATCGCTTGAGTGGATGATGCGTGCAGAGCCGCGTCTGGCATCCTTGCTGCTGATCTGGTTGACCCGGCGCTTGTCGGGCACCCTGCGTCGGATGGGCGCCCGCATGGCGGGCTTGCTCATCCGGGAGTGACACTCGCCGACATCGGCGAGCGCCACACCTGACAATCCAACCTGCCAACGACCCCGCCGACGGAGCCCCCCATGGAACGTGACCAGGCATCCAAGTTCGTGAACGACCTGCTGCGCCTGCTGCTGGCGCGCAACGGCTCCGACCTCTTCCTCACCGCCGATTTCCCGCCCGCGGTGAAGGTGGACGGCAAGGTCACCCGCGTATCGCCACAGCCGCTCACACCCGTGCACACGCTGGCGCTCGCGCGTGCGGTGATGAACGACAAGCAGGCGTCCGAATTCGAGCGCACCAAGGAGTGCCAGTTCGCGATCGCGCCCAGCGGCATCGGGCGCTTCCGCGTCAGTGCCTTCATCCAGCAAGGCCATGTCGGCATGGTGCTGCGCACGATTCCGCAAACACTGCCCACCATCGACTCGCTCGGCTTGCCGCGGGTGATGAAAGAGATCGCGATGACCAAGCGCGGCCTGGTCATCATGGTGGGCGCCACCGGCTCGGGCAAGACCACGACACTGGCCTCGCTGATCGACTGGCGCAACGAAAACGCCTCCGAGCACATCATCACCATCGAGGATCCGGTGGAGTTTGTGCATCCGCACAAGAACTGCATCATCACCCAGCGCGAAGTGGGCATCGACACCGACAGCTGGGAAGCGGCGCTGAAAAACACGCTGCGCCAGGCGCCGGATGTGATCCTGATGGGCGAAATCCGCGAGCGCGAAACCATGGAGCATGCGGTGGCGTTTGCCGAAACCGGCCACCTGTGCCTGGCCACGCTGCACGCCAACAGCGCCAATCAGGCGATGGACCGCATCATCAACTTCTTCCCCGAAGAGCGCCGCCAGCAGCTGCTGATGGATCTGTCGCTCAACCTCAAGGCGCTGGTCTCCCAGCGCCTCATCCCGCGCCAGGAAGGCAAGGGCCGCACAGCGGCGGTGGAGATCATGCTCAACACGCCGCTGATGGCCGACATGATCTTCAAGGGCGAGGTGGGTGAGATGAAGGATCTGATGAAGCGCTCGCGGGAGCTCGGCATGCAGACCTTCGACCAGGCGCTGTTCGACCTCTACGAAGCCAATGTGATCACCTACGAAGATGCGCTGCGCAACGCCGATTCGGTGAACGATCTTCGTCTGCAGTTCAAGCTCAACAGCAAACGCGCCCGCGTGACTGACCTGGCGGCCGGCACCGAGCACCTCACGATCATGTGATGAAGGTCTACGCGAGCACACCAGCGCAGGCC
>JANMAS010000222.1:0-2568 GCA_031359975.1 Burkholderiales bacterium
ACGTATTTGCCATCGCCCAGCGTGTAGGACAGCGAACCCGAAGATTCCCGCACGCCCATGGTGACGCTGCCGGACTCCTTGATCTTCTTCAGCGTATCGGTGGTCTGCGCCTGGGCCGTGGTGGCGGCCAGCAAGCCGGCGGCAACCAACATCGAGAGTTTCATGCATGCTCCTTCAAGGAAGTGGAATCAACCAACGGGAATGTGCGCGAACGAAAGTTCGGCAGCGACCGGGACACAACGGAATTCTAGGCAGACCCGGCCTAGGCACTTCCCCTGATGCAGGAGCCGTGCCCAAACCGCTCAAATTCGCCCGGCGAGAAACTGCCACAGGGCATCAGCCGCCGGTTTGGTGTGCCGCGCCAGCCCGGGGCGCTCGCGGTACATGCGCACCTCGATCGTCAATTCGTAATCAGGCGCCGCGGCCGCGCGCACCAGCTTGCCAGCGCGCAGTTCCTTGCGCACCGAGCTGGCGGGCAGGAAGGCCAGGCCGTGCCCCTCCATCGCCATCGCCTTCAGGCCCTCGGCCATATCGGTTTCGTGGATCGCATCGAGGTAGGTGGGCTCGTTGGCATGTTTCAGGATCTCGTCCACCAGGTGGCCCAGGTAGGCGCCAGCGGCAAAGGCCAGGAACGGCACCCGCTGGTTGACGCTGCCGGGCAGGCGAAAGATCGGCTCGCCCTGTTCGTCAGCCCTGGCGTAGGGCGCCACCGTCTCTTCGCCCAGCGAGATCATCTCGTAGCGCTCGGTGCTGAGCTGCAACGGCTGCGAGGCGTGGTGATAGGCGATCAGCAGATCGCAGCCGCCATCGGTGAGGCGCAGCACCGCATCGTGCACGTTGAGCGCGATGAGCTTGGTCCTGAGCAGATCCGGCATTGCCGGTCTGCTCAGATCCCCTCGGGGGACGGCCGGCTCGGCCGGCCTTGGGGCCATCTTCACCGCGCCAAATTCGCGCCGGATGCCCATCAGCCAGTGCGGGAAGAAGGCAAACGCCAAGGTGTGCGACACCGCAAATTCGATCGTGTCCTGCCCGCTCACCTGGTGGCTGCGCATCATGTTGCGGCCGGCCTGCAGGGCGCCCAGAATCTCCAGCGCCTGGGCATGAAAGCTCTCGCCAGCGGGCGTCAATCGCGTGGGGTACGACGATCGATCGACCAGATCGATGCCGGCCCACGCTTCGAGCGACTGGATGCGCCGCGAAAACGCCGGCTGGGTGACATGCCGGAGCTGGGCCGAGCGCGAGAAGCTGCGCGTTTCGGCCAGGCTCACAAAATCCTCCAGCCACTTGGTTTCCATGCCCTGGCCCGCTTCGGTGTGTCGTTGTTCTGTCGCTGTTCTGTCGTCAATCGGCTTCGGCGGCGTTCAACTCAGCCTCGCCGGCGGCGCTGTGCTGCAAGGCCCACATCTGCGCATAACGCCCTTCCCTGGCCAGCAGCACCGCATGCGAACCGCGCTCCACCACGCGGCCGGCTTCCATCACCACGATCTCGTGCGCATCCACCACGGTGGACAGGCGGTGGGCAATCACCAGCGCCGTCTTGCCCTGGGCCACGCTTTTCAGCTCGGCCTGGATGGCCCGCTCGTTGGCCGAATCGAGCGCCGAGGTGGCCTCGTCGAAGATCAGCACCGGCGGATCTTTCAGCAAGGTGCGCGCGATCGCCACGCGCTGCTTTTCACCGCCTGAGAGCTTGAGGCCACGCTCGCCCACCATCGTCTGATAGCCCTTGGGCGTGGACGTGATGAAGCCGTGGATGCGCGCCGACCGGGCCGCCGCTTCGATCTGATCCTGCGTGGCGCCGGGCCGGCCGTAGGCGATGTTGTAGGCCACCGTGTCGTTGAACAGCACCGTGTCTTGCGGCACGATGCCGATGGCCTGGCGCAGGCTCGCCTGCGTCACCTCGCGGATGTCTTGCCCATCGATGGTGATGCGGCCTGCGCCGGTGCTGTCAATGTCGTAGAAGCGGTAGAGCAGCCGGGCCAGCGTGGATTTGCCGGCGCCGGAGGGGCCCACCACCGCCACCGTCTTGCCAGCCGGTATCTCGAAGCTCACCTGGTGCAGGATCGGGCGATCGGGCTCATAGGCAAAAGACACGTTCTCGAAACGCACCACGCCGCTACCTACCACCAAAGGCCGAGCGTTCGGCGAATCGGCGATCTCGCGTTCGCGCTCCAGCAGCGTGAACATCTTGTCCAGATCGGTGAGCGCCTGCTTGATCTCGCGGTAGATCACGCCGAGAAAGTTGAGCGGGATGTAGAGCTGGATCATGAAGGCGTTCACCATCACCAGATCACCCAGCGTCATCTTCGCGGCCACCACGCCCTGCGTGGCGCGCCACAGCATCGCCACCAGGGCCACCGCGATGATCACCTGCTGGCCGGTGTTGAGCAGCGACAAGGTGCGCTGGCTCTTCAGCGCCACCTTGCGCAGCCGCTCCAGGCTTTCGTCGTAGCGCCGGGCTTCGAAATCCTCGTTGTTGAAGTACTTGACGGTTTCGTAGTTCAGCAGCGAATCGATGGCCTTGGTGTGCGCCACCGAATCGAGCTCGTTCATCGCCTTGCGAAACTGCGT
>JANMAS010000232.1:0-10228 GCA_031359975.1 Burkholderiales bacterium
ATGGCGTGCAGCCGCTCGAGGTAATCGAGCGCGGCGCGGGTGGAGGCAAGCACGTCGCGGCGATCGTCGCGAAAGAGGTTTTGCTTGAGGTCGAAATCGCGACCGGTGCCGGGGATGAACTGCCACATGCCAGCCGCCGAGGCCACCGAGTTGGCCTGCGGATTGAAGGCGCTCTCCACAAAGGGCAGCAACGCGATCTCGGTGGGCATGCCGCGGCGCTCCACTTCTTCGACGATGTGGAACAGGTAGCGGCTGCCGCGATCGGTCATGCGTTGCATGTAGTCGGGCCGGGTGGCGTAGTACTGCTCGCGTGCGCGCACACGGTCGTTGTCGAGATCGGGCATCGCAAAACCGCGGCGCACCCGGGCCCACAAATCCATGTGGGCGGTGCTGGTGTCGACATCGATCGGCCGCTCCGGCACCAGCGGATCGATGGGCGCGGTGAGGACTTCCGGTGTGCCCGCGCCGGTGGGGGCATTGGCCAGCGTGGCCGCCACGTCGATCGGCGCGGCGGCGGCGGTGGACGGTGGGGGGGTGACGGAGGCTGCGGGGGAGAAGCGGGGATCGATGCCGGCGCAGGCACCGAGGAGGAGTGCGGCTGCGGGCAAGGCCCACAGGCGCAAAAAGCGATGGGGGGAAGTCATCGAATGCGGTTCTTCCATTTGCGCCGCGCGGCGAACACGGCGACAGGTGAATCATTCGGGGCACCTTGGCGTCGGCCGGCAATCACGCCGCTGACATGGTGTGCGTGAGGGTGCATCACTAGAATGCCGTCGAGCGACAGATTTCCGGCATCGAGCGCCGCCTCCACGGGCGCCGCATCACCGGGATCGACCACGAACGCATGCCGCGCATCGTGGAGCATCCAGATGTAGGTATCGGCGAAGGCGGGTAGGGCGATTTGCTTCATGACGCAAGATGCCGAGATTATAGAGTTGGGCCCTTGGCTGAGAACCCCTGCCGGGCGCTATCTGCTCGGGTGGGAACAAGCCCAGATCGACAAGGCGGTGGCCGATGTGTTCGGTTACCACGCCTTGCAGGTGGGCTTGCCCGAAATCGATGGCTTGCGCGCCAACCGCATGCCGCATCGCTGGGTGGCCAGCGATGTGCTCGGCGTACCCGAGCCGATGGACCTGCCGCCCCCCGAAGACCAGCGCATTTCCACGCTCTCGCCGCCCTTGCCGCTGGCGCTGCATTGTCTGCCCGAGGCATTGCCCTTTCCTTCGCAAAGCCTCGACCTGGTGGTGCTGCCGCACACACTGGAGCTGGCGAGCGACCCCCATGCCACACTGCGCGAAGTGGAGCGGGTGCTGATGCCCGACGGTCGCGTGGTGATCGTGGGTTTCAACCCCACCAGCCTGTGGGGCCTTCGACAGCGTCTGGGCCGTGTGCGTACCGGCGTGGGCCTGGGCCGAGGGCCGCTGTTCCTGCCGCACACCGGTGACTTCATCGGCTATTGGCGGCTGCGCGACTGGCTGCGCTTGCTGGGCATGGAACTCGAAGGCGGACGCTTCGGTTGTTATCGGCCGGCGTTTGCATCCAGCCACTGGCTGGCGCGCATGGGCTGGATGGAGACGACCGGCGATCGCTGGTGGCCGGTGTTCGGCGCGGCGTATTTCCTGATGGCGGTGAAGCGGGTGCGCGGTGTGCGGCTGGTGGGCCTGGCGGCTGCCAAGGCACCCAAGCGCCAGGCCGCGCCCGCCGTGGTGGCCAATCGCCATGGTGCCGAGCGGGAGATGCGTGTCGATGAACCTCAACAAGGAGTGAATCGTTGAAGTGGATTGCCTACACCGATGGCGCCTGCGCGCCGTCGAATCCTGGCCCTGCCGGATGGGGTGCGGTGCTGATCGCGCCCGATGGCGTGACCGAGACCGATCACTACGGCTTCCTGGGCCATGGCACCAACCAGATCGCCGAGCTGTCGGCCGCGATCGAGGGGCTCGAGCGGGTGCCGGTGGGCGCGAGCGTGGAGCTGGTCTCGGACAGTCAATACGTGCTCAAGGGTTTGAGCGAGTGGCGTGCCGGCTGGGAGCGCAAGGGTTATCGCAATTCCAAGGGTGAGCCGGTGGCCAACCTGGCTTTGTGGAAGCGCCTGTTCGCGATTGCCGATGCGCGCAAGGTGGCCACACGCTGGGTGCGAGGCCACAACGGCGATCCCTACAACGAACGTGCCGACAAGCTGGCCAACACCGCGCTGCAGCGCCGCGCGGGCAGCGATGCGCTCACCTGAGGCGGCACCGCCGCGTGCGGCTTCTCCCCGTGCGGCGCAGGCGCATTGACCAGCAGATACAGTCGGCGCGGGGGCAATCCATGAGCTTTCGCAAGTGGCATACGGTGGTGGCAATCGTCGGCATCGCCGCAGCGGCCGGCGCGGCCTGGACGTTGCAGCGCGCACGCTCGCCTGATGGGGCGGCCCATGGCGCCGCATCGGTGGCCGTCGCCACGTCTCCCACCGGCGCAGCCGGGGCTTCATCGGCCGCGGGTGCAACCGGTCCGGTACCCGTGGAAGTGGGCCGGGCCGAAGCGATGAAGATCGAAGAAGACGCGCAAGCCGTCGGCTCGTTGCGGGCACGGCAGGGCGTGATGCTGCGGCCCGAGGTGAGCGGCCGTATCGCGCGATTGGGCTTTACCGATGGCCAGCCGGTGCGGCGTGGCCAGGTTCTCGTGCAGCTCGACGACGCGCTGCAGGCGGCCCAGTTGCGGCAGGCCAAGGCACAGCTCTCGGTGGCGCGCGCCACCCAAGAGCGCAACCGCGGCCTGCTGGCACAGAACTTCATCAGCCAGAGCGCGTTCGAACAAAGCCAGGCCTCGCTCGAAGTGGCGGATGCCCAAGTGGCGTTGGCGCAGGCGCAAGTGCAGCGCTTGCGCATCCTGGCGCCGTTTGACGGCGTGGCCGGCATCCGCAACGTGAGCGTGGGCGATTACGTCAAGGATGGTGCCGATCTCATCGGTATTGAAGACCTCTCTTCGATGTGGGTGGATTTCCGTCTGCCCGAGCGCTATTTGGCCCGCCTCAAGCCGGGTCAGCCGGTTGATATGAGCGTCGAGGCCTGGCCTGGCCGGCGCTTCGATGCACGTGTCGAAGCACTCGATGCGCTGGTCGATGCCGACGGCCGATCGGTGCTGGTGCGCGCGCGTGTGGGCCATCCGGATGCCGCCCTGAAGAGCGGCATGTTTGCCCGTGTGCGCATCGTGCTGGCCGTGCGGCCGCAGGCGGTGGTGGTGCCGGAGGAAGCGCTGGTGCCGATGGGCACCAGGCAATATCTGGTCAAGGTGAATCAGCATGCGGACGGGCGCTTGATGTCTGAGCGCATCGAAGCCCGCGTGGGTGCGCGCATCACGGGCAAGGCCGAGATCCTCGATGGCGTGCAGCCGGGGGATCGGGTGGTCACCGCCGGCCATGCGCGCCTGATGCGCGGCGATGCACAAGCGCTGCGCATCGTGGAAGTGGGGCGCACAGGCCCCGAGGCCCCGGTGGCCAAGGGCACGCCGCAGGTGTGACCGTCGATGCGCCTGTCCGAGCTCTCGATCCGCCGGCCGGTGCTGGCCTGCGTGATGTCGCTGCTGCTGGTGCTGGTGGGCATCGTCTCGTACAGCCAGCTTCAGGTGCGCGAATACCCCCGCATCGACGAACCGCTGGTGACCGTGAATACCCGCCTCACCGGCGCTTCGGCCGAGGTGATCGAATCACAGGTCACCAAGCCGCTGGAGGATTCGCTCGCCGGCATCGACGGCATCGACATCCTCACCTCCACCTCGCGTGCCGAGAGCAGCCAGATCACGGTGCGCTTCCGCCTCGAGAAGGATCCCGACGACGCAGCCGCCGATGCGCGCGATCGTGTCTCGCGGGTGCGCGCCAGGCTGCCCGACGCGGTGGACGAGCCGGTGATCGCCAAGGTGGAAGCCGATGCCACGCCGGTCATCTGGCTCGCCTTCACCAGCCCCACGCTGAACCCGCTCGAAGTGACCGACGTGATCAACCGCGTCGTCAAGCCGCGCCTGCAGACGATCCCCGGCGTGGCCGATGTGCAGATCGGCGGCGACCGCAAGTTCTCGATGCGCATCTGGATCGATGCCGACAAGCTCGCCGCTCACCATGTCACCGTGCAGGATGTGGAAGACGCCCTGCGGCGCCAGAACCTCGAAGTACCGGCCGGGCGCATCGAGAGCACCCAGCGCGAGTTCAGCGTCACCGCGCGCACCGATCTCAACACGGCGGCGCAGTTCGGCGATGTGGTGGTGCGGCAGGCGAACGGGTTTGCGGTGCGGCTGCGCGACGTGGGCCGCGTGGAGCAGGCAGCCGCCAGCGAGCGCACGCGGGTGCGTCTGAACGGCGTGTCGTCGGTATCCACCGGCGTGATCCGCAACGCCACCGCCAACCCGCTCGAAGTGGCCGCCGGCGTGCGCGCGTTGATGCCGCTGATCGAACGCGACCTGCCTGCGGGCTTGTCGGTGGTGCTGGCGAACGACTTGTCGGTGTTCATCGATCGCTCGGTGAAATCGGTGTACGCCACCGTGGCCGAGGCGGTGGCGCTGGTGGCGCTGGTGGTGTTTGTTTTCCTGCGCACGCTGCGGGCGTCGATCATCCCGCTGGTGACGATTCCGGTCAGCCTGATCGGCGCCTTTGCGCTGATGGCGGCGGCCGGCTTCACCATCAACACGCTCACGCTGCTGGCGCTGGTGCTGGCGATCGGGCTGGTGGTCGACGACGCGATCGTCGTGCTCGAAAACGTCTACCGCCACATCGAAGCAGGCGTGGCGCCATTTCAGGCCGCGCTGCGCGGCGCCAAGGAAATCGGCTTCGCGGTGGTGGCGATGACGCTCACGCTGGCTGCGGTGTTTGCGCCTCTGGCGTTCACGCCTGGCCGCACCGGCAAACTGTTTGCCGAGTTTGCGCTCACGCTGGCCGGCGCGGTGATCGTGTCGGGCTTCGTGGCGCTCACCCTCACCCCGATGCTGTGCAGCAAGCTGCTGCGGCACAACCCGACACCCGGCGCCTTCGACCGCGGCATGGAAGCGGTTCTGGTGGGCATCACCACGCGCTACACCCGCACGCTGGGCCGGGTGCTGGTGCATCGCTGGGTGGTGCTGCTGGTGATGGTGGGCAGTGCGGCGGGCAGCTGGTGGCTCTTTCAGACCGCCAAGAGCGAACTGGCGCCGATGGAAGACCGCGGTGTGATCTTCATGCCGGTGAGTGCGCCCGACGGCTCCACGCTGTCCTACACCGCGCGCTACCTGGATGCGATCGAGCGCATCACCGCCAAGGTGCCCGAGATCGATCGCACGTTCATGTCGGTCAACAACCAGTCGGTGGCCCAAGGCACGGCCATCCTGCGCATGGTGGACTGGAGCGAGCGCTCGCGCAACACGCAGGAGATTGCGCGCGCCATGGCGCCGCAGCTTGCCGATCTGCCCGGCGTCAACGTGTTTGCGATCACGCCGCCAAGCCTTGGCCAGGGCTTTCGCGAGCGGCCGGTGAACTTTGTCATCGTCAGCAACGACAGCTACGACAATCTCGCGCTCGTCTCCCAGCGCATGCTCGCCGAGATGGCGGCCAACCCGGGCTTTGTGCAGCCCGACAGCGACCTGCGCCTGAACAAGCCCGAGATCCTGCTCGATGTAGACCGTGATCGCGCGGCCGACGCGGGCGTGGCGGTGGATCAGGTGGCGCGCACCATCGAGACGATGCTCGGCGGGCGCACCGTCACGCGCTACAAGCGCGAGGCCGATCAATACGACGTGATCGTGCAGACCGACGCTGGCGGGCGCACCACGCCCGATGACATCGATCGCCTTTTCGTGCGCGGCCGCGGCGATGCGATGGTGCCGCTGTCTTCGTTGGTGCGCGTGCGCGAGGCGGTGGGCCCACGGGAGCTGATCCACTTCAACCAGCGGCGCTCGGTGAGCCTCACCGCCAATCTGGCGCCCGGCTATTCACTGGGCCAGGCGCTGGCTTTCCTGGAAGATCGGGCCGCCCGGATTCTGCCGGCTGGCACCACCACCGAGCTGAACGGCGTGACGCGCGAGTACCGCGCGTCGAGCGGCGCGCTGGGCCTGGTGTTCGTGCTGGCGCTGGTGTTCATCTTTCTCGTGCTGAGCGCGCAGTTCGAGAGCTTTGTCGATCCGTTTGTGATTCTGCTGTCGGTGCCGCTGTCGATGGTGGGTGCGCTGCTCGCGCTGCGCCTGTCCGGCGGCACTCTCAACGTGTTCTCGCAGATCGGCCTGATCACGCTGGTCGGGCTGATCACCAAGCACGGCATCCTGATTGTCGAGTTCAGCAACGAGCTTCGGCGCGAAGGCCGTGATGTGATGCAGGCGGTGACGGAAGCCGCCTCGCTGCGCCTGCGCCCGATCCTGATGACCACCGGCGCGATGGTGCTCGGTGCGATGCCGCTGGCGCTGGCCTCAGGCGCTGGCGCCGAGAGCCGACAGCAGATCGGCTGGGTGATCGTGGGCGGCATGAGCCTGGGCACGCTGCTCACGATCTTCGTGGTGCCCACGGTGTACACGCTCTTCGCGCGCAAGCGGGTGCCGGGGGAGATTGCGGATAGGGCGGTGGCGGTGGGGTGAGGGGCCGACGAGTGCATTCGACTCCGGCGCCTTGGCATGCCTCGGCGATGGGGGTCGGCGGCCCTTGGGCGGCACGCCGATTCGATCAGCTATTCACCATCACTTGGCGACGCCACTGGCGGCCGGTTCGACCGGCGCAATGGGCGCAGATGCGGCCGCGGCCGGCGCTGGCGGTGTCGTTGTGTCGGAAGCGGGAGCACTCGCCGCAGCTGCTGGCGCTTGCGCTCCCGCCATGCCGGTCTTGCCCATCAGGACCGTAATCAGCGTGGGGTAGTCGTAGGCGGCACCGGTTGAAATATCCACCCCGGCGCCGATGATGCCGCCAAAAATGATGTTTCCGAAGGCCATGCCCTTGGTGCTCGACTTGGCGGAGATCAGGCCAGGCTCCATGGCCTCCTTTTCGCACCGCACGGCCAGGTCTTCGTAGCTGCGATGAACCGTTGCCGATCCCGGTGTGGTGACAAACCAGGTGCCTTTGTTGTTGGTGAGTTTGCAGTTGGCACCGGAGATGGCACCGGCGTCGGATTTCGCTTCAACTGACACGCTCTGGTTGTGACCATTGACTATGGAGGCGCAGCCCACGAACTGAGTGCTGACGGCGGCCAAGATGACAAGATGAAATCTCATTTATTCCTCGTTTTGATTTTCAGCGCGGCCAGCGCCGAATCAGGCAGACATATGCCTTCAAAATTTTTGCATGGCTGCTGCCGCGAGGAATCAACAGAAATGTTGACTAAGCTTGTCTAGGGTGCGACTTTGCTGGCGCTTCGCGAGCGCCCGAACACCGGCTCCTCCGTTCGCCGCCCGTCCACCCACCACCGCTCAGGCTGCCCATCCAGGCCGGTCCAGGTGTTGAGGTCGAAGAGCCCGCGGCCATCGCGGTTGCCCTTCATCACGAAGGCCTTCACTGCCTGAGCCTGGCCCCACCAGTTCAGGGATCGGCCTTCACGCAGGCGTTCGATATCGCGATCGCCTTGCAGAACGAACACCTCGCCCCAGCCGAAGGCGGTGGCGAAGCCGTGTTCGTCGATGCAGGTGGCGGTGTCTTCGTCCGCAGCGATGGCCTTGATCTGTTGCGCGGAGACATCCGGCCAGTTCCAGGTGGCGCGCGCCATGAAGCCGACCAGTCGGCCCTGACGCTTGCGCTCGCTGAAGTGCGTGTCGGTGATCACGCCCTGCATGATGCGTGGCGTGATCACACTGCGGGTCAGATCGACGAAGCGGCCGGTGGGATCGCGCATCACGTCGTTGGAATCGACCAGATCCTTGTTCGGGTTGGGCGAGCCGTAGCGGCCGGTGTAGTCGATGCCCGCCAGCAGCGCCATGCCGGCGCTGGTGCCGCCCACCGGCACGCCACGGTCGTTGGCGGCGCTTTCCACTTCGGCGGCGAGCGGCGTGCCTTCGATCCAGCGGATGTAATCCCACTGGTCACCACCGGCAAAGAACACCATTTCGGCTTGCCGCACGAGGGCGAGCACGTCGGCGCGTTCGGCATCCTTGCGGCCTTCGAGCACGATGGTGGTGACCGAATCGACAGCCGGGAAATCGTTGTGCCCGTCGTCGTTGTAGATGAAGGATTCGTAGCCGCCGCGTTGCCCGTCGGCACGGATCACCACCACATCGCCACCACCGGTGCGCTCGAGCATGAAGCGCCAGCCGCCGGCCCAGGCGTCGTCGCTGCCGCCGCCGGCCAGGCACAGCCCCGGCACGGTGGGTGCGACGACATCGGCTTGGCTGCCAGTGGTGTAGATCTTTGCGGCGAATGCGCTGGCGCTCAACGCAGTGAATGCGCCGAGGCAGGCCAGGGCGCGCCAGGAGGGTGAGGTCGTCATGTCAGGTTGCCGTGTTCGGCGCGGTCGAGCTCAGCGAGGGTATTCAGGTTGGCGAAGTCGGTGGCCTGCTCGAACCGTACACGGGTGTGGCGGCATGAGGCCACCCAGGCTTGCACCTGGCGGCCGCCGTCGTTAACAAACGCCGCCAGGGCGGGCTGCACGGTGATGCGCATCAGGCAGAAGACCGGATGCAGGTGGACGACATCGTCGGCCTGAACTTCCGCCACGGCGACATCGGCGCCACTGTCGACCAGCGCCATCGCCAGACAAGACACCAGATCGAGCGGGAAGGCCGGTGCGTCGCAGGGTACGGTGGCGAGATAGGGCGTTCGAGCATGGGCCAACCCACTGAGAAAGCCGGCGAGCGGGCCGGCGTGGTGGGGCAGTGAGCCGGGCATTGAGTCGAGCACTACGGGCACCTTGAAGGCAGCGTACTGATCGATGTGTTGGTTGGCATTCACCATCAGGATGCCGACTTGCGATTGCAGGCGCTGCAAGGCGTGCTGCGCGAGAGGCTGCCCCCTGTAGAGCTGCAAGCCCTTGTCCAGGCCGCCCATGCGGCGACCCTGGCCGCCAGCGAGCACGATGCCGGTGATCAGGTGGCGCTCGATCACGAGTTGCGGCTCATCCACCGATCAAGCACCGATCGGCCGCCGATCAGCCACCGATGTAGTGCATCTCGACACGCCGTTCGCCTTCCACCTGCGGCAGCCCCGTGGCCGCGGCATCGGCGCGCAGCTCGGAATATCGATCGTCGCGCCGGCCCCAGAGGGTGCCGATCGCGGTGGCGATCTGATCGTCGCTGGCGCCACCGCGCACGAGGGCGCGCAGGTCGTGGCCGCGAGAGGCGAATAGGCACATGAAGAGCTTGCCTTCGGTGGACAGGCGCGCGCGATTGCAATCGCGGCAAAACGCCTGGGTGACGCTGGAGATCAGGCCGATCTCGCCGCCGCCATCGCGATAGCGCCAACGCTCGGCGGTTTCGCCGGGATCGGCGGCCGCCACGGGCTCGATCGCGAACTCGGCATCGATGCGCCGGGCCACGTCGGCCGATGGCAGCACGTCGTCCATGCGCCAGCCGTTCGTCGCACCGACATCCATGTATTCGATGAAACGCAGAACGGCACCGCTGCCTCGGAAGTGCCGCGCCATGGGCACGATCTCGTGGTCGTTGGTGCCGCGCTTGACCACCATGTTCACCTTGAGCGGCGCCAGGCCCAACTGCTGCGCAGCCTCGATGCCGCGCAGCACGTCGGCCACCGGAAAATCGGCATCGTTCATGCGGCGGAAGATGGTGTCGTCGAGCGCGTCCAGGCTCACCGTCACGCGTTGCAGGCCGGCCTCCTTCAGCGCCTGCGCCTTGCGTTCGAGCAGCGAGCCGTTGGTGGTGAGCGTGATGTCCAGCGGCTCGCCGTCCGGGGTTCGCAGCGCGGCCAGCTGCGCGATCAGCGCCTCGATGTGCTTGCGCAGCAGCGGCTCACCGCCGGTGAGGCGCAGCTTGGTCACGCCGTGGGCAACAAACAACCGTGCCAGCCGCGTGATCTCCTCGAAGCTCAGCAGGCTGGTCTGCGGCAGAAACTTGTAGCTGCCGTCGAAGACGTCCTTGGGCATGCAATAGCTGCAGCGGAAGTTGCAGCGGTCGGTGACGCTGATGCGCAGATCGCGCAGCGGCCGGCCCAGGCGGTCGGCCAGCAGGCCGTTCGGTGCTTGCGGATATTGCGGCACCTCGGGCACGGCCGAGGCATAGCGCAGGTCGGCCAGTGGAATGACGTTGTCGCCCATGGCGGCATTGTGCCCGGCGCGCGCTGCGGCTGCCTTACGGCTGG
>JANMAS010000305.1:0-7155 GCA_031359975.1 Burkholderiales bacterium
CTTCCGGCATCAAATCGGTGGCCTGATCACCGGCCGCTGCCGATCAGCGCGCCAGCACCGGCGCCAGCGCCACGCCGGTATGCGTGCGCTGGGCCACCAGGTGCTCGGGCGTGCCGGCGGCCACCACCTCGCCCCCGGCGCTGCCGCCTTCGGGGCCCAGATCGATCACCCAGTCGGCCTCGGCGATCACGTCGAGATCGTGTTCGATCACGATCACGCTGTGGCCGCCAGCCACCAGGCGATGCAGCACACGGATCAGCTTTTCCACGTCGGCCATGTGTAAACCGACGGTCGGTTCGTCGAGCACATACAGCGTGTGAGGTGGCTTCTGGCCGCGGCGGGTGATGTCGTCACGCACCTTGGAGAGCTCGGTGACGAGCTTGATGCGCTGCGCCTCGCCGCCTGACAGCGTGGGTGACGGCTGGCCGAGCGTGAGGTAGCCCAGGCCGACATCCTTGAGCAGCTGCAGCGGGTGCGCGATCGCCGGCATGGCGGCGAAAAAGTCCACCGCTTCGTCCACCTCCATCTGCAGCACATCGCCGATCGACTTGCCTCGCCAGGTGGCGGTGAGCGTCTCGGGATTGAAGCGCTGGCCATGGCAGGTTTCGCACAGCACCTTCACATCCGGCAGGAAGCTCATCTCGATGGTGCGCATGCCCTGGCCTTCGCAGCCCGGGCAGCGGCCTTGGCCGGTGTTGAATGAAAAACGCGACGCGGCATAACCACGCGCCTTGGCTTCGAGCGTGTCGGCGAAGAGCCTGCGCACCGTGTCCCAGAAACCGATGTAGGTGGCGGGGCAGGAGCGCGGCGTCTTGCCGATCGGCGTCTGGTCGACCTCGAGCACCCGATCGATGGCCTGCCAGCCTTCGACACCGTCGCAGCCCACCGCCTTGGCCTGGCTGCGGCCGGCCACCGACGCCTGCACGTTGGCGAGCAGCACATCGCGCGCCAAAGTGCTCTTGCCGGAGCCGCTGACGCCGGTCACCGCCACCAGCCGATGCAAGGGCACGCGGATGTCCAAGGCCTTCAGGTTGTGCATCGACGCACCGCGCAAGGTGAGCGCCGCGCCCTGCCCATCGGCCTCGCGGCGGGCCTGCATCGGATGCTTCAGCGGATGCGCGAGGAAGCGCCCGGTAACGGATTCAGCCTGCGCGGCCAGATCGTCCGCGCTGCCCTGCGCCACAAGCCGGCCGCCGCGTTTGCCGGCGCCGGGGCCGATGTCGATGAGGTGGTCGGCATGGCGGATCGTTTCTTCGTCGTGCTCCACCACCACCAGCGTGTTGCCCTTCTCACCGAGCTGATGCAGCGCGCCGAGCAGGATCTGGTTGTCGCGGGGATGCAGGCCGATGGTGGGCTCGTCCAGCACGTAGCAAACGCCTTGCAGGTTGCTGCCGAGCTGCGCCGCCAGCCGGATGCGCTGCGCCTCGCCGCCGCTGAGCGTGGGCGCGGCGCGGTCGAGCGTGAGGTAACCCAGGCCCACCTGCTGCAGAAATTCGAGACGGCCGCGGATCTCGGTGATCACGTCACGCGCGATGTCGGCGTCTCGGCCGTGCAGGTGCAGAGCACCGACCCACTCGCTCGCCTGCCGCACCGACCACGAAGCCACCGTGCCGATCGGTTGCCCTTCGAAGGTGATGCGGCGTGAGGCGGGATTCAGGCGTGTGCCGTGGCAATCCGGGCAGGCCACGTCGACCAGGCCCTCCACCTCCACCTCCTCGGACGGAAAGCTCTGCTCGCGGCCCTTGTTGTCGTCGTCGCGCGCCGAGTCATCGTAGGCCTTGCGCTGTTCGCGGGTGAGCGCGAGGCCGGTGCCCACGCAGGTGGTGCACCAGCCGTGTTTGCTGTTGTAGGAGAACATGCGCGGGTCCAGCTCCGGGTAGCTGGTGCCGCAGGTGGGGCAGGCGCGTTTGGTGGAAAACACCTTCACCGCGCCGATCGTGCTGGTCGATTGGCCGTCGTCCATCGCCTGCGCGAGGCCATCGAGCGGATGCAACAGGTGCATCACCCCCTTGCCGATCTGCAGCGCGGTGCGCAGCGCGTTGCGCAACCCGTCTTCATCAGCCGGGCTCACCACCAGATCGGCCACCGGCACTTCGAGCGTGTGCTCCTTGAAACGATCCAGGCGCGGCCACGGATCCACCTTCAGGAATTCGCCGTCCACCCGCAAGTGCGTGTAGCCCGCCGCCTTGGCCCACTTGGCCAGATCGGTGTAGACACCCTTGCGGTTCACCACCAGCGGCGCAAGCAGGCCCACATGCTGGCCGCGATGCTCGCGCAGCAGCTGCGCGGCGATGCTCTCGGCGCTCTGCGGCATCACCGGGGTGCCGTCTTTCACGCAGTGCTGCAGGCCCAGCTTCACCCACAGCAGCCGCAGGAAGTGCCACACCTCGGTGGTGGTGGCCACCGTGCTCTTGCGGCCACCCCGCGACAGCCGCTGCTCGATGGCCACGGTAGGCGGAATGCCGTACACCGCATCCACCTCCGGCCGGCCGGCCGGCTGCACGATGCTGCGCGCGTAGGCGTTGAGCGATTCGAGGTAGCGGCGCTGGCCTTCGTTGAACAGGATGTCGAAAGCCAGGGTGCTCTTGCCCGAACCCGACACGCCGGTGATCACGCTGAACTTGCCGCGCGGGATCGACACGTTGAGCGACTTGAGGTTGTGCTCGCGGGCGTTGACGATGCGGATGGATTCGTCGATTTCGCTTCTGCGCGCACGCAAGACGGACTGCAACGGCCGACCCGAGGTAAAAATGGGGTCAGAGTCATTTTCCGCGCCATTTCCGGTCCCGAATCTGGAGGGCGGGGCCGCGGAAAATGACTCTGACCCCATTTTTACCGGCGCGCTCCGCTCCGCCACGCGGAGAGTGACGTCGTAATCCCGCAACGCCAACCCGGTATGCGAAGTCGGGTGGGCCTTGACGTCATCCGGCGTGCCGCTGCAGACGATCTCGCCACCGGCCACGCCGCCTTCGGGCCCGAGGTCGATGAGCCAGTCGGCGGCGCGCACCACGTCGAGGTTGTGCTCGATCACCACGATCGAGTGGCCGGCGTCGAGCAGTTTGCGCAGCGCGCGCATCAACTTGGCGATGTCGTCGAAGTGCAGGCCGGTGGTGGGCTCGTCGAAGAGAAACAGCGCGCCCTTGCGCGCCAGAGTCTGGCGGCTGCTGGCGCCGGTGCGCGCGGCTTCGGCGAGGAAGCCCGCGAGCTTGAGGCGTTGCGCCTCGCCGCCCGAGAGCGTGGGCACCGGTTGCCCGAGACGCACATAGTCGAGGCCGACATCGACGATCGGCTGCAGCGCGCGCAGCACCTCGCGATCGTCGCGGAACAGCGCCGCCGCTTCGCTCACGGTGAGATCGAGCGTGTCGGCGATGCTCAACTGCCGAGGCCCGCGAATGATCTTCACATCGAGGATCTCGATGCGATAGCGGCGGCCATCGCAATCCGGGCAGCGCAGATACACATCCGACAGAAACTGCATCTCCACATGCTCGAAGCCCAAGCCGCCGCAGGTGGGGCAACGGCCATCACCGGCGTTGAAGCTGAACATGCCGGCGGTGTAGCTGCGCTCTCGCGCCACCGGCGCATCGGCGAAGAGCTTGCGAATCTCGTCGAACGCACCCACGTAGCTCGCCGGGTTGGAGCGCGCGGTCTTGCCGATCGGCGATTGATCGACAAATACCGCATCGGTGAGCCAGTCGGCACCCAGCAGACGATCGAACGCACCCGGCGATTCGGTGGGTTTGCCGAAGTGCCGCGCCAGCGCCGGGTACAGCACATCCTGCATCAGCGTGCTCTTGCCGGAGCCGGAAACACCGGTCACGCACACCAGCTTCTGCAGCGGCAGTTCCACCGTCACGCCCTTGAGGTTGTGCTCACGCACGCCTTCGATGATCAGCCTAGGGGTGGACGCATCCACCAGCCGGCGGAATCCCGAACTCACCTGCTTGCGGCCGCCGAGGTAGGCGCCTGTGAGCGTATCGGCGTCGCGGATCGCTTCCGGCGCGCCGTCGAAGACGATCTCGCCGCCTTTTTCGCCCGGGCCCGGGCCCATGTCGATGAGCCGATCGGCGGCCAGCATCACCGCCGGGTCGTGCTCCACCACCACCAGCGTGTTGCCGGCATCGCGCAGCCGATGCATTGCCTCGACGATGCGGTTCATGTCGCGCGGATGCAGCCCGATGCTGGGCTCGTCGAGCACGAACAAGGTATTGACCAGCGAGGTGCCGAGCGCGGTGGTGAGGTTGATGCGCTGCACCTCGCCGCCGCTGAGCGTGCGGCTGGCGCGATCGAGCGTGAGGTAGCCCAGGCCCACATCGCACAAGTACCTCAGCCGGGTGCGGATCTCCTCGTGCAGCAGGTGCAGCGGATCCTTTACCGAACCCGTGCCCAGTTTGGCGCCCAGGCGATCGAAGAACTGCCGCAGCCGATCGATCGGCAGGCGCACCAGATCATGCAGGCAAAGCCCCGGCAGGGCTTCCAGCCGCTCGCGCGACCAGCCCGTGCCCACCGGCATGAAGCGCCGATCCGGCGCCAACACCGTGTCTGCATCGGCCTTGCCGCCAAGCCGCCACAGCAGCGATTCGAGCTTCAGCCGCGCGCCGCCGCAGGTGCCGCAGGGTGTGTAGCTGCGGTACTTCGACAGCAGCACCCGGATGTGCATCTTGTAGGCCTTGCTCTCCAGGTATTCGAAGAACCGGCGCACGCCGTACCACTGCTTCTTCCAGTTGCCATTCCAGTGCGGCGAGCCTTCGATGACAAAGTCGCGCTGCACCTGGGTGAGCTGGTTCCAGGCGGTGTCGCGCGGAATGCCGGCCTCGCCGGCATACTTGATCAGATCGCCCTGGCAATCCTTCCAGGCCGGTGTCTGCATCGGCTTGATGGCCCCGGCGCGCAAGGTCTTGCGTTCGTCGGGGATCACCAGGCCGAAGTCGACGCCGATCACGCGGCCGAAGCCCCGGCATGCATCGCAAGCCCCAAAGGCCGAGTTGAACGAAAACAACGCCGGCTGCGGCTCGGCATAACGCAGATCGCTCTCCGGGCAGTGCAGGCCGGTGGAGTAACGCCAGGTCTGCTCCGGGCCGTCATCGCCCAGCACCGCCACGTTGACACGGCCCGCGCCGCGCTTGAGCGACAGCTCGATCGCTTCGCTGATGCGTGATTCTTCGGTGCCGGCGATGCGGAAACGGTCGGCCACCACGTCGAGGAGCTTGCGATCACCGGCCAGCCGTTCCGCCAGCACGCGGGTGAAGCCGCTGGCTGACAGCCATTGCTGCACTTCGTCGGCGGTGGTGTTTTCCGGCAACTCCACCGGAAAGGTGAAGGCCAGGCGCGGATCGCCAGCCGCCGCGGCACGCGCCGTGATGTCGGCAAGGATGGTGCGGGTGGTGTCGTGCCGCACCGGCAATGCCGTCTGGCGATCGAACAGATCGGCGGCGCGTGCGAACAGCAGCTTCAGGTGATCGTTCAGCTCGGTCATCGTGCCAACCGTGCTGCGCGAGGTGCGCACCGGATTGGTCTGGTCGATGGCGATCGCCGGCGGCACGCCGTCCACCCGATCCACCGCCGGGCGGTCCATGCGATCGAGGAACTGGCGCGCGTACGCGGAGAACGTCTCCACATAGCGGCGCTGCCCTTCGGCGTACAGCGTGTCGAACACCAGGCTCGACTTGCCCGAACCGCTCGGCCCCGTCACCACCGTCATCTCGCCGGTGCGGATGTCGAGGTCGATGTTCTTGAGGTTGTGCTGGCGCGCGCCGCGTATGCGGATAAGGCCGGACGTCATGAAGCTCCTCGGGACAACTCCCAAGCGGGGGAGCGGAGCATTCTAGGGAGCCGGCGGCGAGAACGTCGGCGCCCGCCAGAACAACAACCGCGGGCGCAGGGGTGAAAGATCGCCGCCTCAGTGGCCCGCATCGGCGGCGCGCTGTCGCCAGGCCAGCACCGCGCCGATCCACAAGGCGACGGCCGAGCACACCAATCCGCGCGCCAGCCCGCCAGGCCCGTCGGCGATCCAGCCCACCATCGTCGGGCCCACGATCTGCCCGGCCGCAAACACGACCGTGAACGCCCCGATGCCCGCCGCCCAGCCGGCCTGCGGCAACGAATGCCGAACCAGCGCGGTGGTCGAGGCCACCACCGAGAGAAACACACCGCCGAACATCAGACCCGACAACAACGCCATCGGCCAGGCGGTGCTGATCGCCGGCATCACCGTGGCGATGCCGAGCAGGCCATTGAGCAAGGCCAGCGCGCCGCCGTCGCGTCGGCGGTCGAGCAAACCCGCCCACAGCCGCGACGAGGCCACCACGGCCATGCCGAGCAGCGCATAGAACAGCGTGATGCGCGAAGGCGACAAGCCGCTCTCGCGCAGCAGGGCGACGACAAACGTCATGTAGCCGATGTAGCCGATGCCGAACATGCCGTAGCCCGCCAGGGCAAAACCCAAGGGGCGAATCACCGCACGGGTGTCGCCGCCGGCGCCGCCGGAAGCCGTGGCTGGCAACGCCGCCATCACCCGCGCCGGCCAGTGCATCCACACGGTAGACGCCACACAGGCCAGCGCCAGCACCCACCAGGCCCAGGCCCAGGTCGGCACGCCACCCGATTCTGGCGCCCAATGGCTCGCCGCCGGTACGAGCAAGGCCGACACGGTGATGCCGATGCCCGAGCCGCCGTAATAGATGCCGATCAGCAAACCGCCGCGCCCCGGCTGCTGCGCGCCGCGGCGCGCGGCCAGCAGGCCGCCGCAGATGAAGACCATCGCGCTGGCCACGCCCGCGAGCAGGCGTTGCGCCAGCCATACCGGCGCCTGGTCGAAAAAGCCGCTCGCCGCCATCAGCCCGCAGGCCATCCACGAGCCCCACAACATCAATCGGCTCGGGCCCAGGCGGCGCATGAGCGCGGGGGTGGCCAAGGCGCCGATCAGATAGCCCAGCGCGTTGCTGGTGTTCATCAAACCGGCCAGCGCGTAAGACCAGCCCAGATCCATGCGCATCGGCGGCAGCAGCAGCCCGTACGCAAAGCGCGAGATGCCCAGCGACACCGCCGCACCGAGCGACAGCGCCAGGGCCAGCGGCACCACCGGCAGCGGATGTTCTTCTGTCAAAGGATTGAATGTCTGGCGGGCCATGGCCCCGCTTGTACACCACGGTGGCC
>JANMAS010000306.1:0-11863 GCA_031359975.1 Burkholderiales bacterium
CATCAGCGCGTAGGTGCTTTCGGCCTGTTTGATGGAGTGCCGGTTTTCGCCCGCCATCGCCTGCGTGCCCTGGATGCGGATGGCGTTGTCGGAGGTGAGGAAGGTCGACAACGGGTCGTACGGCAGGGCCGAGTTGGCCACCGTATCCACGCCCCGCGTGTTCTGCCCGGCGCGGTTGCCCACCAGGCCTGCCGGTGTGCCCTTCCAGCCCGGGCGCTCGAACCAGTCGCCCGAAGGCACGGCCTGGCCGCGGTGGCAGGTCCAGCAGGTGACGCCGGTGCTGCCCACGTGGGGCTTCCAGTCGGTGTTGATATGGCGTGTCATCTGCAGCATGCGCCGCGCCACCACCTTGGTGTACTTTTCGTCGGAGTCGAGCTTTTTCGGGTTATGGCAAAACTCGCAACCCTCCTCGGGCGCCACCCAGGTGGACAAGGCCTGCATCAGACGCGAAAACTCAAGCACCGTCAGGTCGTTCAGCACCTGCACGTTCTTGAAGACGTCCTTGATCTGCGGGCTTTCCGGATCCGGCGGATCCGTGGGCTCCGGCTCAGGCACCGCGTGCGTTTCTGCCGCGGCGGCCAGGGTGATCGGGTTGTACAGCTGCGTCATGCCCAGCCCGCGATAACCCCGCTGCACGGTATCGGTGCGGTTGCAGGCCGACAGCAGCGCAACGCCGCCCAGGCAGATCGCCAGCAGGATGCGGCCGATGGCGGTCCCCCTGCGCCTCGGTACATGGACCGATATGCCTGTGGAACCGCTCATATGCCGAACCTCCGGCGCGGCGAACCCGGTCGACAGCGCGGGTGGCGCCGTCCGAAGCAGTGTTTGCCGTGATGTGTCATGTTAATCTGACATTTCTAATTGTCAATCTTTGTGGACAGTTTTGCGGGGCCGGGTCTACCCGCAGAGTCAGGCCTTCAGTGCTTTGAAGTTTCTGCACCAGCCGTTGGGCGAAACCAGCCGACCGCCGAAGAACGAGCAGGGCCCCAGCGCATCGCCGGCCTTGCCCGAATAGAGCTGACATTTGCTGCACTGCTGCGTAGCGGCGTCGTGCCGCGGGTAACGAGTCTGATCGACCTCCTTGGTGTCGAGCCGGAATCCCATCGACTTGGCGTACGGATCGGTCAAGGTGACCTTGTCTTCCTCGGCCATCGAGGTTGCCGCAGCGCCCAGGCAGGTGCTCCCGGCCATCACTTGCAGCATGAAAATTCGTCGGTTAGGTGCTTTCATGAAATAACTCCTTCATGAGGGTTGATCAGGGTTTACCAGAGAAATCAGGGTTTACTTGTAGGGACGGTCGGCAACCGCTTCTTGCAGATCACCATGCCCGACCTCAGGCTATGCGGGTTTCGTCGCTGCGACGGTCGCCCCGGTTATCCATCCAAGTGACTCGGATCCGATCGCCAGGCTTGCCCCCGCGGAATCGAAAGGTCAACAAAGGATCTTGCGAGACGGCTTGGCTCATCCGGGCCTCGAAAACCGACCGGTCTTCCACCATCACTGTCATGGCGGTGATGAAATGGGCAGCAATGAACTCACCGGAATCATCCTTGCGCAAACCCGTCTCCATCGGATGGGGCATCAAAAGATGAACCTCCGTGAGTACGCCGTTGTTCTTGGCGCGGATGCGGATCGGCTCACCCATGGCGGTAACTTTGCTGCGCGGCTGACCGACCTGACCGGGTTGTCGATGAGCGGTGCTTGTTCATGCGCACCCGCCGATCGTGACCTGGGTACTTTTCGACACCGAATATAAACGCCCTCCGGCCCGCACAATCGCATAAACCGGGCTCGTTTCCGCCATCTTGATGCGAGTGGATACAAAAGGCTGCGTACCGTCGGGAATGGTAAATCGCACAACCAGCGGGTTTGGATTTGATGCCACCACGATGAATATTTCTTCCGTGCGTGGCAACCGGCAATCCACCTCCACCGGAACCATCGCGCCATTCTCTGCAATATCCGGCACAGTGAGCATGATTTCCGACTCGATCGCCGATATGCTGCCCAGTGCCCGCAGGGCTTCGGGCATCGATTCAGCCCCGAAGGCCAGCTCCTCGCCGAGCACCGTATCCCGCCCCAAAGCCCACGCGCTGCGTCCGGGCAGCCCGGCCACCATCAACCAGGCCATGCAGGCGCTGGTTTGGCTGAGGAATTGACGGCGCGGTTGAGTCACGATCGAGATTCAGGTTATTGGGCAGTACGAACCAAGCGCAGGTACGCCGTATCTTCCTTGGCCAGATATTTGATGCCATCGACACCGAACCCCAGCGCAAAAACAAAACTCTTGTTGCCTGTAGCGGGCCGCAACGTGGTTGTCCAATAAAGATCAGCAGGAGTTTGTGGAAATACCGTCAGATTCACGCGCGGATTGGCACATTGCCGCTCGGCGATGGTGGCCAATTCTCGCAACTGGGGCAAACGCCAGTCACTGTAAAAGTAGGTGCCGAGCCGATTTACATCAGCAGCAGCTGATTGGGCAGCAGCCCAATCGAACCGACTCGCTTCGCCCGAGCAGCCGGGGCCGACCTGCCCCGCCGAACAACGCATCCACATCAACTTCGTATCCTTGTCGGTCACGGTCCCGTCGGCACCGTCCAGGAAGCGCGTCGAGGGAGAAGATCGACCTTCCGGCGGGGCGTCGCACACCTGCTGCGCGACGGCCCCGCCGGAAACTGCTGCCGCGAAGGCGAGACCAACGACCAACGCCCTCATCGCGCCGGACGCCGGATCACTTGTCGAAGCCGATGCCGGTCCCCGGGACGTTCAGACCGCGTGCCGACGAGGGCTGCAACCCCGCGGTTTGCGCAGTTTGCAGCCCGGTGTCAACCTTCACGCCCCGGTACATGTACAACGAGTACGACTCCATCGAGGTCATGTCGTCGCCGTTGACGTCGAGCTTCTTGCCGACCTGCGGGTTTTCGATGCACCAGTTCACCATCTCGCGGTAGGGAACGACCTTGTTGAACTGCGACATGTACTTCGGAAACGTGTGCGGGTTGGTGGCCGCTGCGTCGGGATGACAGTTGGCGCAGGCCAACCCGTTGCTGGACATGTCGGCACGGGCGCCGTACCACATGTCGTAGCCGCGCTTGGCCGAGGCCGTCAACTTGTCGTCCAGCGTCTTGAGTTCGGCGGGCGTGAACGGCTCGCGCGCCATCGCGCTGGTGGTCGCAGCGACGATCCCGATCGCAGCGAGCGACAAAAGCACCTTGGAATGTATTGTCATTGTTGTAACTCCTACTACGCGTTGAAGCCGTTTTTCATCGATGGGGGCAACGAGTCGGCAAACGGCTGGTACTGCACAAACGACCCGCCCTTGTCGTCGATGGCGATCGCCGCGCTGCCCATGCCGTCGGCCGTATTGGACGGGTCGGCACGGTACTGCTTGAAGGCCGGATAGGGCAGTTCGATCGGCGGATACGGCCACGGCCACGACGTGCTCATCGTGCCGATCGAGGTGAGGTTTCCGATCCGGTTGTAAACCGTGTGGTGCACATGTCCGTGAAACGCAGTGACGGCGACGAACTTGCCGAGAATGTCGCGGATTTGCGCCGATTCCGAGACTTGGAAGTTCCAGCGCGGGTAGTAGTCCCACAGCGGCGAGTGGGTGAAGATGACCACGGGGGTATCGGGAGAGACCTTCGCCACGTCCTTGGCGAGCCAGTCGAGCCCCGCCGGGCCGACACCCCAGACACCAGGGACCGGGCTATTCAGCGGCATGAACCAGTCCCGGCGCTGCGCTGGCGTCAGCTTGGCGGCGGTCCAGAAGTCGGGCACGAGGATCGAATTCATGCCGATGATGTGCACGCCTTTGTGGTCGACCGACCAAGTTTCCTGGCCGAAGTTGCTGCGCCAAGCCGCGCCCATGTCGAGATACCAGTCGTGCTCACCCGGGATCGACTTGATGGGCGCTTTGAGCTTGCTCAGGATGCGCTTGCCCTTGGCCATCTGGTCGGCCTCGCCATGGTGTGCAATGTCGCCCATGATCATGACGAAGTCGGGCTGCGACTTCATCCCATTGACCTGGGCCACCGCATCTTCGAGCTGTTTGTCGAAAACATGGTCCTGGCCGGAGTACAGATGCGGGTCGGCAATGATCGCGAAACGGAACGGCTGAACCCGTTTGCTTCCTTGCGCCGCCGAGACCTCGACCAGCCCGAGATTCACGCCGACGGCTTGTGCCATCAACGTCGATAGCCCGGCCTTGCCGGTAAGACCTAAAAAGTGCCGCCTGTTTGTAGCGTCAATATCGGCCATGTCCTTGTCTCCTGTGTAATGAACTGCTAAGACCCGTGCCCGGGAAATCCCTGTACTGCTTGGCACCACAACCGCTTTTGCTACCGATGTGGCGAGGCACAGTTCGTTTTCGGGACAGATCAATATAAGCAATTGACACTCAAAACAGAAATTGAATGTTTTGACAGCGTCATCGCGTTTACCTAATATCAGCGCATGACACTCGCCAAGACGTCCTCGTTGCGCCAGCTGGGCACCTTCCAGACCGTTGCGCGCCTGGGCAGCGTCTCGCTGGCGGCCGACGAGTTGCATCTCAGCCAGTCGGCGGTGTCAATCCAGATTGCCAGCCTGGAAACCGCCACCGGCGCGCCGCTGGTGGAGCGCACCGGGCGCGGTGTACGGCTCACCGAAGCCGGCGAGCTGCTGCTGAATTACGCCGACCGGCTGTTTGCCCTGTGGAACGAGGCGAGCGACGAGATGGCCACGTTCCTCGGTGCGTTTTCCGGCACCTTGCGCATCGGTGCGGTGAGCACCGCCGAGTACTGGCTGCCGCGTCTGCTGGTGACCTTCGTGAACCAGAACCCGCGTGTGAAGCTCAAGCTGCATGTGGCCAACCGCGACGAAATCGTGCGCAGCCTCGCGGCGCAGGAGGTCGACATCGCGGTGATGGGCCAGCCACCAGATGAACTAAAAGTTACCGCCTTCAGCTTTGCGAAGAATCCGATGGCCTTCATGGCCGCGCCGGATCACCCGCTGATGTCGGACACCAACCTCACGATGGCCACCCTTGCCGGTGCGCACCTGCTGGTGCGGGAGCGAGGCTCGGGCTCGCGCAGCACGGTGGAGCGGCTTTTTCGCGAGGCCGGATTCCGGCTGCGCATCGGCTCCGAGTTGTCGAGCAACGAATCGATCAAGCAGATGTGCGCGGCCGGCTTCGGGCCGGCCTACCTGTCGATGCACACCTGCATCCTCGAAATGAACGCTGGTCAGCTGCAGATGCTGCCGCTGCCCAACAATCCGGTCGAGCGCGAGTGGTTCGTGGTGCACGTGGCCTCCAAGACCCTGCCCCAGGTGGCATTGGCGTTCGAGCTGTTTCTGCGGCAGAAGGGCCAGGCCGAAATCCACCGGCAACTCTGGCTGCCATGGGCCGCCGAATCATCGTCCAACTGATCGCGCCACGCGCGCCGGCGGGGCTACTTGCCCACGCTGTCGAGAATCTGGATCGGAATGCCTTTTGTGCCCGGCGACACCGAGCCGGACTGGCCGCTGAAATCGCCCGGCTTGGGCATCGCATCGCCACTCTTGCTGACGCGCGCCACCACGATGATCTCGGCGTGATCGGAGATCTTGGCGGTGGGCGCCATCGCCATGCTGTCGTCGAGCGTGAACTGCAGCGGCAGATCCTTCACCTGTTTGCGCAGCACCGCCAGCGGCATGCGCGGGCCTTCGGCG
This sequence comes from Burkholderiales bacterium, assembly GCA_031359975.1. Taxonomy (GTDB): domain Bacteria; phylum Pseudomonadota; class Gammaproteobacteria; order Burkholderiales; family Burkholderiaceae_C; genus JANMAS01. Next base: position 5,692 of record JANMAS010000306.1, read on the forward strand.
GGTCGGGCGAGGATGAACACGGTATCTTCCGGGCTCACCTTGGCGGCCAGCGCGGGCGCGAGGCTGACGCTGCCGCTCACGGCCGTGGCGCGAATCGCCGCCGCTGTGGCCGCAGGCTTGGTGGCCGGTGAGGCGAGTGCCTTGTCAACCGGCGGCGCCGCGCCGAGTGCCGAGGCGGCAACCTGCGCGGTGGAAGGTGGTGCCGGCGGCAAGCCACCCAGCTCGCGCGCTTGCGCGATGCTCGATTGCACCTGGGCCATGATGGGGCTGTCCGGTGGCAGACGGCTTTGCACACGATCCCACTGGCGCACGGCGGTGGCGTAATCGCGCTGGTCGAAAGCCGCACTGCCCGACAGCGCCAGGGCCTTGATGTTGTCGGGCTCCAGCACCAGGGCACGGGCCACCAGTTTCAGGGCTTCATCGCTGAACTGGCCGTTGCTCTGCGCCGCCAGCGTATCGGCGTAGTCGGCCAGCAGGTTGGCATCTTCGCCGGTGAGCGACATGGCCTTCTCGAACGCGGGGATGGCATCGCCATGGCGCCCCATCGCCGAATAGGCGCGCGCCAGCAGCGCCCAGCCGGCGGCGTCGTCAGGCTGATCCTTCAGGCGCTGCGCCATGCGATCGACGATCGCGGCCACCTGCTCGTCGGTCACCGGCGCATCGGCGCCGTCGACCGAGGGGCCGGCCACCTGCGCCGCGCTGGCCGCGGGCGCCGGGGCCGTGGCAAGGCCGGCTCGGCCGGGCGAACCGGTGATCGAATAACCGGCCACCGCCACCACCATCACACCCAGCGCCAGGCCCGCCCAGAGCCGGCCCGAAGGCCGAGGCGGCGGCGGCGGAGGCTCTTTCAGCGTCTCGTCCACCAGTTCGCGTTCGAGGGCCTGGCGGGCGGCGCTGTAGGTGGCTTCGTTGAGCGCACCACTGGCGTGCTGCGCTTGCAATTGCTGCAGCTTGAGCCGCAGTTCGGCGATCCGTGGATTCATTCTGGGCGTGGCGTCGGGGCGCTGGGCGAAGGGGATGCGGCGGGGGTGCTGACATCGTCGCCAGCATCGTCGTTCAAGTCGGCATCGAAAAGCTCACCGCTCATGCGGTTACGGCGGCGCAGGATCAGCCCCAGCAGAATGAGGCCGCCCACCAGCAGCACGCCCGGCCCGAACCACAACAGCGCGGTGGTGGCTTTGAGCGGCGGCCGGTAGAGCACGAAATCGCCGTAACGATCGGTCATGTAGGCCAGGATCTCGGTGTCGCTGCGGCCCTTTTGCAGCATCTCGCGCACCTGATTGCGCAGGTCGACGGCGAGCTCGGCGTGGGAGTCGGCGATCGTCTGGTTCTGGCAGACCAGGCAGCGCAGTTCGGCGGAGATGCTCATCACGCGCGCATCGAGCGCGGGGTCGGCGCTGGCCAGGGCCGCTTCGGTGGCCGCCGCCGGCAGGGCCAGGCCCGTGCACAAGCTGGTAGCCAGCCATGCGGCCAGGGCCCGGCGGCGCCATGCCCACAGGCCGCCCTCAGCCCGGCGCATCGAGCTGCCTCAGCATGGGTTCGATGCGGCTGCTCACCATCTCGGGTGTCAGCGGGCCGACCAGCTTCAGGCGAATCACCCCCTGGCGATCGATGATGAAGGTTTCCGGCACGCCATAGACACCGAAGTCGATGCCCACGCGGCCATCGGCGTCGAACAGCGTGGCCTGATAGGGGTTGCCGAGGTTGGCCAGCCAGCCTATCGCGGCCGGGCGTGCATCCTTGTAGTTCAGGCCAACCACCTTCACCAGCTTGCGCCGGGCGATGTCGAGCACCAGGGGATGCTCTTCGCGGCAGGGCGCGCACCACGAGGCCCAGACGTTGAGCATCCACACCTGGCCGAGCAGGTCTTCGCGGCTGATCTTGCGGCTGGCGTCGTCGAGCCGCGGCAGGCTGAATGCCGGTGCCGGCTTGCCGATCAACGGCGAAGGCACCTCGCTCGGGCGCAGGCCGAGGCCCACGGCAAGAAATGCGAGCACTACCGCGAACACAGCCAGCGGCAACAGAAAACGCAAACTCTTCATCGCGGTCGTCAGGCTCCGGCCATGGCCTGCTGGCGATCGGCGGCTGCGCTGCGCGAGGCCATGCGGTATCGGCGGTCACTCACCGCCAGCAGCCCACCCAGCGCCATCAGCAGGCACCCACCCCAGACCCAGTCGATGAAGGGCTTGAAGTACACCCGCACGATCCAGGCGTCTTCATCGACGATCTCACCCAGCGAGACGTACAGGTCACGGGTGAAGCCGGTGTTGATTGCGGCTTCGGTCATCGGCGTGCGCTGCACGGTGTACACGCGCTTCTCGGGGTACATGTCGGTCACCTTGCGGCCCTCTTGCGTGACTTCGAGGTGGCCGCGCGCGGCCTGGAAGTTCGGCCCCGGTGCCGACTGCACGCCCTTGAAGGTGAAGGTGTAGCCGCTCACCGTGGTGCTGTCGCCGGTGCGCATTTTCACGTCGCGCTCGACCTGAAAGCTGTGCACCATCGTCACCCCGAAGATGAACACCGCCACGCCGAAGAGCGCGAGCATCATGCCCACCGCGGCCGCCCAGCGCAATCGCCGCCCCAGCTCCGGCAGCTCCGCGTGCTTCCAGCGCGCCAGCGGGCCAACGCCCATGAGAAACACCAGCGGTGTCATGAGCGGCACAAAAACCGTGTCGAAATACGGGGGGCCGACCGAGATCTTGCCCAGGTCGAGCGCGTCGAGGATGAGCGGGTACAGCGTGCCGAGCATCACCGCGGCCGCGGCCACCACCAGCAGCACGTTGTTGGCCAGCAGCAGGGTTTCGCGCGACAACATCGAAAAGCGCGCACCCAGGCCCACCTTGGGCGCACGCCACGCATACAGCGCCAGCGCGGCGCCGGTGGTGAGAGCCAGCAGGCCGAGGATGAACAGCCCGCGGCGCGGATCGCTGGCAAACGAATGCACCGAGGTGAGCACGCCCGAGCGAACCAGGAAGGTGCCCAGCAACGACAGCGAAAACGCCATGATCGCCAGCAGCACGGTCCACGATTTGAAGCTGCCGCGCTTTTCGGTGACCGCCAGCGAATGGATCAGCGCGGTGCCCACCAGCCAGGGCATGAAGGATGCGTTTTCCACCGGATCCCAGAACCACCAACCGCCCCAGCCCAGCTCGTAGTAGGCCCACCAGCTGCCCATCGCGATGCCCACGGTGAGGAACATCCAGGCCACGGTGGTCCAGGGGCGCGTCCAACGTGCCCATTGGGCGTCGAGATTGCCGCCGATCAACGCCGCCACGGCAAAGGCAAATGCCACCGAGAAGCCAACGTAGCCCATGAACAGCATCGGCGGATGAAAGATCATGCCGGGGTCTTGCAGCTGCGGGTTCAGATCGCGGCCGTCGAGCGGCGTGGGAAACAAGCGATCGAACGGGTTGGAGGTGAGCAGCACAAAGAGCAGGAAACCCAGAGTGAGCAGCCCCATCACCGCCAGGATGCGGGCCAGTACGGCCTCGGGCAGGCGGCTGCTGAACGTGGCCACGGCAAGCGCCCAGCCGGCCTGCATCAACAGCCACAGCAGCATCGATCCTTCGTGACTGCCCCACACCGCGGCGAGGCGAAAGTGCAGTGGCAACGCCGTGTTCGAATGCGAGGCGACGACGAGCACTGAAAAGTCGTTTTGCGCGAAGCTCACCGCCAGGCACAGGAAACTGAACATCACCAGCGCGAACAAAACGCGCGACGCCGGCCGCCCCAGCGCCATCCACTCGCGGCGGCCGATTTGAGCGCCGATCATCGGCAGCGTGCCCATCATCAGCGTGACGCCGACGGCGAGCCAGAGTGCAAAGTGGCCAAGTTCCGGAATCATGGGCGGGCCTCCGCGGCGGCAGGTTGCACCAGCGAATCACCGAGATGCGCCTTGCCCTGTTGGGCGCGTTTCAAGGCTTCGGCGGCTTCGGGCGGCATGTAGTTTTCATCGTGCTTGGCGAGCACCTCGCGCGCCACGAACACGCCGTCGCTCAACTGGCCTTGCGCGACCACGCCTTTCTGTTCCTTGAACAGATCGGGCAGGATGCCCTGGTAGCGCACGGGGATCGTTCTGGCCGTGTCGGTGACGACAAAATGAACATCGAGCCCGTCGCGGCGAATGCTGCCCGCCTCCACCATGCCGCCGATGCGAAACGTGCGGCCTTCCGGCGCCTCGTGCGCGGCCACCTGGGTGGGGGTATAGAACAGCACGAGATTGCTCTGGAAGGCATTGAGAACCAGGGTCACGATGGCACCCACAGCCAGCAACAAACCGCCGACGAGCGCCAATCTCTTCTGACGAGGCTTCATGACATCTGTCCTCTTGTCGGCCGCTGAGCGCCGGGTGCAGGGTATTCCATGGGTTCAACGGGAACAGGGCGGCACCAGTGTGCACGTGGCGGCGCGGGTAACAATAGAGAACAATACCTCAAGCTGGACCCATGCCCGCAGCCGTACCCGCCATGACCTCGGTGATCAGCACGACTTCCCAAGCCGCGGCACCCACCTTGAAGGCGGCATCGCTAGGCGGCCAACGCGGCAACAGACCCCTGTTTCGCGGCCTCGAACTCACCCTGCTGCCGGGCCAGGTGATCTGGTTGCGCGGCCGCAACGGCCGCGGCAAGACCAGCCTGCTGCGCCTGCTGGCCGGTGTGGCCACAGCGGCTCAGGGCCGTGTGTTGGTCGACGATCAACCGCTGCGCCAACTGCCCGCCAGCTGGCGCACCCGGCTGCTGTATATCGCCCATGCCAATGCGCTGAAAGACGACCTCAGCGCGGCCGAATCGCTGCGGTTTCTCGGTCGCCTGCAAGGCCGTGAACCCAGCGGCGGCGATATCGCCTCGGCGCTCGCGCGCCTGGGCGTTGGCGGCCTGGCCCAGGCGCTGGTGCGCACCCTCAGCCAGGGCCAGCGACGCCGGGTGGCGCTGGCCCGTCTCGCGCTGGCGCAGCCACCGTCGATCTGGTTGCTCGACGAACCCTACGACGCGCTCGACGATGAAGGCGTGCACACCTTGAACGGCCTGCTCACCGAGCAGGCGCATCGCGGCGGCAGCGTGATGCTCACCAGCCACCAGCCGATCAGCCTGGGGGACCCCGAGCCTCACACGGTGAACCTCGATGATTTTGCGTTGGCCGGATGAGGGATCTCTTTTTCGCCGTGCTGCTGCGCGACCTGAAACTCGCGGCCAGGCGCCGTGTGGAGGCCCTGCTGCCGTTGGTGTTTTTTGTCGCCGCGGTGAGCCTGTTTCCGCTCGGCGTGGGGCCCGAGCCCAACACCCTGCGGCAGATTGCCCCGGGTGTGGTGTGGGTTTGCGCGCTGCTCGCCACCATGCTCTCGGTGAACCAGCTCTATGCCGGCGATCATGCCGACGGCACGCTCGAACAGATGCTGCTGGCGCCGCAACCGGCCATTGTGGTGGTGCTTGCAAAAGGCCTGGCGCACTGGCTCCTGAACGGCGCGCCATTGATCCTCGCGGCGCCTGTGGTGGGCCTGCTGTTCGATCTCTCGGCGCGGGCGCTGGCCTCGCTGGTCATCGGCCTGCTGCTCGGCACGCCGGTGCTCAGCCTGCTCGGCGGTCTTGGCGCCGCGCTCACGCTCGGGCTGCGCAGCGGCGGCATGCTGCTGATCCTGATCGTGCTGCCGCTGGCCATGCCGGCGCTGATCTTCGGCGCCGGCGCGGTGGGCACGGTGGAATCAGGGTTATCGGCGGCCGGCCACTATTCGCTGCTCGGTGCCCTGCTCATCGGCACCGCGATTGGCGCCCCCCTGGCTACCGCCGCCGCACTTCGCATCTCGACCGAATGAACCACCGCTGTACGCCATGACATCGCGCATCCGCTTCTTCACCTTTGCCGCCCCCGCGCGCTTTCATGCACTGGCCGGCCTGGTCACGCCCTGGCTGTGGCTGCTCGCCAGCGGCCTGGCGGTAGCGGCGCTGTACATCGGCTTTTTCGTGGCGCCCACCGATGCCACGCAAGGCGAGTCGTACCGCATCATCTTCATCCATGTGCCGGCGGCATGGATGTCGATGGTGCTGTATCTGGTGATGGCGTTCTGGGCTGCGATCGGCTGGGCCTTTTCGGCCCGCATGGCCTCGATGATGGCGAGGGCTATCGCACCTACCGGCGCGATGTTCACCGTGCTCGCCCTGTGGACCGGCGCGCTGTG
>JANMAS010000317.1:0-1766 GCA_031359975.1 Burkholderiales bacterium
CCGGCCGACAGCGACGCCGCCGAAGCGCTGCGCCGCGAGATCGCCGGTTGGGTGCAACATCGGATCAAGACCTTGGTGGGTGTGTCCACCACCGTGCAGGTGATGGCGCCCGATTCAATTGAACGCACGCTGGTCGGCAAAGCCAAACGCGTGTTTGATGAACGTCACAAATGACAACCCCCGGCCGCTGAGTACAGCGGCCACCCCCCGAGGGGGTGCGGGGCCGCTTGGGAGCGGCCCGGCGCCGGCCCCGCCACTTGACAGGAGCTGACCAGATGTACACGCAAGCAATGGACACGATGGGCAAGGAAGCCGAGCCCAAGGCGCTGCGCAGCGCCGAAGAGATGCAGCTGCAGGAGAACTTCGACGCGCACATCGATGCGGGCGATTTCATCGAAGCCAAGGATTGGATGCCCGACAACTACCGCAAGACGCTGGTGCGGCAGATCAGCCAGCACGCGCATTCGGAGATCGTGGGCATGCTGCCCGAAGGCAACTGGATCAGCCGCGCGCCCACGCTCAAGCGCAAGGCGATCCTGCTGGCCAAGGTGCAGGATGAAGGCGGCCACGGCCTGTATCTGTATGCCGCCGCCGAAACGCTGGGCACCAGCCGCGATCAGATGATCAACGCGCTGCACACCGGCAAGGCCAAGTACAGCTCGATCTTCAACTACCCCACGCTCACCTGGGCCGACATGGGCACCGTGGGCTGGCTGGTGGATGGTGCCGCGATCATGAACCAGGTGCCGATCTGCCGCTGCTCCTATGCGCCGTATGCACGCGCGATGATCCGCATCTGCCGCGAAGAGAGCTTCCATCAGCGCCAGGGCTACGAGGCTCTGCTGACGATGATGACGCACGGCACCCAGGCTCAAAAAGAGATGGTGCAAGACGCGGTGAACCGCTGGTGGTGGCCGTCGATCATGATGTTCGGCCCGCCGGATGATCAATCGCCCAACTCTGCGCAATCGATGCGCTGGGGCATCAAGCGCATCAGCAACGACGATCTGCGCCAGAAGTTCATCGATGCCACGGTGGAGCAGGCCAAGATCCTCGGCGTCACGCTGCCAGACCCCGACCTGAAGTGGAACGAAGCCCGCCAGGCGCACGACCACGGCACCATCGACTGGAGCGAATTCTGGCGCGTGGTGGGCGGCGACGGGCCGTGCAACCGCGAGCGGCTGAATGCCCGCGTCAAGGCCTGGGACGATGGCGCCTGGGTGCGTGAAGCGGCGCTGGCGCATGCGCGCAAACAGTCACTCAAGGAGGCAGCATGAGCGTGTCAACGAGCCCGAGCGCCGGGCCGCCCCAAGCCGGGCTCGATCCCCTCGGGGGATCGGTTGCCGTAACCGGCGGCCGAGGGGCCAACACTACGGAGTGGCCCCTTTGGGAAGTGTTCGTCCGCAGCAAGGCGGGGCTCGATCACAAACACTGCGGCAGCCTGCATGCCGCCGATCCCAAGATGGCGGTGCAGATGGCGCGGGATGTGTATACCCGCCGGCAGGAAGGCAGCAGCGTGTGGGTGGTGCGCTCCGATCAGATCGTGGCCAGCGATCCGTCCGACAAGGCGATGTACTTCGATCCCGCGGAAGACAAGGTGTACCGACACCCCACCTTCTACGAGTTGCCCAAATCTGTGGACCATATGTGAGCTGATCCGATGACCGTCATGCAAGCCTCGATCAACCTTAAACGCGCGCCCGAAGTGCAGTACCTGCTGCGCATCGGCGATGCCTGCCTGATCCTCGGCCAGCGCCTCGCGCAGT
>JANMAS010000328.1:0-19033 GCA_031359975.1 Burkholderiales bacterium
GGCCACCGGGATACCGTGGCGCTCGGCCAGCGCGCGCAGCGCGTTCCAGGCCTGGCTGTACAGCACACCGCCGCCGGCCACGATCAAGGGCCGCGCTGCCCCGCGCAGCAGCTCGGCGGCACGTTGCAGCTCGAACGTGTCGGGCGCCGGCCGGCGCGTGTGCAACACCTGCGGCGCGAGAAATTCCTCGGGGCAATCGAAGGCCTGGGCCTGCACATCCTGGGGCAGCGCCAGGCACACCGGGCCACAGGTGGCCGGATCGGTCATCACCTGGATCGCGCGCGGCAAGGCGCTGAGGATCTGCTCGGGCCGCACGATGCGATCGAAGTAACGCGTCACCGGCCGAAAACAATCGTTGACCGACACATCGCCGTGGTGAAAATCTTCCAGTTGCTGCAGCACCGGATCGGGCGAGCGCGAGACGAAGATGTCGCCCGGCAGCAGCAGCACCGGCAAGCGGTTCACATGCGCCAGCGCGGCGGCGGTGACGAGGTTGGTGGCGCCCGGCCCGATCGATGTGGTGACCGCCAGGATGCGCTGGCGGAAGTGGGCTTTGGCATAGGCGATCGCCGCATGCGCCATCGCCTGCTCGTTGTGCGCGCGGTAGGTGGGCAGGGCCCGGCGTTCGGCCCACAGGGCTTCGCCAAGGCCTGCCACATTGCCATGTCCGAAGATCGAGAACACGCCGCCGACGTAGGCGTGCAAGCCCTCGTCGGTAGGCACCCGCAGCGCAGCGAGGTGGCGCACCAGCGCCTGGGCCATCGTGAGGCGTACCGTCGTCATGCCGAAACCCTTTCCTGTGCCACCGGCCGCGAAGCGCGCCACGCGTCCACCAACGTGGCGAAGTTGGCGGCCACCGCGTTCACCAGGCCGGCATCATCGATCTCATGGCGAAGCCATTGCAAGGATGCGGCAGCCCACAGTGTGCGGCCGACCATGAAGCCCTTGACGACCGGATTGGTGGCCTGCGCGAAGCTGGCCACCAGATGCGCCAGTGGCTGGTTCAGGCCCAGGATCACCGCGCCGCGGCAATCGGGGTCGCGCTCGGCGATGAGGGCGGCCAATGCGGCCCACGAAGCCGGCACCATCGGTGCCAGCTTCCACCACTCCGGCTTGAAGCCGAGGTTGTACAGGCGCTTGACCGAGCGCAGCACCGCATCGTCAGCCGTGCCGGCGGGTGTCGCCTCGCGAGGTGGAATGATCTCCAGCAGCAGCTCATGCCCGCTCGCGCGCGTAGCCTGCCACAGCTGGCGCAATTGCTGTTCCTGCTCCAGGCGCAGATCCACCGGGTCGTCGGGGTGGTAGTGCAGCAGGCACTTCACCACCTGCTCGGCCGGCCAGCTCACGAGCTGCGAGCCGACCGACAAACCGCCATCGAAGCGCAGGGGCCGCGAGCCCGGCAGTTCCACCGGCCGGCCCACCCACCAGCCGCGACCGGTGGCCGCCGCCAGCGCGTCGGCGCCGTAAGTGCCGTCGATCAGCACGCCCGTGCGCCCGGCCAGGTCGTGGCTGCGCTCCACCTGCTCGGCGGCTTTCACCAGCAGGCGCTTCAGCGCCGGCAGCCTGGCCTCGCTCGCACCCGCTTCGCGGGCCAGTTCGAAAAACTGGCTGCGATGGTCGAAGGCCAGCACGCACAGTTCGCGCCAAGGCCGGCGCGCGGCGGTGGCGCGGTGCAGGTGCGCGAGCTGCACGTCGGCATCCACCCGGGGCAGGCGCTGGCCGCTGAACCAATGCGCCAGCTCGGCCGGCGTGGGCATCGCGGGGGCGCAGGCGTGGCGCGAGACGACGATCGCGCCGCAGGCGTTGGCGATGCGCGCCGCGTCTTCGAAACCGTGGCCCTTGAGCAGCCCGGTCATCAGGCCGGCTGCAAATGCATCGCCGGCGCCCAGCACGTTCATCACCTCGATGCGCTCGCCGCGCACGGTGAGCGCGTCGTCGATGCGCGCGGGCACGTCGCCCGGGATGAAGCAGCTGCCGGCCGCGCCCAGCTTGACGACCATCGCGGCGGCGGTAACGCCGCGCACCGCGCGCAGCGAAGCCATCAGATCACCCGGCACACCGCCTGCGATGAGAAATTCCTCCTCGGTGCCGATGAGCAGATCGAACTGCGGCAGCACCGTCTGCAGCGACGCGGTGACACCGGAATCGGCCACGTAGCGGTTGTCGCCTTCACCGCGCTTGGTGAGGCCCCACAGCACCGGGCGGTAGTCGATATCGAGCACGCGCACCACGCCGTGGCGGCCCGCATGATCGAGTGCGGTGAGCGAGGCGGCACGCACCATCGTCTGGCTGAGGTGGGTGCCGGTGATCAGGAGCGATCGGCATTGCGCGACGAAGGCCTCGTCGATCGCAGCGGCGTCGATCGCCATGTCGGCGCAGTTTTCGCGGTAGAAGAGCAGCGGGAAGGTATCGCGATCCTTCAGGCCCAGCAACACGAGCGCGGTGAGGCGCTGGGGATCGATCTGCACCTGCGATACATCGCAGCCTTCGCGCGCCAGTGTCTCGGTGAGAAAGCGGCCCATCTGCTCATCGCCGACGCGCGAGATCATCGCCGAGCGCAAGCCCAGCCGCGCCACGCCGAATGCGATGTTGGCCGACGAGCCGCCGAAGTACTTGGCGAAGCTCGTCACATCTTCCAGCCGGGCGCCGGCCTGCTGCGCATACAGATCGACCGCCAGGCGGCCGAGGCAGGCGATGTCGAATCGCCGCGCATCCGCAGGTGGGAACACCAGGCTGCTCATATGGTGACGCCCTCCAGATCCGCCATCATCGTCTGCATCTCGGCGCCGCCGGCCATCATGTCGAGCACCGCAGCCTTGCTCACATCGGCCTTGGCAAAAGTGCCCATCGATTTGCCGCGATTGAGCAAGGTGAAACTGTCGGCCACCGGGTAGGCATGGTTGACGTTGTGGGTGATGAAGATCACCGAGATGCCGCGCTGGCGGGCGCGGTTGATCAGCTTGAGCACGTTCACGCTCTGCTTCACGCCCAGCGCGGCGGTGGGCTCGTCGAGGATCAGCACCTTGGCGCCGAAGTGAATCGCGCGGGCAATCGCCAGGCACTGCTTCTCGCCACCCGACATCGTGCCGATCATCTGATCCGGATCGCGGGCACGGATGCCCATCTCGGCGAGCTTGCTCACGGCGGTGGCGCCGGCGGTGGCGTGGTCCATCACCGGGATCAGGCCGAACAGCTTTTTCAGCGGCTCGCGGCCCATGAAGAAGTTGCGCGCCACGCTCATCAGCGGCACCAGCGCCAGATCCTGGTAGACGGTGGCGATGCCGGCATCGAGCGCCTGGCGCGGTGAGCTGAAACGCACCGGCTTGCCGTCCACCAGATACTGGCCCTTGTCGGGCGCATGCACACCCGCCAGCGTCTTGATCAGCGTGCTCTTGCCGGCGCCGTTGTCGCCCAGCAAGGCATGCACTTCGCCACGTTGCAGGCGCAAAGTCACGCCATTCAGCGCGATCACCGGCCCGAAGAACTTGCTGATGTCTTCGAGCTGCAAGATGAAATCAGAACCGGCCATGGTTCACCTCCGGCCCAACGCCACGCGGCGCCGGATGTAGTTGTTGAACAGCACCGCCGCCAGCAGCATGCCCCCGAGGAAGACGCGGTACCAGTTGTTGTCGATCGCGGTGTAGCCGATGCCGATCTGCACCACGCCGAAGATCAAGGCACCCAGCGACGCGCCGATCACCGAGCCGAAGCCGCCGGTGAGCAGGCAGCCGCCGATCACCGCCGCGATGATGGCTTCGAACTCTTTTTGCAGGCCGCGATCGGCAGCCGCCGAGCCGGCGTCGGCCACTTGCAGCACCGCAAACAGCGTGGCGCAGAACGCCACGAACACGAACAAGCCGATCTTCACTTTGGCCACCGGGATGCCCACGTTCTTGGCCGCGTTGGCATCGCCGCCGCAGGCCAGGATCCAGTTGCCCAGGCGGGTGCGTGCGAGCACGAAGGCGCCCACCGCGGTGAGCAGCAACCACCACACCATCACCTTGGGGATGCCGATCGCCAGCGCGGTGCCGTCGTCGCGTGCGGCCAGGATGCCGGCGCTGGCCAGGCTGTCGAACAGGCCGGTCAACACATGCCCCAGGAACAACCATCTGGCCACCGGATCGGCCAGGATCAGATCGCGCAGGATCGCGTCGCCGTTACTGGACAGGATCGTCTTGCCGGTCATCAGCACCGAGGTGGCCAGGCTCAGGCCGCGCAGGATGAAATAAAAGGCCAGCGTGACGATGAAGCTCGGCAGGCCGGTCTTGATCACCAACCAGCCGTTCAGCCAGCCCAGCGCCATCGCGATCGCAAACGCAAACAGCACCGACAGCCACACCGGCCAGCCCCAGTACAGCGCGGGGATGGCCATCATCATGCCGGCGAAGCCGATCATCGAGCCGATGGACAGATCGAACTCGCCGGCGATCATCAGCAGCGCGGCGCCCACCGCGATGATGCCCAGGAAGGCGGCCACGGTGCCCCAGTTGATGATGCCGTCGGGGCTGAACATGCCGGAATCGCCGGCGGCGAGGCCGAACAGCAGGAACACGAGCACGGTGCCGGAGAGCGCGCCGAACTCGGGCCGCGAGAGCAGTTTGCGCAGGCGGCCGACATCGCGTACGCGCTCGTCGGTGCTGTCTGCCGCCTGGCCGGCGACCGGCTTGGTCTCGGAAGGGGTGATGGTGGCCATGCAAGGCTTTCAGGATGAAGGCGATCCAACCGGGCGAGAGGCGCGCCAGTTGAACGGGGCCGCCCGACGTCTCGGCCTGGTGAAGGATCGCTGGGGCGCGGTGAGTCGCGCCCCAGCCCGAGCTTGCCGCGCCTAGCGGTATTGCCCCGCGAACTTCTCCACCTTGCCCAGGTTGTCCTTCGTCACGAACCCGGGGCCGGAGCCGATGTGGCGCGGGCCGTAGGCCGGCGCAAGCCCGTATTCGGTGAAGCGTGCCACTGTCTTGGGATTGGCCTTCACCGCATCGGCCACGGTCTTCAGATCGGTGCTGTTCATCGACTTCATCGTGGCCATCACCGCCACCGGGATGTAGCCCTGCAGGTAGGGCTGCTGATCGATGGCGAACTGAATCGAGCCGTCCTTGATGCCACGGCCGATTTCATCGGAGAGATCGAAGGTGGCAAACCAGATCTTGCCCTTCTGGCCGCTCTTTTCCAGCGCCTTCAGCGTGGGGTGCGCGGAGGTGGGGCCGAGCGTGAGCACGGCCTGCGTGCCGGCGTTCTGGCGCAGATAGGCGCTGACCTTGGATTCGATGCCGGTGGGGTCGTCGCCGGAATCGAGCGTGCTCTTCTTGGCATCGGCACCGATGGCATCGGCAAAGCCGCGGCAGCGGTCGAACGAGGCCGGGTTGGTGGCGTAGTGGTTCACGCACAGGAAGCTCTTGATACCTGCCGCCTTGGCGCGTTCGCCCGCGCCCTTGCCGGCTTCGTACTCGGGCTGGCCCACGTGCATGATCGCGCCGAGCTTTTCGCTCTGCTCGGTGGTGCCGGAGTTGATGGTGATGAGCGCGATCTTCTTGTCGGTCACCTTCTTCAGCGCGCCTTGCAGCACGTTGAAATCGGCGATGGTGGTGATCACGCCGTCGTAGCCTTGCGCCGCCGCCTGCTCGATCAGGCGCGCCATGTCGGCCAGATCACCGTTGGGCGGGTTGCGGTAATCCACCGTCACGCCGTAATCCTCGCCGGCCTGCTTGACCGAGTTCTTGATCGTGTTCCACCACGAATCGCTGTCGGGCGCGTGGCTGATCAGCACGTACTTGCCGGCGGCGTAGGCGCCGCCGGTGGCCAGCAGCGCGGCCATGACGAGGGTCTTCAGCGCCAGGCGCTTGCTCGGGAACGTCATGTCTACCTCCAGGGGGTTGTTGATCGTGGGTGTCGTGGCCCGGATGTCTCGGGTGGGCCTCGCTGAACTGTAGGTAGTGGCGAAACTCAATTCCATAGGGGCAATCACTTAGAAAGAAATTTCTAAATAGAACCCACAGACCGCAGCGCAAACGCCTGCTTGACGCCGGCACTCGCTTCGATTTCGCAGGCATCTAGAATCGAATTTCCATTCAGCGGAGGTTTGCAGCGTGGTCACCGAAGCTCAAAAGCTCACCGTCGACGAACTGCTGCAGCGCATTTCGCAGCAGTACGAGGGCTTGAGCAAGCAGCTCAAGGTGATCGCGCGCCATGTGGAGCAGCACCGCGACCATCTCGGCCTGGAAGGCATCCAGGATGTGGCCACGCAGTGTGGCGTGCAGCCCTCGGCGGTGGTGCGTTTTGCCAAGCACTTCGGCTTCAGCGGCTTCACCGCGATGCAGCGCATCTTTCGCGAGGGCCTGTCGCAGCAGATCGCTCCCAGCCGCAACTACAAGGCGCGCATTCGGGACGTGATCGCCACCGGCGCGCGGGAGCTGTCGGCGCCGGATATCGCGCACGAATTTCTGGGCGGCAGCATCTCCGGCATGCAGGAGTTGCAGGCCAGCCTCGACGGCCCGGCATTCCAGCGCGCTGTGGACATGCTGGCGCAGGCCGAAGCCATCTGGCTGGTGGGATCGAGGCGGTCGTTCCCGGTGGCGAGCTACCTCGACTACGCGCTCCAGCACACCGATAAACGCATCATGCTGGTCTCGGCGCTGGGCAGCATGCACTTCGGCCAGGTTCGCACCGTGCGCCCGGGCGACGTGATGATCGCGATCTCGTTTTCGCCCTATGCGCAGGAGACGGTGGAGGTGGCCCAGGAAGGCGTGCGCCGAGGCGCCCGGCTGATCGCCTTGACCGACAGCCGCATGAGCCCGCTGGCCAAGGATGCGCAGGTGTCCTTGATCGTGCAGGACAACTCCACCTTCGGCTTTCGCGGCCTCACCAGCACCATGGCGCTGGCTCAAGGGCTGTTCATCGCGCTGGCCTACCGGCTGGAAATCCCCTATCGGCCCAACCGGCCGGCGCCTGACGACGTAGCCTAGGCATCGAAATACATTTCTGTTGCCGCACGCAACAGAAAATAGTTTTCAAACTGAGCCGATCTGGCTATAGTGTCGCCACTTCCCGAGGCCCACCACCATGAAAAACGTTGCTCTCTTCGGCGCCGGACGCATCGGCCGCATCCATGCCGCCAATCTGGCCGCGCTGCCCGGCGTGAAGCTCAAGACGGTGAGCGATCCGATGCCCGAATCGGCGCGCGAGGTGGCCGCGCTGCACGGAGCGGCGGTGGCGCCCAGCATCGAATCGATCTTTGCCGATGCCAGCATCGATGCGGTGGTGATCGCCTCGCCCACCACCACCCACAGCGATCTCATCACCCGCGCCGCGGTGGCGCGCAAGCACATCTTCTGCGAGAAGCCGGTGGATTTGTCGGTGGCGCGCGCCGAAGCCTGCGCGGCGGCGGTCAAGGCAGCTGGCGTGGCCTGCATGATCGGCTTCCAGCGCCGCTTCGATCCCACCTTCAACGAAGCCAAATTGCGCATCTCGCGCGGCGAGATCGGCACGCCGGAGATGCTGGTCATCACCAGCCGCGATCCCGGCGCGCCGCCGGTGTCGTACATCCAACAATCCGGCGGCATCTTCCGCGACATGCTGATCCACGATTTCGATGTGTTCCGCTGGATCCTGGGCAACAGCGGTGAAGACGAAGCCGCCTGGCTCAGCGCCACCGGCTCGTGTCTCACCGATCCTGCCGTGGGCCAAGCCGGCGACATCGATTCGGCCGCGGTGACGATCCGCACCCAGGCCGGCCGCCTATGTCAGATCAATGCGTCGCGCCGAGCCGCCTACGGCTACGACCAGCGCTTCGAGGTGCTGGGCTCCACCGGGCTGCTCGCCTGCGGCAACCACAAGCCCAGCGAAGTGACGCAGATGGACGCGGCCGGTGTGAAGACCGACAAGCCCGAAGCCTTTTTCCTGCAGCGCTACAAGGAGGCGTACCGCCTGGAGGTGACGCACTTCTTCGAGCAGTTGCAATCGGGTGGCGCCTTCCGCACCACCGTGCACGACGGTGTGGCGGCGCAGAAGCTGGCCGATGCCGCAGCGCAATCCTTGGAGAGTGGCCAGGCGGTGGTGTTTTGAGCCCACCGACCATGACACACCCACCCCTTCGCATCGGCATCGCCGGCCTCGGCCGGCTCGGCCGCCGCCATGCCGAGAACCTGGCGTTTCGCGTGCCGGGTTGCCGCCTGGTGGCTGCCTGCTCGCCCGTCGCGGCCGAACGCGAGGCCGCGGCGGCCGACCTGGGTGTCACCCGCTTGCATGCCGATTTCGATGCCTTCATCCACGATGCGGAGATCGATGCGGTGGTGCTCGTCACGCCCACGGCCTTGCATGCGGAGCAGACGATTGCCGCACTGCAAGCCGGCAAGCATGTGTTCGTTGAAAAGCCGTTGGCGCTGAACGTGGCCGATTGCGAGCGGGTGGAAGCCGTTGCCAGGCAGCATCCGGATTGCGTGGCGATGGTGGGCTTCGTGCGGCGCTTCGATGCCAGCTACCAGAACGCCTACGCCTCGGTGAGCCGCGACGAGATCGGCAAGCCGTTTCTGGTGCGTTCGCAAACCTGCGACATGAACGACCCCTCCGGGTTTTTCGTCGACTATGCGGCCCAGTCCGGCGGCATCTTCATGGATTGCAGCGTGCACGACATCGACCTCGCGCGCTGGATGCTCGGCAGCCCGCGCGCAACACGCGCGTTCGCCACCGGCACCATCGCCTTGCATCCGGGGCTGGCACAGCACCAGGATGTCGACAACGGCCTGGCGGTGGTCGAATTTGAAGGCGGTGCGCGCGCGGTGTTCTACGCCTCACGCACCTTCGCCCACGGCCACGAAACCTCCACCGAGATCATCGGCACCGCCGGCAAGCTGCTGGTGGGGCAAGGCGCCGCCCGCGACCGGGTAGTGATGAGCGATGCACACGGCGTACGCCATGTGGCCGCAGCCGACTTCTTCGAGCGCTTCGGCGACGCCTTCCTGCGCGAAATGCAGGCCTTCGTGGCCGCGTGTCGCGGTGAGTCGGCGCTGCAACTCACGCTCGCCGACGCCACCGAAGCCACACGCATCGGGCTGGCGGTGACGCGGTCGTTGCGCTCGGGGATGCCGGAGGTGGTTTGACGGCTGGCTTGGCGCGTCAAACTGCCGAATCACCCCAACACTTTCAACACCACGCCCCTTTCCCAGGCGCCGTGCGAGAACGGTGGCAGTGCGGTGACGGCAAACCATTCGCTGCCCGCCATCGCCGCACCGGCCGGCGCCTTCACGAGGTGGTTGAACATCACATGCCAGCCGCGTCGGCCGCGAAACGATTCCACGTGGTGCAGCTTGGCGCTGCGGTGGGTTGACGCCACATCGGCCAACGCGCGTTGCAAGGCTTCGTCCGGATGTTCGTAGGGCTTGAGTTGCGCACCGGGCAGCCACCAGCGCTTGTCGTCGTCGTAGCGGGTGAGCAGCACGCGGCCGCGGCCATCGCTGATCACCGCGTTGGCGATCAACTGGATATCCGGGGGTTTGGCGGCTTTGCGCGGCGTCGAGGTCGAGGTGACCATGTCATGCTCCTTTCAGCGAGATGCCTTGTGAGGTGGCGAACGATTCGAGCCAGGCCAGATCGGCCTGGGTGAGGGCGCGGGTGCGATCGGCCATCGCCGGCTCGGGGGCCGCGCGGCGCAGCGCCTCGCATTGCGCGAGCCGCTCGACCAGCGCCTGTTTGCGGGCGTGCAGCGCCTCGGTCAGCGCGGCGGGTTCCAGATCGGGCAGCGCAGCCAGGGCAAGCTGTGCCGCATCACCCGGCGGATCCAGCGATTGCCAGGCGCGCGCCAGCAGCTCGCGGTAGTGCAATCGACCGGGACGCGTGATGCGGTAGAGCATGCGCTGCGGCCGCGCCCCTTCCTGCTCGGTGCCGGCCACCTCGACAAAGCCTTGCTTGACCAGCGTGCGCAAGACGCTGTAGATCGACGCGAACTCCACCGGAAACCAGAAGGCCAGGCCGTCGTCATCGAGCGCGCGCTTGATGCGGTAGCCATGCAAGGGCTGCTCGCTCAGCAGCCACAAGACGATCAGACGGATCAACATGCCGCAAATACTAAAACTTTAGTATTTGTGGCGCAAGGCATTTTTTTGGCGCGCGATGGCGGTGGCGTGCCGGGGTGGTTCGCTCGGGAGATGACTCCGATCAGCGATCAGCGATCGGCGCGGCCGCGATGCTGGTCGTGCGTCACGAACTCCACGCCTTCGGGCGGCAGCTGCAGCCAATCGGGGTGGGCCAGGGTCTGGCGGATGTCTTTCAGCCCGGTAGCCCAGTGTTCGTTCATCGTCGACGTGCTGAATTCGTAGTCCTTGGCCTGGCCTTCCCATTCCTTGTCTTCGTAGATCAGGTGGATCACGCTGGACTGATGCGCGGTGGCCAAGGCCTGCGCTTCCTGGCACCAGGGATCGCTGTCGCGTTGGCGCGCGGGTACTTTGGCCAGCACTTCGCGCAGCAGGCGCCGGTAGTGCGCTTCCATCCGCTTGCCGCTGGTGATGGCGCGGGTGCGGCTGGAGAACTGGATGTCTTTCAGGCGCTCCTGGGCGTCGAACACGGTTTTTGGCAGCGGGCCCTTGGCGCTCCACAGATCGACCTGGAAGGCGAGTGTGTCGCGGTGAGCGGAGTCGTCGAGCACATGGGCAAGCGGCGTGTTCGAGACCATGCCGCCATCCCAGTAGAACTCGCCATCCACGTCCACGGCGGGAAAGCCTGGCGGCAGCGCGCCGGAGGCCATGAAGTGCTCGGGCCGCATCTTGCCCTTGGCACTGCCACGGGTGTTGTCGAAGTAGCCGAAATTGCCGGTGCGCACATTCACCGCGCCCACCGACACCCGCACCTTGCCGGCGTTGATGCGATCGAAATCCACCAGGCGCTCCAGCGTGGTCTTGAGGGCCGAGGTGTCGTAGAAGCTCGCTTGCGTGGGCCCCTGATCCAGGCCCAGCCAGGGTGCCGCACCGCGCGGCTTGAAAAACCCCTCCTGGCCTTCGAGCATGGTGCGCCAGGCCTGGAAGCCGCTGTACAAGCGGCGCTGCTGCGCGCTGGCCTGGTCCACCAGGGCCTGCATGGCGTCGGCCGGTGGCATCAGCACCGCCGGGCGGCAGATCGTCTCCCAGAATTCGCGCAGCGGCGCCACACAGGCACCGGGCGGGTTGCCGGCAATGATGGCGGCGTTCAGTGCGCCGATCGAGATGCCGGCGATCCAGTTGGGCGCGATGCCGTCTTCGGCCAGGCCTTGATAGACACCGGCCTGGTACGAGCCCAGCGCGCCGCCGCCCTGCAGCACCAGGGCCACGGTGTCGAAAGGCAGGCGGCGAGCGCCAGGCGCGGGCGGAGGTGTCACCGCACGGCGGGGAGAAGTGGTTTTCATCAGGGGGGCTTTCGCGGAGATCAACGGGGGCGGTAGATGCGGTTTTCGCGCAGCGGCGTGCGCAGCAGTGTGGCCACCGTCTTGTTTCGCAGTGATTGCGGCGTGGCGCGTGACGAGCTGACCGGGCAACTGCCGGTGTCGCGGTAGCTCAACGCGGCGGCAAGGCGACCTTCGGCGGTGTCGCCCAGGGCGTGGGCGAAGTCGTCGGACACGACGCAGCCGGGCACACCGTTGCTGTTGGCGCCACCGGGCACGAAGCCGTCGGAATACGCGCCGAAGCCCTTCTGGTTGACGCCCTCGAACTGGATCGAGAAGTAGGTGGTGCCGCAGTTGTCGGTCGGGTAGAAACCGTACGGTTTGCCGCAGGTGGTTTCGCCGATCTGCACCACATCCACATCCACGCCGCGCAGGCCGTTGATGATGGCTTCGCTGGCCGAGCAAGTGCCCTCGCCGGTGAGCACGTAAACGCGGCCGAGATTCAACGCCGGCAAGGTGGTGCCCGCGGCTGTGGAGAAGCCCTGGCTGGTGCGATAGAACGGCGTGGTGGCGTCGGCGGTGCTGAAGTCGAACGGGTTCTTCGCATTGAAGCGCAGCTTTTCGAACGTCTTGCCGTTGGTGCGTGTGCTGCCGGCAATCATCGTGGCGAGTTCGCTGGCGATCGCGAGGTAGCCGCCGCCGTTGTAGCGGATGTCGAGCACCAGATCGGTGACCGCGCCGGCCTTGAGCTGGTTCACCGCGGCGATGAGCTGTGATTCAGAGGTGGCGATGTGATCGTTGAACACCATGTAGCCCACCGGCCCGGTGGCCGTCGGCAGCACCTGCACCGTGGGCACGGGCGTGCGCGTCACGTCGGCGGGGCGAAGTTCGACGACATAGGTAGCGCTGGTACCGACATCGCGGAACTGGAAGCGATGGGTGTTGTCGTTGGAGGTAGGGAACAGCGCTTCGTTGAGCACTTCGACATCGTTGCCGTTGACAAAATCGACACCGTCCACGTTCACCAGCTCGGCGCCGCGAGAAACCAGGTTGTTCGCGGCCGGTGAGTCGGGTTCGGTGTAGGCCACCACGAAGCGCCGCGGCGGCGAGGTGGCAAACACCGCGAACTCCATGCCGTAGCCAAGCTCGACGCCGGTGGTGGCCAGGGCCACCCAGTCGGGGGTGGCGTAGGTGAAGTGAAAGCGATCCTTGGGCGAACCGGAGGCGGTGGTGGCGGAGGTTTTCAGCACATCGAAATACGACACCGCACTGGCATAGCCGTTGGCCGGCAGATCGGCCACCTCGCTGTACCAGAGATAGGTTTCATCGATCCACGAACGCACCCAGTTCTTCTCGGTGGTGGCGGTGCCCTGCACATCGCCGTAGGGCTCGTTGCTGAACGGATTGATCTCGCCGGCGGGCCGCGGGCTCACACACTGCGCGGCGTATTCCGACGATGGCCGGAAGGCCGTGGGCGGTGGCGGCGGCGTGGGCGACGGGGCGGGCGCTGGCGGCGGGGGGGTGCCCGCCGAACCGCCGCCGCCGCAGGCCACCAGCGTGCCGGCAGCAGCCAGCGTCACCGCCAGCGATGCCACCTGCAGCCATTGAAGATGCAAGCGGGGCGAGATTGGGCCTGTACGCATTGTTCTGGACTCCCTGGAAGGTGATGAAACGGCGCTCACCGAGCGGTGGCGGCGCCGCCGACAATGGTACGAACCTCCGCAGGACCCCGCATGGCCGAGCCGTTCAAGAATCTCATCAATGCTGCTACGGTGCGTGCGGCGGGCTTGCATCTGCAGCGTGCGTGGGGCGGCTTTGATCGAGCGGGATTCGAGCGCCAGGCGCTGAAGGGGCTGGCCGACCTGGAGCTGAAGGCGCGTGCGATGCATCTGGGCGATGCCTTGCAGGCTACGCTGCCCGCCGATTTTTCGCGCGCCGCCGAGGTGATCGAGGCGAGCCTGGCGCCGCCGCTGGCCGAAGGCGAAGGCGTATCGAAGGCACGTGACGACGACGCGGGCCTGAGCGGTTGGGTGATCTGGCCCTTGGGTGAGTATGTGGCACGCCGCGGGCTCGAATCGCCGCAGCGCGGGCTGGCGGCGCTGCATGCGCTCACCCAGCGCCTGACCGCCGAATGGGCGATCCGGCCGTTCATTGTGCGGCATCCCGAGTTCACCTTCGCCACCTTGCAGCGCTGGACGACAGACCCCAGCGCGCATGTGCGCCGCCTGGTGAGCGAAGGCAGCCGACCGCGCCTGCCATGGGGCTTGCAGCTCAAATCGCTGGTCCAGGATCCATCGCCCACCCTGCCGTTGTTGCGTGCCTTGCAGGATGACCCCAGCGCGTATGTGCGCCGCAGCGTGGCCAACCATCTCAACGACATCGCCAAGGATCATCCGCAGCGGGTGGCACAGTGGCTGGCCGAACACCTGCCCGATGCCACGGCGCAGCGCCAGGCGTTGCTGCGTCATGCCAGCCGCACCTTGATCAAGCAGGGCGATGCCGCCGTGCTGCGCGCATGGGGCCAAGGCGCCAAGCTGCGCGGCGATGCCGGCCTGACGATCTCCCCCCGGCGCATCGCCTTGGGCGACGGCGTGACCCTGGAGGTAGCGTTGCGCTCACGCGCACGCCAGCCGCAATCGCTGGTGATCGACTACGCGGTGCACCACATCAAGGCCAACGGCAGCACATCGGCCAAGGTGTTCAAGGGCTGGACGATCGAGCTCGCGGCGAGCGAGCATCGTGTGCTGCGCAAGGGGCATCCAGTGAAGCTGATCACCACGCGCCGCTACTTTGCCGGCGAGCATCGTGTCGATCTGCTCGTGAACGGCCAGATCGCGGCCCAGGCAAGTTTCGAACTGGTGATCGCTGGATGAACCGCCGCTGCTTGAACCGCGGCCGTTCGAACTACCGCCGCTCGAACTTGAACACTGCCACGCTGGCCAGCAGGTTGGGCCAGCGGCGCACCGGCTGGCCGTTCTGGATGCCGAAGCTGTCGAGGATGGCCAGGCCGTTCTTGCGCGCCAGCACCTCGAAATCCACATGCGTGCCGACACGGATATTGGGTGTGTCGTACCACTGGTAAGGCAGCGCGCGGGTGACCGGCATGCGGCCGGTGGCCACCCGCACCCGGTTGGGCCAATGCGCGAAATTGGGGAAGCTCACGATGCCGATACGCCCCACGCGCGCGGTTTCGCGCAGCATGCGCTCGGTGTTGCGCAGGTGTTGCAGCGTCTGCAACTGCAGCACCACATCGAAGCTGTGATCCTCGAACAGCGCCAGCCCTTCTTCGAGGTTGAGCTGCAGCACCTTCACATCGCGGCGCACACACGCGGCCACCTGGCTGTCGTCGATCTCGATGCCGAAGCCGCGGCACTGGCGCGTCTGCCGCAAGTATTCGAGTAACGCGCCGTCGCCGCAGCCGAGATCCAGAACACGGCTGCCAACGGGCACCAATTGCGCGATCACCTCCATTTCCGCGCGTTCGCTCATGACGACCCCTCGTCCGATGAGTACATCGGCCGATCCCCCGAGGGGATGCGGGCCGCCGAGGTCCACAAGGTGGGCCTCTTCGTGGCCCACGGAGCGGCCCGGCGCTCGGCCCGCTGCTCTGCGGCGACATTATCGAAATAGGCGCGCAGCACCGCGTGATAGCGCGGGTCTTCGAGCAGGAAGGCATCGTGGCCGTGGGGGGCGGCGATCTCGGCGTAGGTGACGTCGTGCTGGTTGTCGACCAGCGCTTTCACGATCTCGCGCGAGCGGGCGGGCGAGAAGCGCCAGTCGGTGGTGAAACTCACCAGCAGGAACTTGGCCTTGGCCACGGCAAAGGCGCGTGCCAGGTCGCCGCCATGCGCTGCCGCGGGATCGAAATAATCGAGCACGCGGGTGATCAGCAAGTAGGTGTTGGCGTCGAAATAGTCGCTGAACTTGTCGCCCTGGTGGCGCAGGTAACTCTCGATCTGGAACTCCACCTCCTGTGTGCTGAAAGCCAGCGCATCGTGGCGCAGTTGACGGCCGAACTTTTCGTCCATCGCATCGTCGGAGAGGTAGGTGATGTGGCCGATCATCCGGGCCACGCGCAGGCCCCGCTTGGGCAGCACGCCGTGGCGATAGAAGTGGCCACCGTGGAAATCCGGATCGGTGACGATGGCGCGCCGCGCCACCTCGTTGAAGGCGATGTTCTGGGCCGACAGGTTCGGCGCGGTGGCCACACCGATGCAGTGGCGCACGCGGTCCGGGTGGCGCAGCGTCCACGACAGCGCCTGCATGCCGCCGAGGCTGCCGCCGATCACCGCCGCGAGCTGCGTGATGCCCAGGCGATCGAGCAGGCGGGCTTGCGCGTCAACCCAGTCTTCCACCGTCACCACCGGAAAGTCGGCGCCGTAGGGATGCCCTTGCGCCGCAGGATCGGGGTTGCGATCGGTGGGGCCGGTGGAGCCGAAGCAGGAACCCGGGTTGTTCACGCCGATGACGAAAAACCGATCGGTATCGAGCGGCTTGCCGGGGCCGATGAGGTTGTCCCACCAGCCTTCGCTGTGCGGCTTGTCGGCATAGGTGCCGGCCACATGGTGCGAAGCGTTGAGTGCGTGGCACACCAGCACGGCGTTGTTGCGCTGCTCGTTGAGCGTGCCGTAGGTTTCGTAGACGAGCGTGTAGTCGCGCAGCGAGGCGCCGCTCTTCAGCGGCAAGGCCTCATCGAAGTGCATCGATTGAGAAACGACGTGACCGACGTGACCGACGTGACCCATGACACCCTGCAGTGATCTCGGCGGGGCACAGCAGGCGCCGCCGCGAGAAAAACAAAACCCGGCGCCGCTCAAGCGGCCACCGGGTGGGGCGCCATTTAGCGGCATTTGTAGAGCGCCCGCAATCAGGAACAAATCGGCGCTGGGTCGTCAGTATAGCGGCGCAGAGGTCGCCTAGACTCGCGCACCGATGTCGAGCCAATCCTCCGATCCCAGCGTTCATTCCGGGCCAGCCGCGCGCCGGGTCGCGGTGATCGGTGGCGGGCCGGCGGGCCTGATGGCGGCCGAGGTGCTGGCTGGCGGCTGTGCCTCGGTAGACCTGTTCGACGCCATGCCCTCGGTGGGCCGCAAGTTCCTGCTGGCCGGCAAGGGCGGACTGAACCTCACGCACAGCGAGCCGATCGACGCGTTTGTGCGGCGCTACGGCGAGCGCCACGATGCGGTGGCCGTGTGGCTGCAAGGCTTCGGGCCGGTGGCGCTGCGCGCGTGGGCGCAAGGCTTGGGCGTGGATACCTTTGTCGGCAGCTCCGGCCGCGTGTTTCCTGCTGACATGAAGGCGGCGCCTTTGTTGCGCGCCTGGTTGCATCGCCTGCGCGGCCAGGGCGTGCGCCTTCATACCCGGCACCGCTGGCTCGGCTGGGCCGCCGACGGCGCGTGCCGCTTTCACACGCCCACAGGCGAGGTGCTGCATGCCGCCGATGCCACGCTGCTCGCGCTCGGCGGTGCCAGCTGGGCGCGCCTGGGCTCCGACGGCGCGTGGCTGCCGTGGCTGCGGGCGGTGGGTGCGGATGTGGCGCCGCTGCAGCCGTCGAACTGCGGTTTCGACGTCGGCTGGAGCGCTGTGTTTGCGCAGCGCGCGGCGGGCCAGCCGATCAAGGCGGTGGTGCTGCGGTTCACCGATTCACGCGGGCGGCGCTTCGATCACCCAGGTGAGTTCGTGATCACCGCCACCGGCATCGAAGGCAGCCTGGTGTATGCGGCGTCGGCCTTGATCCGCGACGAGATCAGCGCCACCGGCCAGGCCACCATCGAACTCGATCTGCTGCCCGGCCGCTCGCTCGAGCGGCTTGGCAAGGAACTGGCCCAACCGAGGGGCAGCCGCACGGTGAGCGAGCACCTGCGGCGCCGCGCGGGGCTCGATCCGGTGAGGGCCGGCCTGCTGCGCGAATCGTTATCCAGCGCCACGCTCACCGCGCTCGTCGACCACGACGCCGCCGGCCTGGCGCTGCAATTGAAAGCCTGGCCGCTCACCTTGACGGCGGCGCGCCCGATCGACGAGGCGATCAGCACCGCCGGTGGCGTGCGGCTGGAAACGCTCGACGCGCATCTGATGCTGCGTGCGAAGCCGGGCGTGTTCTGCGCCGGCGAGATGCTGGACTGGGAAGCACCCACCGGCGGCTACCTGCTCACCGCGGCGATCGCCAGTGCCCGGGTCGCAGCCGACGGCGCGCTGCGCTGGTTGGCGCGGCCAGGGTGAATGGCCCTAGGATCGCGACCGCGTTGCGCACGGCTGCAAGGTCAAGGCCGGTCAGACGACCCATCCCGTCAAGGAGCACCCGATGCATGAATGGCTGAGCCGCCTCGATCGACACTTTCCGGTGCGCTATGGCGCCTGGCTGCTGTGCGGCGTGGCGCTGCTGCTGTTCAGCTTCACCTATGTGGCCTTTCGTATCGGCAGCCTGGGCGTGCTGGTGAGCCTGTTTCTCGTGGGCCTCGGGTTTCGCGATACGCGGCAAACGCGCCATTCGGTGCTGCGCAACTACCCGGTGATCGGCCACCTGCGTTTCCTGTTCGAGTTCATCCGCCCCGAGATTCGCCAGTACTTCATCGAGAGCGACAGCGACGCCGCACCGTTCTCGCGTGCCCAGCGCTCGCTGGTGTACCAACGCGCCAAGGGCGCACCCGACAACCGCCCCTTCGGCACGCAGCTCGATGTGCGGCTGGAAGGCTACGAGTGGCTCAATCACTCGCTGCGGCCCACGCACATTGCATCGCACGATTTCCGCGTGACCATCGGCGAAGGCCGCGCGCAGCCCTATTCGGCGAGTGTGTTCAACATCTCGGCGATGAGCTTCGGCGCCTTGAGCGCCAATGCCATCCTTGCCCTCAACGCCGGCGCCAGGAAGGGCGGCTTCGCGCACGATACCGGCGAAGGCTCGATCAGCCGCTATCACCGCGAGCACGGCGGCGATCTGATCTGGGAGATCGGCTCGGGCTACTTCGGGTGCCGCGACGATGATGGCCGCTTCGATGCGCTGAAGTTCCAGGCGCAGGCCAGCGAGCCGCAGGTGAAGATGATCGAGCTGAAGTTGAGCCAGGGCGCCAAGCCCGGCCATGGCGGCGTGTTGCCCGGCCCCAAGGTCACCGCCGAAATCGCCCAGGCGCGCGGTGTGATGGTGGGTGTGGAGTGTGTGTCGCCGTCGCGCCATTCGGCCTTCGATACACCGGTGCAACTGCTGGAGTTCATCGACCGGCTGCGCAACCTCTCCGGCGGCAAGCCCACCGGTTTCAAGCTGTGCATCGGCCACCCGTGGGAATGGTTCGCGCTCGCCAAGGCGATGCTGGAGACGGGCATCACGCCGGACTTCATCGTCGTCGATGGCGCCGAGGGTGGCACCGGCGCGGCGCCGCTGGAATTTACCGATCACGTGGGCGCGCCGCTGCAGGAGGGCCTGCTGCTGGTGCACAACACACTCGTCGGGCTCGACCTGCGTTCACGCATCCGCCTGGGCTGCGCCGGCAAGGTGGTGAGCGCGTTCGATATCGCCCGCATGATGGCGCTCGGTGCCGACTGGTGTAACGCGGCGCGAGGCTTCATGTTCTCGCTCGGCTGCATCCAGGCGCAAACCTGCCATACCGGCGCCTGCCCCACCGGCGTGACGACGCAGGATGCGGTGCGCCAGCGCGCTCTGGTGGTGCCCGACAAGGCCGAGCGGGTGCGGCGGTTTCA
>JANMAS010000163.1:0-1558 GCA_031359975.1 Burkholderiales bacterium
GTACCACCTGCATGTTGTTGTCGGCCGAGAGTTGCATGAAGCGCTCGAGCCGTGCGGACGAATGCTCGGGGCCCTGCCCTTCGAAGCCGTGCGGCAGCATCAGCGTGAGGCCGTTGGCGCGGCCCCATTTCACTTCACCCGACGCGATGAACTGATCGATCACCACCTGGGCGCCGTTCACGAAATCGCCGAACTGCGCTTCCCAGATCACCAGCGTGTTCGGGTCGGCACTGGCATAGCCGTATTCGAAGCCGAGGATGGCTTCTTCCGACAGGATCGAATCGATGACGACAAACGGCGCCTGGCCTTCGGCCACGTGTTGCAGCGGCGTGTAGGTGCCCTCATCCCACTTTTCGCGGTTTTGATCGTGCAGCACCGAATGCCGGTGGGTGAACGTGCCACGCCCGCAATCCTCGCCCGACAATCGCACCGCGTAGCCGCTGGCCACCAGCGAGGCATAGGCCAGGTGCTCGCCCATGCCCCAATCGACCTTGATCTCGCCACGGCCCATCGCCGCGCGATCCGCAAGCACTTTCTCGACCAGCGGATGGGCCTTGAAATTGGCCGGGATGGTGGTGATGCGCTCGGCCAGGCGCTTGATCTCGGCCAGCGGCAACGCGGTGTCGGCGGCGTCGGTCCATTTGCGGTTGAGGAAGGGTGTCCAGTCGACCGCGTATTTGCTCTTGAAGTTGGTGAGCACCGGATCCACCGTGTGGCGGCCGGCGTCCATCGCGGCGCGGAAGGCCTTGACCATCGCATCAGGCCCGTCGGCCGGGAGCACACCCTGGGCCACCAACTTCTCGCCGTACAGGCGCCGGGTGCCGGGATGCTCGCCGATCTTCTTGTACATCAACGGCTGGGTGAGCGCGGGTGTGTCTTGTTCGTTGTGGCCCAGCTTGCGGAAGCAGACGATATCGACCACCACATCCTTGTTGAACTCCTGCCGGTAGTCCAGCGCAAACTGGGTGCACAGCACCACGGCTTCGGGATCGTCGCCGTTGACGTGCAGCACCGGCGCTTCGATCATCTTCACGACATCGGAGCAATACAGCGTGGAACGGCTGTCGCGCGGATCGCTGGTGGTGAAGCCGATCTGGTTGTTGATCACGATGTGCACCGTGCCGCCGGTGAAGTACCCGCGCGTTTGCGCGAGCGCCAGCGTTTCCATCACCACGCCCTGGCCGGCAAACGCGGCATCGCCGTGCACGATGATGGGCAGCACCGACAGGCCGTTCTTGTCGCCCCGGCGATCCTGGCGCGCCTTGACCGATCCCTCGACCACCGGGTTGACGATCTCCAGGTGCGAGGGATTGAACGACAAGCTCAGATGCACCGGCCCGCCGGGGGTGGTGACGTCGCTGGAAAAGCCCTGGTGGTATTTCACGTCGCCGGAGGCGAGCGTTTCAGGTGCCGTGTGATCGAACTCGGCGAACAGATCACGCGGCATCTTGCCCAGCGTATTGACCAGCACGTTGAGCCGGCCCCGATGCGCCATGCCGATGACGATCTCCTGAACGCCCTTTTCGCCGCCACGCTGCACCAGTTCGTCCATCGAGGC
>JANMAS010000408.1:0-4173 GCA_031359975.1 Burkholderiales bacterium
GCCAGCCCGAGCATCTCGAGGCCGCGGATGTAGGCCCAGCCGATGTCGAACTCGTAGGGCTTGACCGAGAGCTTGGCCGAGGTCGGGTAGGTGTGGTGGTTGTTGTGCAGCTCTTCGCCACCGATGATCACGCCCCAGGGCGAAATGTTGGTCGACGCATCGGGCGCCTCGAAGTTGCGGTAGCCCCACCAATGGCCCAGGCCGTTGACCACACCTGCCGCCCAGATCGGGATCCACATCATCTGGACGGCCCACACTGAAGCGCCGATGGCACCCAGCAGCGTCACATTCAGCACGAGCATGAGGCCCACGCCCTGCCAGGAAAAGCGGGTGTAGAGGTTGCGCTCGATCCAGTCGTCCGGCGTGTTGTGGCCGAACTTGGCCATCGTGTCGTCGTTTTTCGACTCGGCCCGGTAAAGCTCGGCGCCTTCTTTCAGAACCTTGCCGATGCCGCGGGTTTGCGGGCTGTGCGGATCTTCGTCGGTCTCGCACTTCGCATGGTGCTTGCGGTGAATCGCCACCCACTCCTTGGTGACCATGCCGGTGGTGAGCCACAACCAGAAGCGAAAGAAATGCGACGGAATGCCGTGCAAATCAAGCGACCGGTGCGCCTGCGCGCGGTGAAGATAGAGTGTCACCGACGCGATCGTGATGTGAGTGATCACTAGCGCATACAGCACCACTTGCCACCATGACGCGTCGAGCAAGCCCGTCGACAACCACTGCAGCAGCGAATCGACGACGACCGAGAACGAATTGATTTCCACAAATTGGCCCATGCTGGAGAAGACGGTTCATTGTAGGCGAATGTGACAAATTCGCAAAAGCCTGAAAGCCGGCACAGTTTGCCGTCATTTCCAGCGAACTTGATTCGATCTGCCGCCAACTCTCATCGATAAATTCATCCTCGTTGCCAAAGTGCGGCGAAGAAGCCATCGGTGCCGTGGCGATGCGGCCACAGTCGAAACCCGCCATCCGCCGTTGACAGGCCGTGTGCCCCCAGCCCAAGGCGCCCCAGCGCGTCGCCGATCGGCACCCTCGCAAACCCACCGGCCTGCGCCTCGAAGGCCGCCCCGATGGCCTCGCCTTCGGCACGCAGGAGGCTGCAGGTGGCGTAGAGCAATCGCCCGCCGGGCTTTACCAGCCGCGCCGCGCGGCCCAGGATGGCGAGCTGGGTTGCATGCATGGCCGCGATCTTTTGGGCGGACTGTCGCCATTTCAGATCCGGATTGCGCCTGAGGGTTCCCAGCCCGGAGCACGGCGCGTCGACAAACACGCCGTCGGCCTTGGCGTCCAGGCGGTCCAGGCGCTCATCCCGCTCGTGGGCGATCTGCATCGTGTAGACGCTGTTCAGCCCGCTGCGCACCAATCTGGGCTTGAGTGCATCGAGCCGGTGCCCGGAGGTATCGATCGCATACAGGCGGCCGGTACCGCGCATCGCCGCGCCGATTGCCAGCGTCTTGCCGCCGGCGCCGGCGCAGAAGTCGACGATCGTTTCACCGCGGCGGGCCTCCATCAGCAGCGCCAGCAGTTGGCTGCCTTCATCCTGCACTTCGATGTCGCCGCGCAGGTAGGGCGCGAGCTTTTCCAGCGAGGGCTTGCCCTGCACCCGCAGGCCCCAAGGCGAGTAGGGGGTGAGCTCGACCGCCAGACCGGCCTCCCGCAGCTCCAAGCGGATGTCGTCGCGCTTGGCCTTCATCGTGTTGACGCGCAGATCGAGCGGCGCCGGCGCCAACAAGGCTTGCGCCAGGGCGTCCAGCTCGGCATCGGACGAATCCGGCAGCGAGCTTCGCAGCGCCTCGTCGAGCCAAGGCGGCAGGTTGCGGCACACCGCCGGTGGCAAGCTGGCCACGTCGGTCGCCCGCGCTTGATCCAGCCACTGGCGTTCGACGTCGGTCAAGGCGCGGTCGAGTTCCGCCCGGTCACCCGACCAGGCCAGGATCATCAGGCGTCGCTGGCGATCGGGCCCTGCGCCTGCCGTCAGCGCGCCGAGAACGGATCGCTGCCGCAGCACCGCGAACACGGTATCGGCGAGCACGCGCCGGTCGCGCGCGCCGAGCATGCGGTGTTTGGCGAAGAAGCTGCCGACGGTGGCATCCGCCGGCGCGTCGAGTTGCGACACCGCCTGGAGCAGCTGTGTGGCGAGTGACAACAGGGCGTTAGGATGCATCGGCCGATTATCGAGACTTCATTCGTGAGCCTCGTGTGTGCCTTGGCTCCGTCGCGGCCTATGTCCAAAGCGGCATCTTCCACGCATGCTTCGTCACCTCAGCCACCGCCCACGTCTCGTTGCCGCCCTGGCGCTCGGCGTGGCCGTTGGGCTGATCGTGCCGGCCCCACTGGCGCTCGTCACCCGCGCACTGATTGGATGGAATGCCGGGGTGTGGACCTATCTGCTGCTGATCGCCTGGAAGATGACGCGCGGTGACAACCGCCATATCGAGCGCGACGCCAAGGCCAATGCCGAAGGCACCGCCGTGATGATGATCACCGCCATCGGCGCGGTGCTCGCCAGCGTGGCGGCGATCGTCGTCGAAATGGCCGGTGCGCACGAGGCCGGCAGGCCCTTGGCCATCGCGCACGTGGCATTCACCGCGGCCACGCTGGCTGGCTCGTGGCTGCTGCTGGCGACGCTGTTCGCACTGCACTACGCGAGCCAGTACCACAGCGGCCCGCACGGTGGCCTCGAATTTCCCGGCATGGCGGCCGATGCCGATCCCGGCTACGCCGACTTCCTCTATTTTTCGTTCACGATCGCCTGCACCTCGCAGACGTCCGACGTCGCCATCGCCAGCCCGGCCATCCGGCGCTGGGTGCTGGCGCATTCGGTGCTGTCGTTCGCGTTCAACACCATGCTGCTGGCGCTGGCGATCAACATCGGCGCCAGCCTGCTTTGATCATCGCGGTGGCGCGGCGCTCACGGCGCGAACCACCACTGGGGCTCATGGTCGAGCTGCTCGACCTGCCCTTGCTGCACGCGCAAGCGGTCGCGCACAAACCAACCCACCGCCCGCGCAAACACCACATGCTCCGCCGCCAGCACCCGCTCGGCCAGGCTGTGCTCATCGTCGTCCGGCCGCACCGGCACCGCCGCCTGGGCCACGATGGGGCCGTGGTCGAGGGTGGGCGTCACGAAGTGCACCGTGGCACCGCTGATCTTGCAACCCGCCTCGATGGCCCGGCGGT
This sequence comes from Burkholderiales bacterium, assembly GCA_031359975.1. Lineage (GTDB taxonomy): Bacteria > Pseudomonadota > Gammaproteobacteria > Burkholderiales > Burkholderiaceae_C > JANMAS01. The sequence continues at coordinate 3,187 of JANMAS010000408.1, forward strand.
GGGTATGAAGCCCGGCGAATGACGGCAGCAGGGAGGGGTGCACATTCAGCATGCGGCCGGCGTAGCGCGCCACGAAGGCATCGTCGAGGATGCGCATGAAGCCGGCAAGCACCACCAGATCCGGCGCAAAGCCGGCCACGGCGACATCCAGCGCCGCGTCGAAGGCGGGCCTGCGGGCATGCGCGCGATGATCAACCACCGCGGTGGCCAGGCCAAGCCCGTGTGCCGCAGCGAGGCCGGGCGCATCCGCGCGGCTGGCGATCACGGCCACCACCTGCGCCGGCCAGGCTTCGTGCACACACGCTCTGGCCACGGCTTCCATGTTGGAGCCGCGACCGGAGATCAGGATGACGATGCGCATCATTGGGCGCGCAGTGTAGCGAGCCATGCGCCCGGCGCCTGCCTAGAATCCGCCACCGCTTCGCCCACACCATGACACCACGCGTCCTCTCCGGCATGCGCCCCACCGGCGCGCTGCACCTCGGCCACTACCACGGCGCCCTGAAAAACTGGGTGCGCCTGCAAGCGCTGTACGACTGCTTCTTCTTCGTCGCCGATTGGCACGCGCTCACCACGCACTATGCCGACAGCCGCCGCATCGAGCACAACGTGTACGACATGGTGATCGACTGGATCGCCGCCGGCCTCGATCCCGATCGCTGCACGATCTTCATCCAGAGCCGCCTGCCCGAGCACGCCGAGCTGTTCACCTTGCTCGCAATGGGCACGCCGCTCGGCTGGCTGGAGCGCGTGCCGACCTACAAAGACCAGATGGAAAAGCTGAAGGACCGCGACCTCGCGACCTACGGCTTCCTCGGCTACCCGCTGCTGCAGGCGGCCGATATCCTGATCTACAAGGCCAACTACGTGCCGGTGGGTGAAGACCAGTCTTCGCACGTCGAACTCACGCGCGAAGTGGCGCGCCGTTTCAACCATCTCTACGGTCGCGGTGCCGACATCGACGCCCAGATCACCGCGGCGCTCGCC
>JANMAS010000416.1:0-6318 GCA_031359975.1 Burkholderiales bacterium
GTTGCGCTACCGTCTTCGGTCCGGCTGCTCGATCGCTCCGCCCTGCCCGCCATCCAGGACGAATTCGCCGCCACCGCCGGCACGACGGTCATCATTTTCGACCAGACCTGTGCCGCCGAAAAGCGCCGGCGTCGCAAGCGCAAGACGATGGACGACCCCAAGCGCCGGGTGTTCATCAACGCTGCCGTCTGCGAGGGCTGCGGCGACTGCTCGGTTCAGTCGAACTGCGTCTCGATCGAGCCGCTGGAAACCGAATTCGGCCGCAAGCGCCGCATCAACCAGTACAGCTGCAACAACGATCTCTCGTGTGTCTACGGCTTCTGCCCGAGCTTTGTCACCGTCGAAGGCGGCACGCTCAAGAAGCCCAAGGCCGACAAGAAGAACAACCTGGCCGACCAGCCGCCGATCCCCGATCCCGCGCTGCCGCTGGCCGAAGAAGCCTGGGGCATCGTGGTGGCCGGTGTGGGCGGCACCGGTGTGATCACCATCGGTGCGCTGCTGGGCATGGCGGCGCACCTCGAAGGCAAGGGCATCATCACGCAGGATGCCGCCGGCCTGGCGCAAAAGGGCGGCGCCACCTGGAGCCATGTGCAGATCGCCAACCGGCCCGATGCGATCCACACCACCAAGGTGGACACCGCCAAGGCCGACGTGGTGATCGGTTGCGATGCGATCGTTACCGCCAGCAAGACCACCTTGTCGGTGATGCACGAAGGCCGCACCTATGTGGCGCTCAACATCCACGGCACGCCCACGGCCGGCTTCGTGGCCAATACCGAATGGCAGTTCCCCGGTGGCAACTGCGAGGCCGCGGTGAGTGCGGCCGTCGGTGCCGCACACATGACGGCCTTCGATGCCGACGAGGCTGCGGTGCAACTGCTCGGCGATTCGATTTATACCAATCCGCTGATGCTCGGCTTCGTGTGGCAAAAGGGCCGCATTCCGCTCGGCCACGCCGCCCTGATGCGGGCCATGGAGCTCAACGGCGTGCAGATCGAAAAGAACAAGGCGGCCTTCGAATGGGGCCGCCGCTGCGCCCACGATCTGGCGGCGGTGCGCGCGCTGTTCAAGGCGGCGCAGGTGATCGCGTTTGTCAAGAAGCCGTCGCTCGACGAGATGATCGCCAAGCGGGTGGATTTCCTCACCGGCTACCAGGATGCGGCCTACGCGCAAAGCTACAAGGCGTTTGTCGAGAAGGTTCGGCAAGCCGAAAGCGCGCTGGGCACCAGCAAGACGCTCAGCGAAGCCGTGGCCCGCTACCTCTTCAAGCTGATGGCCTACAAGGACGAATACGAAGTCGCGCGGTTGCATACCGATACGAGCTTCACCGACAAGATCGCGCAGCAGTTCGAAGGCGACTACAAGCTCAAGCACCACCTCGCACCGCCGCTGTTCTCCAAGCGCAACGACAAGGGCGAACTGGTCAAGTCGGCCTACGGGCCCTGGATTCGCAGCACGTTTGGCCTGCTCGCCAAGCTGAAGTTTCTGCGCGGCGGCGCGTTGGATGTGTTCGGCTATAGCGAGGAGCGCCGCGGCGAACGCGCGCTGATCGCCGAGTACCGTGCCAGCAGCGACGAGATGCTGGCCGGCCTGACCGCCGACAAGCTCGCCCTGGCGGCCGAGATCGCACGCATCCCCGAACAGATCCGCGGCTACGGGCACGTCAAGGAAAAGCATTTGCTCGCCGCGCGTGCCACCTGGGCCCAGCTGATGAGCCAGTGGCGCGATTCGAACCCCCACGTTCAACGGGCCGCCTGACGCGCCAGAACACGGAGCACGCCCTAAACTCGCTCGATGCAGGGGTTTTCGGCGTGGGCCGCCGTGGCGCGAGCGGTCGAACATGACTGCGCGGCCCGGCTGCCGTTTCGGGTGTTGCATCGTGGCGAGCTCATCACGGTGGGTTCGGTCGCGCGCAAACACCTGGGCGATCTGCAGCGCTGGCCCACGGTACTGAACGTTGACGAACATGGCGCCGACCTGATCGTCGACCACGGCCTGCGCACCCGCTTGCTCGGCGAAATCAACCTCAGCCTGCGCGACGACGGCCTGATCACCGGGTGGCGGCAAGAGCCGTTTGCCCTCGTCGGCCCGAGCCTGCAGATGTTGGCGGTGGTGGAGCGTGCCGCGGCGCGGTTCTGGGGTTTGCTCACCTTTGGCGCCCATTGCAACGGCTATGTGATCGGGCCCGGCCGACGGCCCACACACCTGTGGATCGCGCGCCGCTCGGCCGGCAAGACGACCGACCCCGGCAAGCTCGACAACATGGTTGGCGGGGGCGTCACCCATGGCCAGCCCCTAAAGCGCACGCTGGTGCGCGAAGCCTGGGAAGAGGCCGGCTTGTCCGCCGCACTGGCCTCGCGGGCGGTAGAAGGCCGCCTGCTCGGCATCTGCCGCGACATCCCCGAGGGCCTGCAAAACGAATGGATACAGGCCTACGACCTCGAAATGCCGGAGAGCGTGGTGCCCGCCAACCAGGATGGCGAAGTCGCCGCCTTTGCCAAGCTGCCGATCGACGAAGCGCTGGCGCTGGCCGCCACCGACGAGATGACCGTGGATGCCGCGCTGGTCACGCTCGACTTTGCGTTGCGCCGGGGCCTGATGGAGCCCGCGAGCCACGCCGCCTGCGAACGCCTGTGTGCCGGCCTGTGGCGGCAGCGGCCCACGCCCCGGCCGGGCCTGGGCGTTCGATGGCGTTGAACGCTCTCTTCACCCGCGGTGAACCGCCGGTGAGCCTGCAGCGTTGACACTGCAGGCACGATGACGAAGAAAAATCCTTCCTACACCCGCACCGCGATCGGCTTGCACTGGCTGCTGGCCTTGATGATCCTCGGCTCGCTGGGTGTGGGCCTGTACATGAGCGATCTGCCGCCCAGCCTGCAGCGGCTCAAGCTCTACAACTGGCACAAGTGGGCCGGCGTCACCATCCTCAGCCTCTCGGCGCTGCGCCTGCTGTGGCGCTTGCTGCACAAACCTCCCCCTGACCTGCCGATGCCCGCCTGGCAAGCCAAGGCCGCGCACTTTCTGCACAAGGCGATGTACGCGTTGTTCTTCATCGTGCCCTTGACCGGCTGGGCTTACAGCTCTGCCGCGGGTTTTCCTGTGGTGTGGTTCGGCGTGCTGCCCTTGCCGAACTTCGTGCCGGTGGGCGACAAGGCGCTGGCCGAAGCCATCAAGCCCTTGCACATGATCGCTGCATTCACCCTCGGCGGGATCGTGCTCGTGCACATCGCCGCCGCCCTCAAACACCAGTTGATCGACCGCGACGGGCTGCTGGCCCGGATGGGTGTCGGTCGCGCCACCTCATGACCATGACATCCACCAAGCACCTCATCCTCCTCGCCGGTTTCACGGCCTTGTGTTTGCCCGTGTTCGCCCAACAGAAGATCGTGGCCGCGCAAAGCGACATCGCCTTCACCGCCCGCCAGACCGGCGTACCAATGGAAGGCAAGTTCACCCGCTTCGATGCGCAGGTGAGCTTCGATCCAAAAAAGGCCGATACCAACAAGGTAGCCTTCACGATCGACCTGGCCAGCGCCACGATGGATTCGGCCGACGCCCAATCCGAACTGGTCACGCCGAGCTGGTTCGACACCAAGAAGACGCCGCAAGCCACCTTTCAAAGCACCTCGTTCAAGGCCACCGGCGCCGGCAAGTTCGATGTGGCCGGCAAGCTCACGATCAAGGGGCAGTCGCGTGATGTGCTGGTCCCGGTCACCGTGCAACAAACCGGCACCAACGCCACGGCCACCGGCGCCTTCACCCTCAAGCGCCTCGAATACAAGATCGGCGACGGCGAATGGAGCGATATCTCCGTGATCGCCAACGAGGTGCAAGTGAAGTTCAAGCTCGCGCTGACCGGCGTGCCCGCACCTTGACCGTCGTGACCCCGTCCACCCTTCCTTCCCCACTGAAAACCTGTATCACCATGAAGACATTGATTGCCACCACCTTTTTCAGCCTCGTCGCCGCGGCGATCTCCACCGCGGCCATGGCGGAGACGATGCGTTACGCGGTGGATCCCACCCACACTTCGGTAACCTTCGAGGCGCTGCACTTCGGCACCTCCACCCTGCGCGGGCGCATCGACAAGAAGGAAGGCGTGGTCGAGATCGACCGCGCCGCCAAGACCGGCAAGGCCGAGATGACGCTGGAACTCACCTCGGTGGATACCGGCGTGCCGCCGCTGGACAAGCACCTGATGAGCAAGGATTTCTTCGACACCGAACAGTTCAAGGCCGCTGTATTCATCGGCGACAAGATGAGCTTCGACGGCGACAAGGTGACCAGCATCGACGGCACGCTGCGCATGCTGGGCAAGTCCAACCCGGTCTCCCTGAAAGCCACGCGTTTCAATTGCTACCAGAACCCGATGCTCAAGCGCGAAGTCTGTGGCGGTGATTTCGAAGCCAAGATCCAGCGCAGCCAATGGGGCATGACCTACGGCCTGCCCGGCATCCCGGACGACATCCGGCTGCTGATCCAGATCGAAGCCATCAAGCAATAAGTGCCGATCGATCCTGCGCGGGCAACGGCAACGCTCTGGCGCTTGTTCATGAGCTTCAGGCAGGCCAGCGCCGCCGGGATGGCGGCGCTGTGCCTGGGCGGCGGCGCGCTGGCGGCACCGGTGGCGTATCGGCTGGACCCTGACCACACCTGGTTGCAGGCCGAGGTGCTGCACTTCGGCACCTCCACCATCCGTGTTCGCTTCGGCCCGCTGAGCGGTAGTGCCGTGCTCGATCGCGAAGCGCATGCCGGCGAAGTGAGCCTGGCGATCGATATGGCCGGTGTCGATTCGGGCTCCAAGCTGTTCGACGCCCGCCTGCAACGGCCCGATCTGCTGGCCACCGCCGAGTTTCCGCAGGCCTGGTTTGTCTCGCGTCGCTTCACTTTCGAGGGCGACACGCCCACCGAACTGCGTGGCGAACTCACCTTCAAGGGCATCAGCCAGCCGCTGAGCCTGCGCGCGCTGCGCTTTTCCTGCCGCACCGACGACCGGGGCGAGCTGTGCGGCGGCGATTTCGAGGGCCAGCTGAACCGGTCCGATTTCAACGCCAACTTCGGTGCCCCGCTGGTGGGCGACGCCGTGAGGTTGGTGGTGCGGGTGGAGGCGCGGCGGGAGTAGCCCTCGCCCGTCCGCCGCAACGCTCATCCGGCCAACCTGCAGCCTGTCCACCGGCGATGCCGGTGCGTCGCTCAGCCATCGCTGCGGGCCCGGCGCCTGCGTACAGTGCAAGCATCGAACTACCAGCTTGTACCCGCACACGCTCGCATCATGGCCACTTCATCCTCTCCGTCGCCCTCCGAATGGCAGAAATTCACCAGCGGTGCGGTGAATGCCTTCCATGCCTACGCCACCTGGCTGGTCAGCATCAGCTGGAAGCGCTTCGCCCTGCTGGCGCTGCTGCTGATGGTGATGGCCGGTGTGATGTCGGATCTGGTCAGCTGGACCGTCGATGAGGTGCGCCACCGCTCGATCGTGATCGATGCGCCCAAGGCCCCCAAAGCGCCCAAGGCACCCGCCATGCCAGCCACTCCCGCCGTACCCGCCATCCCCGGCGTGCGCATCGAGGGGTCAGCCAGCGGCACCGAAGCGGGTGACGGCGACTCGGGCGGCCTGGACATCACCATCGGCCCAGGAGGCGTGCGCATCCGCCCACGCAGCGAGGCACACGCCGCCCAATCCGCCACCTCGTCAGCGGCATCCGCGGCGGCCTCGGCTGCCCACATCGGCGTGAATATCGACAGCACGGGCCTGGTGGTGCAGATCCCGCCCGGCGCCGACAGCGCCGAAGTGCGCCAGGCGGTCGAAGAAGCCCGCGATGCGATCCGCCAGGCCATCGAAGACGCCAAGGAAGCCGCCGCCGACGCCGCCGAGGCGGTGCGTGACGCCGCGCAGGCCGAGCGCGACGCCGCGCTGATCGCCGCGGGCGAACCCGTGACGACCACCCGCACCGTTCGGCTGTTCAACTCGCTGCCGCAAATCGCCTTCTTCTGGATCGTGGCCTCGATCATCCTGAAGATCACCTACAAGGGCCGCATCCAGGCCGAAGTCAAGGCCGCCCAGGCGGTGGAGACGGCGGAGGCGGAGTCGTTGAAACGTCAAGTGGTGGAGGCCCGCATGGCCGCGATGCAAGCGCAAGTGGAGCCGCACTTCCTGTTCAACACGCTGGCCTCGATCGACCACCTGATCGAAACCGACCCGGCCCGCGCCAGCCTGATGCAGAAGAACCTGATCACCTTGCTGCGCGCCAGCATGCCCACGATGCGCGAGGCCAATGCGCAGGGCACGCGCGACCTGGGCCGCGAGATGAGCGTGAT
>JANMAS010000432.1:0-7435 GCA_031359975.1 Burkholderiales bacterium
CCGACCAGTGGTTCATGGCCATGAGCAAGCCCGGCCACGACGGCGAATCGCTCGCCGGGCGGGCCGTGCGGGCGGTGGAAAACGGCGATGTGCGCTTCGTACCGCCGCAGTGGGTGAACACCTGGAACCAGTGGATGAAGAACATCCAGGACTGGTGCATCTCGCGCCAGCTCTGGTGGGGCCATCAGATCCCGGCCTGGTATGCCACTACCGGCAAGATCTACGTAGCACGTAGCGAGGAAGACGCGCGCATTCAGGCCGATGCAGACGGCTACAGCGGCCCGCTGAAACGCGACGAAGACGTGCTCGACACCTGGTACTCCGCGTCGCAGTTCCCGTTTTCCACGCTCGGCTGGCCGGGCAAGACAGTCGAACAAAGCCTGTTCCTGCCGTCGAGCGTGCTCGTCACCGGCCACGACATCATCTTTTTCTGGGTCGCCCGGATGATCATGATGACGCTGCACTTCACCGGCAAGGTGCCGTTCCGCGATGTCTACATCCACGGCCTGGTGCGCGACGCCCATGGCCAGAAGATGAGCAAGAGCGAAGGCAACGTGCTCGACCCGGTGGATCTGATCCAGGGTGTGGGCCTCGACGAGCTGATCAAGAAGTCCACCATCGGCTTGCGGCGCCCCGAACTGGCGCCCAGGATCACCGCGCGCATCACACAGGATTTCCCGCAGGGCATGCCGGCCTATGGCGCCGACGCGCTGCGCTTCACCATGGCCAGCTACGCCAGCCTCGGCCGCGACATCAACTTTGACACCAAGCGCTGCGAGGGGTACCGCAACTTCTGCAACAAGCTGTGGAACGCCACCCGCTTTGTGCTGATGCACTGCGAAGGCCAGGATTGCGGCCTCAAGGAGCACACCAAGGCGGAGTGCGCGCCAGGGGCGCCTTTCCACGGCTACATGCGCTTTTCGCCGGCCGACCGCTGGATCACCAACGAGCTGCAACGCGCCGAAGCCACCGTGGCGCAAGGCTTTGCCGACTACCGGCTCGACAACGTGGCGGGCGCGATCTACACCTTCGTGTGGGATGAGTATTGCGACTGGTACCTCGAGATCGCCAAGGTGCAGCTGAACACCGGCGATGAGGGGCAGCAGCGCGCCACGCGCCGCACGCTGATCCGCGTGTTGGAGACCGTGCTGCGCCTGATGCACCCGGTCACACCCTTCATCACCGCCGAGCTGTGGGAACGCGTGGCGCCGGTGGCCGGGCGGGCACCGAAGGAAGCGGGCGGCACGGTGGCCACGGCGCCGTATCCGCAGGCGCAGCTGGATCGCATCGACGCCGGTGCGGATGCCTGGATGGCCAAGCTCAAGGCCCTGATGCTGGCCTGTCGCAGCCTGCGCGGCGAGATGAATCTGTCGCCGGGAACCAAGGTGCCGTTGCTGGCCATCGGCGATGGCGCGTTTGTTCTCGAAGCCGCGCCGCTGCTGAAGGCGCTGGCCCGCCTCTCGGAAGTGCGCGTGCTCGACGACGACGCCGCCTTTGCCGAAGCCACGCGCCTGGCGCCGGTGGTGGTGCAGGGTGAATCGCGGCTGGCCTTGCATGTGGAGATCGACGTGGCTGCCGAGCGCGAGCGCCTGGGCAAGGAGCATCTGCGCATCGCCGGCGAGTTGAGCAAGGCCACCGCCAAGCTCGCCAATGCCAGCTTCGTCGATCGTGCGCCCGCCGCGGTGGTGGCGCAGGAGCGCCAGCGCCTGGCTGACTTCTCCAACACACTCGATCGCCTGCAAGCCCAGATTTCGCAACTCGATGCAACTTCGGCTGCCGCGCCATAGCCCGGCCAGCTTCTCGACTGCACAATCGACTTTTCCCCTTTCAAGCGCTGCCACCCCATGCCGATCAAGAAAGCCATCTTCCCGGTTGCCGGCCTCGGCACCCGTTTCCTGCCCGCCACCAAGGCGCAGCCCAAGGAAATGCTGACGGTGGTCGACAAGCCGCTGATCCAGTACGCGGTGGAAGAAGCCTATGCGGCCGGCGTGCGCGAAATGATCTTCGTCACCGGCCGGCACAAACGCCCGATCGAAGATCATTTCGACATGACCTACGAGCTGGAAAAGGCGCTCGAAGAAAGCAACAAGCTCGACCTGCTGAAGGTGGTGCGCAGCGTCAAGCCCGACGACATGGAATGCATCTACGTGCGCCAGGCGCAAGCCCTCGGCCTCGGCCATGCGGTGCTGTGCGCGCGGCGCCTGGTGGGCAACGAGCCGTTCGCGGTGCTGCTGGCCGACGACCTGATGGTGGGCAGCCCGCCGGTGCTCAAGCAGATGGTGGAGCAATACGACGAATGGCGCGCCTCGATCCTCGCGGTGCAGGAAGTGCCGGCCGAGCACACCAAACGCTACGGCATCGTCGACGGCACCACCCGCAACGAACGCCTGGTGGACGTGACACGCATCGTCGAAAAGCCGTCGCCGGAGGAGGCGCCTTCGCGCCTGGGCGTGGCCGGCCGCTACATCCTCACCCCCGGCGTGTTCCACGAGATCGAATCGCAGCCGCGTGGCGTGGGTGGAGAAATCCAGCTCACCGACGGCATCGCCTCGCTGTTGCGGCGCGAGAAGGTTTTTGCGTATCGATACGAAGGCAAGCGCTACGACTGCGGCAGCAAGGAAGGCTTCCTCGAGGCCAATGTCGAGTTGGCGATGACCCATCCCGATCTCGGCCCGGGCTTTCGCAACTACATCGCCAATCTGCAGATCAGCCAGGCGACAACGGCCAGCTGATCGCGCGCGTCGTCAGGCGCTCAGCGCCGGCGCAGAAAATGGATGAATTCGTCATCCTGCGTGGCTTGCTCCACCAGCTCGTTGCCGGTCTGCCGCGCAAAGGCCTGGAAATCGCGCACCGATCCCGGATCGGTGGCGACCACCTTGAGCACCTGGCCGCTGGTCATTTCCGACAAGGCTTTTTTGGCCTTGAGCACGGGCAATGGGCAGTTCAGGCCGCGGGTGTCGATTTCCTTCTGAGGATCCATGCGATGTCCTTGGTGGCAGGCCCATTCTAGGTAGGCTTGCTCCAGTCCATGAAACGGGGCTCGTGGCCCTGGGCGCGCAGCCAGTCGGCCAGCGCGAAGCCGGTGCCGGCGGGCCAGCACATCACCTCGTCCGGCGCATAGAGCTTGTACTCGGCCAGTTCGGGCGACAACCGGATCTCGCCACGCGCCAGCGCGTGATAGGCGATCAGCAGCTGGTTCTTGCGCTGAAAATCGTAGACGCCGATGAGCGACAGCGCATCGACCTGCAGCGACGTTTCTTCCATCACCTCGCGCCGCACGCCCTCTTGCGGCGTCTCGCCGGCTTCCATGAAGCCGGTGACGAGGCCGAACATGCGGGTGTTGGTCCACGCCGCATTGCGGGCCAGCAACAAGCGCCCGTCGCGATCGGCGCATTGCACCACCGCGGCCAGCACCGGCGTGGGGTTGTTCCAGTGCGTGAACGAACAGGCCGGGCATCGCAGCCGCGACTTCGGCCCACCATCCTCCGCCGCGACGCGCATCTGCAGTTCGGACGCGCATTGTGGGCAATAGCGGTAGTTGACGGCCGCCTCGGCAACCACCGGCGCATTCATGCGGGAAAGACGCCGGTGGACAAATAGCGGTCGCCACGATCGCAGACGATGAACACGATCGTCGCGTTTTCCACCGTGCTGGCGATCTGCAGCGCCACATGCAGGGCGCCGGCGGCCGAGATGCCGGCGAAGATGCCTTCTTCGCGCGCCATGCGTCGGGCCATCTCTTCGGCATCCGACTGGCTCACGAGCACGATTTCATCGACACCGGTGGGATCGTAGATCTTGGGCAGGTAGGCCTGCGGCCACTTGCGGATGCCCGGAATGCGCGAACCCTCGGAAGGCTGCGCGCCGATGATGCGCACCGCCGGGTTCTGCGCCTTCAGGTACCGCGACACGCCGGTGATGGTGCCGGTGGTGCCCATGGCGCTCACGAAGTGGGTGACCTGGCCTTCGGTATCGCGCCAGATCTCCGGGCCGGTGGCGTCGAAATGGATGCGCGGGTTGTCGGCGTTGGCAAACTGGTCGAGCACTTTGCCTTTGCCGTCGCTCTGCATCTTCTCGGCGAGATCGCGGGCGTATTCCATGCCGCCAGCGCGGGGGGTGAGCACCAGTTCGGCGCCAAACGCCTTCATCGTTTGCGCGCGTTCCACCGACAGATCCTCCGGCATGATCAGCATCATCCGGTAGCCACGAACCGCTGCCGCCATCGCCAGCGCGATGCCGGTGTTGCCGGAGGTGGCCTCGATGAGCGTGTCGCCGGGTTGGATGTCGCCGCGTTCTTCGGCGCGGCGGATCATGCTGATCGCCGGCCTGTCTTTCACCGAGCCCGCCGGGTTGTTGCCCTCCAGCTTGCCGAGAATCACGTTGCCGCGGGCACCCGCCTGGGTGCCAGGCAATCGCTGCAGGCGCACCAGCGGGGTGTCGCCAATCACGTCTTCGAGGGATTTGTAGCGGGGCTTGGCGGATGTCATGAAGGATGTTGCGAGGGGTTTTGTGGGAGGTTCGGGCCTCCGGCTGGAATTGTGGCAGCTTGTCTGCCCCGACGGGCCGCGTGACATAATCCGTCGCTTCCGGCCCTGCCGACTGCAGGGCACGCACTCATCCGCCGGAGTGGTGAAATCGGTAGACGCAGGGGACTCAAAATCCCCCGCCGCAAGGCGTGCCGGTTCGAGTCCGGCCTCCGGCACCATCATGGGCTCGTCCAGAGCCCTCGCAGCACGTTTCCATGCCGCCCATTCCACCGATCACCAAAGCGTTGATGTTGATCTGCACGGCGGTGTTCGCCTTGCAGTACCTGTTGGGCGCGAGCATCCCCGTGTTCGAGTGGCTCGCGCTGTGGCCGGTGGGCAGCGGCCAGTTCATGCCGTGGCAGGTGGTGACGTACGCTTTTCTGCACGGCAGTGTCGGCCACCTGTTTTTCAACATGCTCGGGCTGTGGATGTTCGGGGCCGAACTGGAAAGCCTGTGGGGCGGGCGCCGCTACATGCAGTTCCTGCTGGCCAGCACGATCGCGGCGGCACTGACACAGTTGCTGCTCACGCTGGTGATGGGCTCGATGTCGCCCACCATCGGCGCCTCCGGCGCGCTGTTCGGCGTGCTGCTGGCGTTTGGCATGCTGTTCCCGAACCGCATCATCATGCCGCTGTTCCCGCCGATCCCGATGAAGGCGCGTACCTTCGTGATGGTATTTGGCGGTATCGAACTGCTGCTGGGCTGGATGGATTCCGGCGGCGGCATTGCCCACTTTGCGCACCTGGGCGGCATGCTGGGCGGCTATTTGATGATCAGCTATTGGCGCGGTCGCGGGCCGTTCGGCAGTCGGCGGCGCTGAACCGGCCCATGCCGCTCAAGGCATGCCGGCCGTCAGGCCTTCTCGTACGGTGGGGTAACGCAGCTTCAGCTTGAGTTCACGTGTCATGCGTCGATGGCTCAATCGCCTCGATTCGGCCATGAAGCTGAGCTGCATCGCAGAGAACACCCCTTCCGCCTGGGCACGTGTGATGCGCTCGGGCCTGGGCAGACCGCACAGGTCGGCGGCCAGATCGAAGTAGGCACCCATCTTCATCGTGGTGTCGTCGGTGATCTGATAGGCCCGCTGCGGCGCGCCGCGATGCAATGCGGCAATGCAGGCGCGGGCGAGGTCGTCGGCATGAATGTGATTGGTGAAGACATCGTCTTCGTCACGCAGCACCGGCGTGCCTTTTGACAGGCGATCGCGCGGATGGCCGCCCACCCGATCGACCGCATAGATGCCCGGAATGCGCAGCAAACTCACCCGCGCGAGGCCGATGCGGCCCGTGGCCCGCAGCCAGCGCTCGGCATCGACACGTCGGCGCGCGCGATCCGACGCTGGCGCCACCGGCCGAGACTCATCCACCCAGGCCCCGCCGCAATCGCCGTACACGCCGCTGGTACTGCCGTAGACGATGCGCGGTGCCAGCTCTCGCCGCGCCAGCGCCGTCAGCAGGTGGGCGGTGCGCGGATCGGTGTCGCCATGGCCGGGCGGCGGCGCCAGATGCAGCACCCGATCGGCCAGGCCCGCCAGGCGCCGCAAGGTGTGCGGCTGATCCAGATCGCCCCATACGGGCACCGCACCGGCTTCACGCAAGAGCGCAAAACGCGATGGCGACGAGCTGAGCGCCAACACCCGCCAGCGACCTCTCAGAAGGCGAGCCACGCGCAAACCCACGTCGCCGCAGCCAACGATCAGCAAGGTGGGGCGGCGCAGCGAGCGGCTGGGTGTCATGGGCATCGAAGGATGGGCAAGGATCGGATCGGGGACAATCCGCACGAGTTTATGAGGTAGCTTCGCACCATGACCTTCACTGTCACGCTTCAACCCGCCGCGCGCAGCTTCGATGTGGCCAGAGACGAGCCCATCCTCGCCGCCGCGATCCGTGCCGGCGTGGGCATGCCCTACGGCTGCAAGGATGGCGCCTGCGGATCCTGCAAGAGCCGGCTCCTCGAAGGGCGGGTGATCCACGGCGCGCATCAACAGAAGGCGCTCAGCGTGGTGGAGGAAGAAGCCGGCATGATCCTGCCGTGTTGCGCCACACCGCAAACCGATTGCCTGATCGAAGCGCGATTGGTGCCGGGCGCGGGCGAGTTTCCGGTGTTGAAGATGCCCTCGCGGGTGATATCGATCGAGCGGCCCACCCACGATGTGGCGCTGCTGCGCGTGCAACTGCCGGCCAACCAGAACCTGCGTTTTCGCGCCGGCCAGTACGTTGAATTCATCCTGCGAGACGGCTCGCGGCGCAGCTACTCGATGGCCAATGCCCCCTCGCAACTGGGCGATCCGCCGGCGATCGAACTGCACATCCGCCACATGCCGGGCGGCAAGTTCACCGAGCATGTGTTCAACACGATGAAGGACAAGGAGATCCTGCGCATGGAAGGCCCGTTCGGCAGCTTCTTCCTGCGCGAGGATTCCACCAAGCCGATCGTGTTGCTCGCCTCGGGCACCGGCTTTGCGCCGATCAAGGCCATGATCGACGACATGCGCGACCGCGCCATCGACCGGCCCGCCGTGCTCTATTGGGGCTGCCGCTCACGTGCCGATCTGTACCTGCACGACCAGATGGTCGATCTGGCCAGCACGTCACCGAACCTGAGCTATGTGCCGGTGCTCTCCGATGCGCTGCCCGAAGATGCCTGGGCAGGCCGCGTGGGCTTTGTGCACCGCGCGGTGATGGACGACCTGCCCGATCTCTCCGGGTATCAGGTGTATGCCTGCGGTGCGCCGATCATGGTGGATTCGGCGCGGCGAGATCTGTTCGCTCGGTGTGGATTGCCCGATGACGAGTTTTTCGCCGACAGCTTCACGAGCGAGGCGGACAAGCACGGCGCCTGACGCGGCCCTTCAACTCACTCCCCGAGATAAGCCGCCCGCACCTTCGGATCGTTGAGCAGCGCCGTG
>JANMAS010000438.1:0-2621 GCA_031359975.1 Burkholderiales bacterium
GCCATCAACCCCGGCCGCAATGCGATGCTGACCTCCAGCTTCACCGGCCAGGCCAACTACATGCGCCCGCTCGGCGAGCTCATCAAGGATGGCGAAGCGATGAAGAATTTCGGCAGCACGATGGTGCTATGGGATTTGAAGGCCATGCAGCCGCAGCAGGTCTTCAGCGTGCCCGGCGCGCCGCTCGAAATCCGCTGGTCATTGAAGAGCGGCGACAACTGGGCCATCACCGCCACCGCGCTGACCTCGAAGCTCTGGCTGGTGAAGCCTGGCGCCGATGGCAAGTGGGCGGCCAAGGAAGTCGGCACGATCGGTGACCCGGCCAAGATCCCGCTGCCGGTGGATATCAGCATCGCCGCCGACGGCAAGGGCCTGTGGGTCAATACCTTCATGGACGGCATGACGCGCTATTTCGACCTGACGAACCCCGAAGCGCCGAAAGAAACCTACGCCAAGCAAACCGGCAAGCAGGTGAACATGATTTCGCAGAGCTGGGACGGCAAACGCGTTTACATCACCTCCAGCCTGCTCGACAAGTGGGACAAGGGCGGCGCCGACAACGAGCAGTTCGTGCGCGCCTTCAACTGGGACGGCAAGGAATTGAAGCTCGCCTTCGAGGTCGATTTCGCCAAGGAAAAACTCGGCCGCGCGCACCACATGAAGTTCAGCGCCAAGGCCGGTGGCAAGACGCTGGCGCAAGTGGCGCAAATGAAACTCGCGCAAGCGGCACCCGCCAGCGCGCAGCCGTGAATGCCGCGCGCCGCTGGCGCGTGAAGCTGCCGCTCGCCGCCCTGGCGGCCGGCGCTTGGGCCTGCGGCAGCGGGAACGCCGCCGGTGACGCGGCGCCCAGCGGCGGCGGGCCACGCGTCGATGCCACGCGACTGCCTGCGCCCGGCAGCTACACCCTGGCACGCATCCAGCGCTGCCCCGACGGCGAAGTGCTTCTGCCCGACGGCCGCACGCAGCGCCTGCACACGCTGCTGCGAGGCCGAATCAGCCTCTTGAGCTTCATGTACACCTACTGCCGCGACCCCATCGGCTGCCAGCTGGCCCACAGCGTGATGACCCAAACGCGCGATGCCCTGCTGCGCGATGCCGCGCTCGCCGCGCAGTCGCAACTGGTGAGTCTGAGCTTCGACCCGAGCCACGACACACCCGAGCAGATGGCGATCTACGGCCACGGCCAAGCCGATCCGCGGCGCCTGCGCTGGCACTTCCTGACGACCGCCTCGGTGCCGAAACTGATGCCGCTGCTGAACGGCCTGGGCCAGGACGTGAGCGTCGAGGTCGATGCGCGCGGCCGGCCCACGCGCACCGTGAACCACCTGCTCAAACTGTTCCTGATCGACGCGCGCCTGTCGGTGCGCGAAATCTACAGCGTGGCCACGCTCGATGTGGCGGTGCTGGTGAATGATTTGCGCACGTTAGCACTCGAGGCGGCGCGGGCGGGTGGGCCTGCGCGAAGGGTTTGATGGTGGCGCGCTTTTGATTCGCTGAGGACAGTGTCGCCATCAGCTCCAAAGGTCGTAGATGTCTTCGGTAGTCAATGTGCCTCTTTCAATGCACAGTAGCTGCCTGCCCGAGGCGATGAAGAGAGCGTCAAAGGAGGGCGTATCAGGTGCGGCGGCCAGTCTCTGGGCGCACTCAAGTGCGGCCTCGCGCACTTGCTCGGGATAGGACCGCAGGGAAGTGGGCCATACGTCTTGGACCAGCAGCCAGTTTGTGGCGTTTGAAGAGTAGTTGCCGCTCTGTAGCTTGACCGCCTTGCCGCTGATGACGTGCAACATCGCGGAAACCCAGTTTCGCTTGGCCGCTTCAGGCATCCAGGGCGGGCCAGCTTGGCAGCCACTTGCGATCTGGTGCTTCTCGTCACGAGTGAGTGCGTTGCTGCCCGGCTGGAACTTCTGACCAAAATTCATAGCCTCTGGGTACCACTTCTCGCGAAGCACCTCGATTTCGTACAGCTCCTGTGGCACTGCCTCAACGCATTCAACTCCCACTTCTGAACCGCCGAAACGCAGCGAGAAATCAGGCTTCTCTCGATGGGCCACATTGAGCGGGAAGGTGAGCATGCCTGTCTTCGCGGCAGTTGCAAGGAATCGAGCCATGACGTACCGCTCCCGATGCTCTTTCGTTCGTCCTTCTGTGACGAGCGGGACCGCAATATCCGTCGCCCGCAACTGAGCGAAAAGCTCCTCCGATGACGCCGCCGAGAGACTGAGGCGTGTCGGCTTCATTGCGGCTTGACCTCGACACCAGATGCGACGGAGGCAAGAGAGGTTTGTGCGATGGAGGGGTCGGGAGTCATGTGGGCGACGAGAGTCTTCCTCCCAACAACGTGACCACCTCTTGATGGCCGGCTCTGGCAGCTAGGTCGGCCGCGGTGCTGCCCTTTTCAGTACGCAATGCTGGGTTGGCGCCAGCCGCGAGAAGAAGATTCACGATCTCAGCGTGATTGTTCTTGGCCGCGTACATCATCGCTGTGCTTCCGATGCCGCTCTGTTCATTCACGTTCGCACCGTAGGAAATGAGTTCAGTAACTCTTGCCGCGTCGCCTGCGGCTGCCGCCTGCATCAATTCGGTCAGGCCGTCACGCTCTGCCTGTTGTTGAGCAACTTCGG
>JANMAS010000442.1:0-6359 GCA_031359975.1 Burkholderiales bacterium
TCGACCAGGTCTTCCACCAGTGCTTCGAGCTTGGCGCGCGACAGCTTGATGTTGAGGTGGCGCGGGCCCGACGCATCGGCCGTCACGTAGGGCAGGTTGATGTCGGTCTGCGCGCCGTTCGAGAGTTCGATCTTCGCCTTCTCGGCCGCCTCTTTCAGGCGCTGCAAAGCGAGCACGTCCTTGCCGAGGTCGACACCCTGGTCCTTTTTGAACTCGGCAATGATGTAGTCGATGATGCGCTGGTCGAAGTCCTCACCGCCGAGGAAGGTGTCGCCGTTGGTCGACAGCACCTCGAACTGCATCTCGCCGTCGACGTCGGCGATCTCGATGATCGAGATGTCGAAGGTGCCGCCGCCCAGGTCGTACACCGCGATCTTGCGGTCGCCCTTGCCGTGTTTGTCGAGGCCGAAGGCCAGCGCGGCCGCGGTCGGCTCGTTGATGATGCGCTTGACATCCAGGCCCGCGATGCGGCCAGCGTCCTTGGTGGCCTGGCGCTGGCTGTCGTTGAAGTAGGCCGGCACCGTGATCACGGCTTCGGTGACTTCTTCGCCGAGATAGTCTTCGGCGGTCTTTTTCATCTTGCGCAGCACTTCGGCGCTCACCTGCGGCGGCGCGAGTTTCTTGCCGCGCACTTCAACCCACGCGTCGCCGTTGTCGGCGGCGGCGATCTTGTAGGGCATCAGATCGATGTCCTTCTGCACTTCCTTCTCGGTGAACTTGCGGCCGATGAGGCGCTTCACCGCGTACAGCGTGTTGCGGGGGTTGGTGACAGCCTGGCGCTTGGCCGAGGCACCCACCAGCACTTCGCCATCTTCCTGGTAGGCAATGATCGACGGCGTGGTGCGCGCACCTTCGCTGTTCTCGATCACCCGGGTGGTGTTGCCTTCCATGATCGCCACGCATGAATTGGTGGTGCCCAGGTCGATACCGATGATCTTGGCCATGTGGTGTGCTCCTTGAAATTCCTGAGATCGAATGAGGGACTATTTGCGAGCGTTGCGCGCGTTTTCAAGCCGGTTCCGGTGCCGAAAAGCAGCATTTACCGCTGATTGACGCGTCGCCGCGCGCGGCTGACCCGCTACTTGGGGGCAGTGACGGTGACGAGCGCCGGGCGCAACACGCGGTCGGCGATCAGGTAGCCCTTTTGCAGCACGGTGACCACCGTATTGGCCTCTTGCTCGGCCGGTACCACGCTGATCGCCTGATGTTGGTGGGGATCGAAGCGCGTGCCCGCCGGCGGGTTGATTTCGAGCACACGGTTGCGTTCGAGAGCGGCCGACAACTGACGCAGCGTGGCGTGCACACCTTCGAGCACCTGGGCGGTGGTGGCGGCCGGGATGCCGATGGCGGCTTCGAGGCTGTCTTTGACCGGCAGCAGGCTGTCGGCAAAGGATTCGATGGCGAACTTGCGTGCCTTGGCTACCTCTTCGTCGGATCGGCGGCGGATGTTCTCCGCTTCCGCCTTGGCGCGCAAGAAGGCGTCCGACAACTCGGCGTGGCGCGCTTCGAGCTCGGCCTGCGGGTCAACCGGCGCCGCACTCGGCGGGATGCCGGCGGCAGGCGAATCGTCGTGCGACTCGTCAGGCGGCCCGTTGGGGCCATTGGAGGCGTTTTGCGTGGTGTCCATAGGAGGTAGAAACGTGAGCAGGCGGGGATCTGGGGCCTTGCGCGCCAACTTCAAGTGTCGATTACAAACGTTTGTGCACGAATTTCCGCGTTAAGAGGGATGGAACCGCCAAAGCTCGACCCCTAGACTGGTTTTGGGCGGCAGACAGGCCGGCCACGATGTCAACGATCAACCACAACGAGACCTTGGAGTGTCCATGAACCTTAGTTCCCTCAAGACAAGCGCACTGGCTGCCGCCACCCTGGCTGTCATGACGACCACCGCCATCGCTGGTGGTCCTGCCGCTTTGTCCGGCCCATCCGCCGCCAGCCAGTCGGTCAGCCAGATGATCGTGAAGTTCCACCCCGACGCGGCCAACATGGCCGCGGTGCAACGCCTCGCCGGCCAGTACGGCGTTCGGATGTCGAAGTTGCGCGACATGGCGGTGGGTGCCGAGCTGCATCGCCTGAACAAGAAGGTGTCGCTGGCCACCGCGCGGCGGTTCGCAGCTGCGCTTTCCAAGGTGCCTGGTGTCGAGTACGCCGATCCCGACCAGATCCTCGAGGCCGTTCTCACCCCGAACGACCCGCTCTATTCGTCGCTGCCGCAGTGGCACTATTCCGAGACAACCGGCGGCATCAACGCGCCGGCCGCCTGGGACCAGGCCAACGGCGCCGGCGTGATCGTCGCCGTGCTTGACACCGGCTACCGCCCGCATGCCGATCTGGCCGCCAACCTCCAACTTCCTGGCTACGACTTCATCATCGATACCGCCGTATCGAACGACGGCAACGGCCGCGAGAACGATGCGCTCGATCCGGGCGCCTGGGTCACCGGCGTGCGCAACAGCAGCTGGCACGGCACCCATGTGGCCGGCACGATCGCCGCCTTCACGAACAACAACGCCGGTGTGGCCGGCGTTGCCTTCGGCGCCAAGGTGATGCCGGTGCGCGTGCTCGGCACGGGCGGTGGCTATACATCCGACATCACCGACGCGATCATCTGGGCATCCGGCGGCAGCGTGGCGGGTGTCCCCGACACGGCGACGCCGGCGCGCGTGATCAACATGTCGCTGGGTGGCTCCGGTGCGTGCAGCACGGCCATGAAAAACGCCATCAACGGTGCTGTCAACCGGGGTACGGTGGTGGTGGTTTCCGCGGGCAACTCGGCTGCCAACGCAAAAAACTTCAATCCGGCCAATTGCCCGAAGGTGATCACCGTAGCGGCAACCGGCCGCAACGGCGGCAAGGCCAGTTACACCAACACGGGCGGCACCGTGGAGATGGCGGCGCCAGGAGGCTCGGGCAGCAACTATGTGTGGTCCACGCTCAACAACGGCACCACCGTACCCACCACCGATGCCTACGCGGGCTATCAGGGCACGTCGATGGCCGCGCCGCATGTGGCCGGCACGGTGGCTTTGATCCTGTCGAAGAATTCGACACGCACACCCGCGCAGATCCTGAGCACCTTGCAGTCCACGGCGCGGCCTTTCCCGGCGGCGTGCAGTGGCTGTGGTGCGGGCATCGTCGACGCCAACGCGGCGCTGCTTGCCACGCCTTGAGCGTTCCTTCCGGAAGGCGGCTTGCCGCCTGTTCCATCAGCAACAACGCCACCTCCGGATGGCGTTTTTTTGCGCCCGCCGCCTACCGGTTGTTATCGTCGATCGACACGCTCCAGCGCTGCCAATCCACCAGCTCACGGCGATCGCGCTTGGTGGGCCGACCGGCGGCGTGGTCCAGCGCGGGCTCGACGCCATAGCGCCGCAACTCGGCCGCCTTGGCGCGGTCGGCGATGCTCTCGGCTGTTTCTTCATACAGCGCCTGCGCCACCGGCGCCGGGCCGCGCAGGTGGCTGAGGCCGCGCACGATCACCTGTCGCCGCAAACCAGCGTGCAGGAGGCTGATCTGGTCGCCGACGCGCACGTCGCGGGAGGCCTTGGGGCTTTGCTGGTTCACCGCCACATGGCCGTGACCGATGGCTTCGACCGCCAATGCCCGTGTCTTGAAAAACCGCGCCGCCCACAACCATTTGTCCAGTCGCACACCGGCCACGGCGGTCGGGTGACTCGGAGATGCGGCTTCGCCCTTACGGCTCACGGTGTGCTCAGCCGGTGGTCGCCGCGGCTGTGGCCGCGGCCGTGCTGGTCGCCCAGCCCGTGTGGTGGCGTATCACCACCTGGCATTGCGCGTTGATGCCATCGGGGCGGTCGTTGAGGCACGGAATGTAGTGAAAGGTCTCGCCGCCGGCGGCGAGAAACGCTTCGCGCGCTTCCTGAGAAATCTCTTCCAGCGTTTCGAGGCAGTCGGAAGAAAAGCCCGGGCAGATCAGGTCCACGCGCTTCAGGCCGGCTTGCGCCATGGCCACCAACGTGGGCTCGGTGTAGGGCTGCAGCCACTTGGCCTTGCCAAACCGGCTCTGGAAGGTGAATTGGTATTCCTGCTCAGACAAATCAAGACGCGCAGCCAACAGGCGGGCGGTTTCAGCGCACTCGGTGGGGTAGGGGTCGCCGAGTTGCTTGCTGCGGTCAGGGATGCCGTGAAAGCTCATCACCAGCATGTTCGAACGACCTTCGCGCTGCCAATGCTCGCGCACGCTGTTGGCCAGGGCGTCGATGTAGCCGGGCTCGTCGTGGTAGCGGTTGACGAACCTGAACTCGGGCACGTGGCGCGCCTGCAGCGCCCAGCGAGCCACATCGTCGATCACGCTGCCGGTGGTGGCGGCGGCATATTGCGGGTACATGGGCAGGATCATCACGCGGGTGGCGCCCAGCGCCCGCAGCTGATTGAGTTCGCCGGCGATCGAGGGTGAGCCGTAGCGCATCGCATGGCGCACCAGCACGGCGTGGCCACGCTCGCCGAGATAGCCGCGCAGCAGTTTGGCCTGACGCTGTGTCCATACCGCAAGCGGCGAGCCTTCTGGCGTCCAGACGGAGGCGTATTTGGCTGCGGATTGCGCGGGACGCACGATCAGAATCACGCCATACAGGATCGGCTTCCACACCCAGGCGGGTATCTCGACCACCCGTGGATCGGAGAGAAATTGCGCCAGGTAGCGCCGCAAGGCCGGCGCGGTGGGGGCGTCGGGTGTGCCGAGGTTGACGATCAGCACGGCCGTCTTCGGTCCGGCCGAGGTCGGTTCTGGCGGTTCGGACCGGAAGCTCGACGTCAGGCGCATCGGGGCGGCGGCAACGGTGTCATTCGTGCGAACAAGGAGCGATCGACATCAATGCCTGCCACCAACCACCGTCGATTTGATCACCTCGAAGCTGAGCACGGCGGCTTCGGGATCATCGGGCGCACCGCCGAGGCCGATCAGGCCGCTGCCGTGCAGCGTGCAGCTGCCCCGGCGCAGGCTGAGGATCTCGTCGTCCCGCGAGAAGCGCACGTAGGTGCCATTGATGCTGAGGTCGAGCAATTGCAGGGCCCCACCGTGGCCTTCGATGCGGGCGTGCGAACGCGACACGCGGGGATCGTCGATGATGAATTCAGCCGTCGAGCCACGGCCGATGCGCACCGGCAGATCGCGGGAATCGAACGAGGTTTCGATCATGTGCCAGCACAGGCGCACGCCCAGCGGCTGCACCGTGTTGGCCGAATCGCCGAACAGCGTGGCGGCGGTATCGGCGCCGCGCCCGGTGAGGATGTGCATGTGCACCGGCTCGGCCCGGCCGCGGATGTGCACCGCGCCCAGGCCAATGAACACGGCCTGAAGCTCGGCGGACGCATCCTGGAGCACTTCATCGGTGATCAGAATCTCGCCATCGCCGGCATGTTCGACCAATCGGGCGGCGAGGTTCACCGCATCGCCCAGACAATCGCCATCGGCCTCGACCACCTCGCCAAAGGCGATGCCGGTTTGCAGCTGCAGCGTCACGCTGAAGGTGTTTTCGCTGATCAATCGCATGTGGGCGACGGTGGAGGCCAGAACCTCCTGCATCTGCAACGCGGCCTGCAGCGATGTCTGCGCGGTGGGAAAAACAGCCATCAGGCCGTCACCGAGCGTCTTGATCAACTGGCCACCCGATGTGGGAACCACCGACGAGATGGCGGCGATCGCCTGGCCTACGAGGGCGGCGGCGGCTTGATTGCCCATCGATTCGAACAGCGCGGTGCTGCCGCGCAGATCGGCAAAAAGGACGGCTCGTTGTTGCAGGATGGCCATTCGCGAGCGAGTGTAGCGTTCCCTGAAATGTGACCTGTGAACCGGGGCATGCGCAGGCTGACCGGCGCCCCACGTGGTGAGCAGGTGGCCGGATCGCCCGCGGGCGATCCGGCGCGGGATCAGAGGTTGTCGAGGTAGGTGCGTAGCTTGTCGGAGCGGCTCGGATGCTTGAGCTTGCGGATCGCCTTGGCTTCGATCTGGCGGATGCGCTCTCGGGTGACATCGAACTGCTTGCCCACTTCCTCGAGCGTGTGATCGGTGCTCATCTCGATGCCGAAGCGCATGCGCAGCACCTTGGCTTCGCGCGGGGTGTGGCTGTCGAGGATGTCTTTCACCACATCGCGCTGGCCGGCCTGCATCGCCGCTTCCACCGGAGCGACGTTGTTGGTGTCTTCGATGAAATCGCCGAGGTGGGAATCGTCGTCGTCGCCGATCGGCGTTTCCATCGAGATCGGCTCCTTGGCGATCTTCATGATCTTGCGGATCTTGTCTTCCGGGATCTCCATCTTTTCGGCCAGCGTGGGCGCGTCCGGCTCGTAGCCGAACTCCTGCAGATGCTGGCGCGACAGGCGATTCATCTTGTTGATCG
>JANMAS010000476.1:0-3431 GCA_031359975.1 Burkholderiales bacterium
CGGGATGGCCGTGACCATCTTGGTGCCGATGTAACCCGGCGAGATGGTATTCACGGTCACGTTCTTGCGCGCCACTTCGAGGGCCAGCGCCTTGGTGAAACCGTGCACCCCGGCCTTGGCGGCGGAGTAGTTGGTCTGCCCGAAAGCGCCCTTGGAGCCGTTCACCGACGACACATTGATGATGCGGCCCCAGCCGCGCTCCACCATGCCATCGGCCACTTGCTTGGTCATGTTGAACAGGCTGTCGAGATTGGTGCGCAGCACCGCATCCCAGTTCACCTTGTCCATTTTCTTGAAGGTCATGTCGCGGGTGATGCCGGCGTTGTTGACCAGCACATCCACCGCGCCCACCTTGGCATGCACATCGGCCACCGCTTTGGTGCACGAATCCATGTCGGCCACATCGCAGGCCACGGCGACGATGTCGTAGCCGCGAGATTTCATGTCGGCCGTCCACTCGGCATGCTTGGTGTTGCCCGGGGAGTAGGTGACGACCACCCGATAGCCCGCATCGGCCATCTTGGTGGAAATGGTTTCGCCCAGGCCGCCCATGCCGCCCGTGACCAGAACCACGCGTTGTTGTGTTGTCATCGTTGAGTCTCCTTCTCCTTGGGGGTTGCGTACAAATACAGACGTGAGTGTCGGACTTTCCCGAAGCGCTTTCCACCTCTCATTTCCCCTTATCGATGCGCCCTTGCCCACAACGAAAAACGGCCGCTTGAAGCGGCCGTTCGGCGGGGCTGGGCGCGGGTGGGGCGCCCAGCGGAGGTGGCTGCCTACCTGGCGAGCATCGGCACCGGCCGTCGCCCGGCGTTCATGCCGATCAGCACGCCGCTGGCCAGCGTGGCATAGCTTTCTAGCATCGGGTGCTCGGTGCGCTGTGCTTCGGCGCCGCTGCTGGCCTGCGCCAGCAGCTTGGCCACCGCCTGGGTTGCAAACGCGCCCGATTCGGTGCCGCGGTTCTTCAGGCTGGCCAGAGCCTGCATCCAGGGGGCCTCGAGATCCTTGGGCGCGGCGGCGCCTACGGCTTCGAGCAACACCTGCTCGGTGGCCTGGAGTTCGTCGATCAGCGCTTTGAGCGGGGTGTCTTCGAGGCTCACGCCCTGGTCGACAAACTGCTGCAACGCCTGATGGCTGGCATGGGCGGCCTGCAACAGGCCCTCATCCATGCCTTGCAGCGCGCCGTCCAGCAGGGCCTGCTGCCGTGCCGGTGCACTGGCGCCGCTGTCTTGCGTGGCCGCGCCGGAAACGGCCTTGGTGATGATCTTCAACACCTGACGGATGTTCTGCTGGTTCAGTTTGCGGCCCTTCAAGGCATGCACCGTTTCATCGCTGACGGTTTGTTTCAGCTGATCGCCTTTTTCTTGGCTGGCTTGGGAAAAGAGCGTCGCCAGGGCTTGCTGGTCGATACCGGATTTGTTCATGCGTTGGATGCTCCAGGTGTTAGTGCAGCTTCACATGCGGCTCGGTGCGCCGCGTGATCAAGCGTGCGAGTGTGTCCAACGCCATTTTGGGGAATCCATGCAAAGCCAGTTCGTGCTGCTTGTAAAGAGAGAGATACATCAACCGCGCGAAACGGCCTTCCACCAACAGGCTGCCGCCGATCAGGCCTCCCATCAGGCTGCCCACCGAGCTGTAGTGGCCGAGCGAGACGAGCGAGCCGAAATCGCGGTAGCGGTAGGCGGTGAGTGGCTTGCCGTCGAGGCGGCGCCGCACCTGCGCCAGCAGGTGCGAAGCCTGCTGGTGCGCCGCCTGGGCGCGCGGCGGCACGAAGCCGCCTCGGCCCTCATCGGCTTCGGGCCATGGGCAGGCGGCGCAATCGCCGATCGCGAAGATCGATTCGTCGCGGCTGGTCTGCAGCGTGGCTTTGACGACCAGCTGGTTGATACGATTGCTTTCCAGGCCAGCCAGATCGCGCAGCAATTCGGGCGCCTTGACGCCCGCGGCCCACACCACCAGCTCAGCCGGGATCACACGCCCATCGGCGAGCCACACCTCGTTGGCCTTGATCTGCGCCACCTTGGCACTGGTGTGCACCTTCACGCCCAGGCCATCGAGCAAGGCCATGGTGGCGGTGGACACCCGCTCGCTCAAGGCCGGCAGCACCCTCGGCGCGGCTTCGATCAGGTTGAGGTGGATGTCGCGATCGGCATCGATGCGATCCAGCCCATAGGCCACCACCTCGCGGGTGGTGCGGCGCAATTCGGCCACCAGCTCCACGCCGGTGGCACCGGCGCCGATGATGGCTACCTGCAACTGGTGCGGCTGGCGTGGTTCCACCTGGGTCTGGGCGCGCACACAGGCGTTGATCAATCGGCGATTGAAGCGGCGTGCATCCTCGGCGGATTCGAGTTTCAACGCATGCTCGCTCACGCCGGGTGTGCCGAAATCGTTGCTCTGGCTGCCGATGGCCATCACCAGGGTGTCGTAGGGGATCCACCGATCGGGCGTGACGATTTCGCCGCCTTCATCCACATACGGTGCCACGCGCACCTGCTTGCGCTCGCGATCCAGGCCAGACATCTCGCCCACCCGAAAGCCGAAATGGTGCCAGTGCGACTGCGCCAGGTAATCCACCTCGTGGGCGCCCATGTCCATGCTGCCTGCGGCGATCTCGTGCAGCTTGGGCTTCCAGATGTGGGTGCGGGTCTTGTCGACCAGGATCACCGACGCGCGGCCGCGCTTGCCGAGCTTGTCGCCCAGCCGGGTGGCGAGCTCCAGCCCGCCGGCACCGCCGCCGACGATGACGATGCGGTGGGGCGCGGTCATGCCCGCGCTTGGCCGACGGCCCCGGCCCCGGCCACCGTCAGGCCGAGAGCGGGGCGGGCGAGCGCCAGGAAGGCAGCGGGCTGGTCGGCATGCACCCAGTGGCCGGCATCGGCGATCACGCTCACCTCGATGCCCGGGAACATCGGTGCAAACACGCTGGGGTTCGGCGGGCGAATGTAGTCGGAGCGGTCGCCGGCGATGGCGGCGCAGGGGCCCGGGTATCGCCGAGTCAACAGGTGCTCCGGGAAAGTGCACAGCTGCGGCATCGCCTGGGTGATGGCGGCCAGGTTCACGCGCCAGTCGAAACGCTGATCGTGCTCGACCAGGTTCTGCATCAGGAAGGCGGTGATACCGGAGTCATTGACCGACTGCTCCAGCGCGCGCCGGATCTCGGCACGCGTGGTGGCCATCATCATGTCCACGCCGCTCATGGCCTCCACGTAGGTGGACATGCGATCCGCATACGACACCGGTGCGATATCCACCACCAGCAGGCGGCCCACGCGATCGGGGTGGGCCAGGGCCATCGCCATCGCCACCTTGCCGCCCATGCTGTGGCCCATCACGGCCGGTTTGTCGAGGCCCTGGGCGTCGATCAGGCGCAGCACGTCGGCCGCCATCTCGTCGTAGGCCATCGAATCAGCCCACGGCGAAGCGCCGTG
>JANMAS010000183.1:0-3348 GCA_031359975.1 Burkholderiales bacterium
TTTCCACGCCCGTGCGGCTTGTCGAAGGTGCGCAGATCGCAGCGCAGGCGGGTGGCATCGCCGGACACCATCGTGGTGAGATCGAGGATGTGCACGCCGATGTCGCCCAGCACACCGCCGGAACCTGCGGCGGTGCGCAGGCGCCACAGCCAGGCTTCGCCAGACCAGTGGCCCCAGGCATCGCTGGCCAGCCACGATTGCAGGTAGTGCGCATGCACGTGGCGCAGCGCGCCGAGCTGGCCTTGTGCCACCAGCTTGGCGGCCTGTTGAGCGGCGGCTGAGCGGCGGTAGCTGAAGTTCACCATGCCGATCAGGTCAGGCCGCGCGGCTGCAGCCTTGGCCACCTGTTTGGCCTCGGCCAAGGTGACGGTGAGCGGCTTTTCGCACAACACATGTTTGCCGGCGCGCAAGGCGGCGAGGGTCGGTTCGGCATGGAAGCGATCGGGTGTGACGATGCTCACCGCGTCCACCGCACCGAAGAACTGCCCTCGATCGCTGGTGGCCAGTGCGATACCGTGCGCGGCTGCGAAGGCTTCGGCGCGGCCGGGCACCACGTCCATGCACGCGGTGATCTCCACGCCGCGCACTTTCTTGAAGGCCTCGGCATGCGCTTTGGCCATGCCGCCGGTGCCAATGATGCCTATCCGAAGTTTTGACATCGCCGTGGCCCTCAATGCACCGATGCGCCATGCACCACCAGCGGCTCCAGCGATTGCGCCGCCGGCCGTTCGGCACAGCCCAGCGGCGCATGGCCTTCGGGTTGCGCCCACTTCACCGCGTTGAGCAACACCCGCTGCACCATCGGCTGGTGAAAGGTGGGGTAGGTTTCGTGGCCGGGCCGGAAGTAGAAGATCTTGCCGCCACCGCGCCGGAAGGTGACGCCGCTGCGAAACGCCTCGCCGCCGGCAAACCAGGAGAGAAAAATCACCTCATCCGGATTCGGGATGCCAAACGGCTCGCCGTACATCTCTTCATGCGCGATATCAAACCAGGCCGGCAGGCCTTGCGCAATCGCATGCGCCGGATTGCACACCCACACCCGCTCCTTCTCGCCCGCTTCGCGCCACACCAGATCGCAGCTGTGGCCGGTGAGGCGCTTGAAGATCTTCGAGTGATGGCCGCTGTGCAGCACGATCAGGCCCATGCCCTGCAGCACCCGCTGCTGCACCCGATCGACGATGCGATCGTCCACCAAATGATGCGCGGCATGCCCCCACCAGACGAGCACATCGGTGCGCGCCAGCACCTCGTCGCTCAAGCCGTGTTCGGGCATTTCCAGCGTGGCCGTGTCGGCCTCGATCTGCGGATCGAGCTGCAGCGCCTCGGCAATGCAGCCATGGATGCCGCGCGGATAGATCGCGGCCACTTCCGGATGCTCACGCTCGTGAACGTTTTCGTTCCAGACGGTGACGTGGATGGGCATGGGAAGTTCCTTGCTACAGGTGATTGATCGAGGGCGAACTACAGTGGCGGCGGCCGGCCCATCGGGTCGCGTGGATCGATCTGCAGCTGCACGTCGCCTAGTCCGGCAAACCGGGCCCTGATGCTGGTGCCGAGATCCGAGGTTGGCGCGGGCGACTCCTGAAGAGCTGCGCGCAGTATCTGGCGAGCCTCCTCCTCCACGGATCTGTTGCTAGCCGCTGCGCGCACGTGCAAACGGCTCTTGAGCAGATCGTCAAAGTTGCGAATGATCAGGTTAGCCATGGTGTGATTTTCCTCGCGGGACTTTAGTCGTTGCCCGCACTGACAGCAATGCAACCAGACACAGACCCAGGCGACAAGGATTCGGGGTGATTTGTCGGGCCTGTTGCGCGATAGTTAAAATGTACAGAATTCGCGCCAGAAACACAGGAGTGCTCATGGCTATCTCAGCCGCCGACGTCATCGCGCTCACCCAGGCCCGGGCCAAGCTCTCCGAGCTGGCGGACCAGGTCAAGGCGGGCGCGGAGAAGATCATCACCAAGAACGGTGAAAGCTACGTCGCGTTGATCGATTCCGATCGCCTCGACTACTACCACCGCCTTGAGCGCGAACGGATCCATCTGGTCATGCTCGACGAGGTCGAGAAGGGGCTGGCCGATGTGGCTGCCGGCCGCACACGCGATGCGCGAGTGGCACTCGGCGAACTCAAGCAGATCGTCAAGCGATCCCCGGCCAGGCGGCAAAGGAGCCCCTGAGGCATGGCCCTCGCCCGAGCCGCGGTTCGATTCACCGCGAACTTCGAAGCGAACCTGGCGAACATCGCCGCCTACTGGGCCGAACGACACGCGACACACGCTTATGCACGCCTGCTTGACGAGCTCGGTGATACGGTCATCGACAACCTCGAGCGCCATCCGCGCATCGGCCGCGATTTTTTCGCGCGGACGGGCGATTCGATCGAAGTGCGTGACCGTGTGGCGGCTTTGTTGAAGCGCCGGGGTGCGGTGGAGGTGCGCGAATACCTGTCGGGTGACTATCTGCTGCTGTACTGCCTCGTCGAGGCGGCTCGGACGGCCAAGCCGAAATTGACGGTTCACCTGCTCGCCATCAAGCACCATCGGCAACTGACTTTCGATCTCGAAGGATTCTGGCAAGCCGGCCGCCATGAAGAAGGCTGATGCGCGGCAGGTCGACGGATCGAAGATCGATCAGCCGCGAGTGCGGCCCCGCACCCGCGCGGGCGCCGCAGCCATCGGCACCGGCCCCACCGGCAGCCGCACCTCGGCCTTGATCTCGCGCAGCACGATGCTCGATCGCACGTGGGTGATGCCGGGCAGCTTGAAGATGGTTTCGTGCAGCAGGCGCTCGTAGCTCTTGATGTCGGCCACCAGCACCGTCATGATGTAGTCGGCCTGGCCGGTGGTGCTTTGGCACTGGATGATCTGCGGGCTTTGCGCCACCGCCGCTTCAAACTTGCGCACCACTTCTTCGCTGTGCTGGGTGAGATTGGCCTCGACGATCACGGCCAGGTTGAGGCCTACCTTTTCGCGGTCGACCATCGCGGTGTAGCCGCGGATCACGCCAGCGGCTTCCATCTCCTTCACCCGCTTCCAGCACGGCGTGGCCGAGAGGCCCACGCGCTCGGCGAGTTGCTGCACCGTCTGGCGCGAATCGCGCTGCAGCTCGGAGAGGATCTGCAGGCTGTAGCGATCGAGAATGATTTCCTCGCTCATGGCGCATTCCGAGAATTCAGTTCTCCCACTGTACGGTAGGCGAGGGCACAAGAGGATGCAATCCTTGGCGGTGGGAACTATCCTCACCGCTCAAGTCCAGCCCTCGCCAGCGACGGAGCCCGCGCCATGACCGCCAGCCTGCAAGATCTCCCCACAAGCGCTACTTCCACGGCCATCGCCCGCCCGGATTACC
>JANMAS010000146.1:0-23866 GCA_031359975.1 Burkholderiales bacterium
CGCGCTTCAAGCTCGTTTTCACCGACGGTGTGTTTTCGATGGACGGCACGGTGGCGCGCCTGGATGCGCTGCGAAGCTTGTGCAACGAGTACGGCGCCTTGCTGGGTGTGGACGAATGCCACGCCAGCGGCTTCATGGGCGCCACCGGCCGCGGCACGCACGAGCACCGCGGCCTGCTGGTCGATGGCAAGGCCGGGATCGACATCATCACCGGCACGCTGGGCAAGGCGCTGGGTGGTGCATCGGGTGGTTTCACCAGCGCCAGCCGCGAGGTGGTGGAGCTGCTGCGCCAGCGCTCGCGCCCTTATCTCTTTTCCAACACGGTGGCGCCAGCCATCGTCGGTGGCTCCATCGCCGTGCTCGACCTGCTCGAAGCCTCCACCGCGTTGCGCGACAAGCTGGAGGTGAACACCCGCTGGTTCCGCCAGGCCATCCAGGAGGCCGGCTTCGAGATCAAACCCGGCGATCACGCCATCGTGCCGATCATGGTGTACGACGCCGTCAAGGCCCAGCAGCTCGCGGCACGCATGCTGGAGCTGGGTGTGTATGTGGTGGGCTTTTTCTTCCCCGTGGTGCCCAAGGGCCAGGCGCGCATTCGCACGCAGATGAGCGCGGTGCATGAGCGCCATCATCTTGAGGCCGCCGTGGCCGCGTTTGCGCAGGCGGGGCGCGAATTGGGGTTGGTGGCATGAACCGGATCCTGATCATCGGCGCCAACGGCCAGATCGGCACCGAGCTGGCCGAAACGCTGGCTGCCCGGCTGGGCCACGATGCGGTGATCACCAGCGATCTGGCGCCGATGGGCCGGGTGGCGGGTGTGGCGCACGAAGCGCTCGACGTCACCGATGCCGCGGCGCTCACCACGGTGGTCGAACGGCACCGCGTGACGCAGATCTACAACCTGGCTGCCGCCTTGTCGGCCACCGGCGAAAAACATCCGCAGTGGGCCTGGCACCTCAACATGACCGGCCTGCTCAACGTGCTCGAACTGGCGCGTACCCACAGCTTGCAGCGGGTGTTCTGGCCCAGCTCGATCGCGGCGTTCGGCCCGGCCACACCGGCCGATCCGGCACCGCAGACCACCGTGATGGACCCGACCACCGTCTACGGCATCAGCAAGCTGGCCGGCGAACGCTGGTGTGCGTGGTATCACGCCAAACACGGCGTGGATGTGCGCAGCCTGCGCTACCCCGGCCTCATCAGCTGGAAAACTCCCCCGGGTGGCGGCACCACCGATTACGCGGTGGAGATCTTCCATGCCGCGCTCAAGGCCGGCCACTACACCAGCTTTCTTGCGGCGGATACGCGGCTGCCGATGATGTACATGCCCGATGCCATCCGTGCCACGCTGAGCCTGATGGATGCTCCGGCCGATCGCGTCACCGAGCGCGGCTCGTACAACCTGGCCGGCGTGAGCTTCACGCCCACCGAGATCGCCGCCGCGATCGCGCGTCGCATCGATGGCTTCCGGCTCGATTGCGCGCCGGATTTCCGCCAGGCCATTGCCGATACCTGGCCGCGGGTGATCGACGACGGCGCCGCGCGCACCGATTGGGGCTGGGCGCCCGAGTTCGATCTGCAGGCGATGGTCGACGACATGCTCGTCAATCTCGCTCCCCGTCTGCCAAAAACCTGAGGCAGGTGCCATGCAAGAGGCCGACACTCCAGGCAAGACCGGCGCAACACCCGCGCCCGATGCACCATCCGCCCCACCCGCCGTGCCGCAGCATCCCGGCCTGATGCCGACCATGCCGCTGCCGAGTGCCAATGACGCCACCGACGCCAACGACGCCAACGGCGGTGCCGAGATGCCCACCCTGGTCGTGCCGCGCCCGGGCTCTTCGATGGTGCGTGCCAGCACCCTGCAGCCTCCCGTGACGGTCGTCGATGACGACGACACCCGCATCGCACCCACTGTTTCGTCCGTGACTGCCGGCCCGCCGGATGGCGCGCAGCCCGCGTCATCGGCGGCGGCCGGCGCGCTGCCGGCGATTGATGCGCAGGTGCTCCTGGGTGAAGCCGCGTCGGCGAATGTGTTGGCCGACATCGCCGCCGAAACGCTGCCGGGCCGCGGATTGCCTGGCCCCGGCACCGCCCGTCTGGCTGGCCGCTACCAGATCCTGGAGCGTCTGGGCCGCGGCGGCATGGCCACCGTCTTTCGTGCGCACGATCCCACCATCGGTCGGGATGTGGCGATCAAGTTTCTGCATGCCTCGTTGAGCGAAGACGAAGGCTATCGCGCACGCTTTTTGCGCGAAGCGCGCGCCGCCGGCAGCCTGCAGCATCCGAACATCGTCGTCGTGCACGATGTGGGCGAGATCGATGGCCGTCCCTACATGGCGATGGAGTTGCTCGAGGGCGATTCGTTGAGCGATCTGATGGCCCCTGGCGCCGGCGGCCTGCCGGTGCGCGATGTGGTGTTGATGGGCATCCAGCTGGCCCGCGCGCTGCACTATTCGCACGCGCGCAAGATCGTGCATCGCGACATCAAACCCGGCAACATCTGCCGCCTGCGCCATTCACAGACGGTGAAGGTGCTTGATTTCGGCATCGCGCACATGGAGTCGGCCGCCGGCGAACAACGCACCCGCGTGGGCGATGTGCTGGGCACGCCGCAGTACATGTCGCCCGAGCAGACGCGCGGCGACAAGCTCGATGGCCGTTCCGATCTGTTCTCGGTGGGCATCGTGCTGTACCAGATGCTCACCGGCCAGCGGCCGTTCCAGGGCGACAGCCTGGTGGCCCTGGCGGTGAAGATCGGCAAGGACGACCCCACGCCAATCGAGAAGTTGCGAGCCGATGTGCCGCCCGCGCTGCGCCGGGTTGTCGAGCGCTGCCTGGCCAAGTCGCCGGACAAGCGCTTCCAGAGCGGTGCCGATCTGTCCGACGCGCTCGGCCGTGTGCTTGCCGATATCGACGAAGCGGCGCTCCAGGCCGGCAGCAAACCGCTGGTGCCCTTGCGCCTGAAGTGGGCCGGCATGATGAGTTTGATCGTGGCGGTGGTGATGGCCTTCACCGCCGTGCTCATCACGCAGCGTCAGCACGACGCGATGATGCGGCAGGTGACCGAGACCGGCGCCTCGCTGGCCCGCTTCATCGCGGCACAGAACGCCTGGGCGGCGCTGTACGGCGATTGGGAGTGGGAAAAGTCGCAGGCGCTGTTGCAGCGCATGATGGAAACGCGTGATTTCCACAGCATCAGCCTGATCGATGAACAGGGTGTCGTGCGCGCCTCCAGCCAGGCGTCGGAGATCGGCCAGTCGTACAAGGCGCCGTCGTCCACCGTGATCGCTACCTCCGCCGGCGATGTGCGGGTGACGCGCTACACCGACAAGGATTCGTCCGTGCTGCGGTTCACTGCGCCGATGATGTTTCAAACCAAGCGTGTGGGCACGGTGGAGCTGGGCCTGCCCGAACGCTCGCTGCTCGAAGTGGCGCGCCTGTCGAGTGTGTTGATGATGGTGCTGGTGCTCGTGACGGTGCTGTCGGTGGCGATCGCGATGTACTTCGTGGCCAACTGGTTCGCGCGCCCGATTCGCGTGCTCAGCGATGCGATGCGCGAAGTGGGCCATGGCCGGCTCGATCACCGCATCGCACAGCAACGCAAGGATGAGTTCGGCCTGCTGTATCGGGAGTTCGACCAGATGGCGCAGGTGCTGCAGGATCGCCAGGCGGGTGCCCTGGTGGCAGCGGGGGCATTGACGCCGCTGGAGCCGTTGACGCCGTTGTCGTCGTTACCGCCGATCACCGCATCGCCCACCGGCGCACCGCCCGCTGATGACCCTGCGGCCAAGCCGCCTTCTGGCGGCGCATGACGGCCTGGCGAGCCTGGCTGCGAGCCCGCACATGGGCCTGCGGTGTGGCGGCCGCCGCACTGAGCGCCTGCGCCAGCGCGCCCCAGGCACCCGCACCTCGCGCCGAAGCCGCGCCGGTGGCCTCGCCCACCACGGGCGGCGAGGTGATCGGACGCAGCGAGCGCTACATCGTCTATGTGCCGGTGGCCGGCGACACCTTGCGCTCGATCGCCGCGCGTTATCTCGGCGGCCCCGATCGCGACTGGATGATCGGCGATTTCAACGGCATCGTTCGCGCCGAACCCGGGCAGGCGCTGGTGCTGCCGCTGAAACCTCATAACCTGGTGGGCGTGCAGTCGGGTGGGATGCAGACGGTGCCCATCCTGTGCTACCACCGCTTCGGTGCCGGCGTGGGTTTGTCGGGCGGCAGCCTGTCGGGCAAGATGTCGGTGGCAACGGCCAACTTCGCGGCGCAGCTCGACTGGCTGGCGCGTAACGATTACCGCGTCATCCGGCTGGAGCAACTGCTCGGCTTTCTCGAAGGCCGACAAGCCTTGCCCAGGCGCTCGGTGGTGATCACCATCGACGATGGCTACGAGTCGGTCTATCGCCATGCGCTGCCGCAGTTGCGGCGATTCGGGTTTCCCGCCACCTTGTTCGTCTACACCGATTTCATAGGCGCCGGGGATGCGCTGTCCTGGAGCCAGCTGGCGGAGATGGAAGGCTCCGGCTTGATCGACGTGCAGGCGCACTCGAAATCGCACCGCAACCTGATCGAGCGGTTTGCCGGCGAGGGCGATGAGCGCTATCAGCAATCGCTGGATGCCGAAATCCGGCAGGTGCGCGATCTGCTCGAGCGGCGCCTGGCCACGCCGGTGCGCCACTTCGCCTTTCCGTATGGCGACGCCAATGAGGCGGTGCTGCAAGTGCTCACACGCCAGCGCTACCAGATGGCCGTCACGGTGAACCCTGGCGGCAACGCCTTTTATGCGCAGCCCCTGTTTCTGCGGCGCACGATGATCTTTGGTGACGACGACCTCGAAGACTTCAAGACCAAGCTGCAGACCAGTCGCAGCTGGGGTGCGGGCACCGGCATGGCGGCCACCGCGCCATGAGGGCGCCGGCCAGCCCGCGGCTCGAACACCGCCGCGCGCCGCTCAGCTTGGCGCGGGTGAATCCCCGGGCCGGCCACGCCACGCTGTGGAGCGTTTGCGCCTGCCTGCTGGTGCAGGGCTGCACCACGTCGTCGCTCCCGACCGCGCCGGTCGAGCGAGCGGGCGCGCCGGCCACAAAAAGCACCTCGGCGGCGGCGGCTTTCGAGCAGGCCCAACGCGAGCGAGCCCAGACGGCATTGCGCCAAGGCCGCCTGGCCGATGCGGCTCAGGCCTGGGAGCTGTTGCTGATCGTCAAGCCGCAGTCCATCGACTATCGCGATGCCCTGGCGGAGGTGCGTGGCCGCATCGAGGCCGGCGTGGCCGATCGGCTGCAACGCGCCGCCGTGGCGCAGCGCCGTGGCGACGCCGCCGGCGCCGAACAGCAATTTCTCGCCGTGCTGGCCCTGCAGCCGGAAAACGATGCTGCCGCGGCCGCGTTGCGCGCGATCGAACGCGAGCGCAATCGGCGCCTCTATCTCGGCAAGCCCTCGCGCTTGACGATCACTCGCCGGCCGCTGAACGATCTGCCGGTGGCAGCGATATCGGGCACCGATTCAAACGACCTGGAACACGCCACGATGCTGGCCGACCAGGGCGATGTCGACGAGGCCATCAGCGTGCTGGAGCGCCGCATCGGCCGTGTGCCGCAGGATATGGCCACGCGACGGCTGCTTGCCGATGTGTGCTACCGCAAGGCATTGACGATCATGGCCAGCGACAAGCCACAGGCGATCACCTTGCTGCGGCGCAGCGTGCTGCTTGATCGCAACCATCCGGAGGCCGCGCGCGAGCTGCAGAAGGCGCTGGCGGTGGCGCCGGTGCGTTGACACCGCGGCCGCCCCGCTTCACGGTTTCTGATTGAGTTTTTCCAGGCCTTCGATGGCGCGCTTGCGCTCGCCGCGCGCTGTTTCGTTGGCCGGATCGAGTGCGAGCACCCGATCCCACTGCGCCACCGCGCCTTTCAGATCCTGGCGTGCGGTGGCTTGCATGGCGGCGCGTGTATAGCCCGACACCAGCTTGCGATGCGTGGCTTCCACCTTTGCGGTGGCGCCGGGCTGGTTCAGCGTCGCAGCGCGCTGGTAGGCCGCATAGGCACGCTCGAGATTGCCGTTGCGCTCGGCCACGTCGCCTTCTTTCATCGCCAACTCGCCGGGTGACAGCGGCGGGGGCGGCGGCGGTGGTGGCGGTGGCGTGACGACTGGTGCGGAGGGCGCAGGGGGCGGGGCGCCAGCGGCAGGAGGCGCGGCAGACGCCGGC
Source organism: Burkholderiales bacterium (assembly GCA_031359975.1). GTDB lineage: Bacteria > Pseudomonadota > Gammaproteobacteria > Burkholderiales > Burkholderiaceae_C > JANMAS01. The sequence goes on from JANMAS010000146.1 coordinate 6,206, forward strand.
GCTGGCTCGGGCAGCGGCACGGTACGCGCCACCTTGCTCGGCAGGCGGATCGTCTGGTTGCCGGTCAACTGGCGCGGCACGCGGATATCGTTGTACCGAGCCAGAAAGTAAAAGAGCATGGCATCGCCGAGACGTGAACGCGCGATCATCGACAGCGTTTCACCGGGCTTGACGGTGTAGGTGAACGATTCGCGACCCCACTGCACAAAGGGATCGTCGTCGAGCTGACGCATCAGGTGCAGTGCGAGCTTGTTGGTCGGGTCTTGCGCAATGGCGCGCGCCAGTTCGGCCCGGGCCAGCTCTTCCTGGCCATCGTTGAGCATGTCGCGGGCGGCCAAGGCCGCAGCCGCCGAGGCCTTGGCATCGGGTGGCAGCGTCAACGTGGGCGCAGGCGCCGATGCCGGCGCGGGCGGCGGCGCCACGGGGGCGGGCGGGGGTGCGGTGGTGGGGCTGGTGGGATTGCCACCGGGCACGGCACAACCTGCAATGAGGCTGACCACACTGAATAAAGGAGCCAATCGCCGCAGGGACATGGGGGTCGGGCTGGTTGCCTTCGGGTTGCTGCTTGGGCGCGATTGTGGACTACGCCGGCACCCACCCGGCCGCGTGACGACCCGCGGCGATGTGGCCGCGCTACAGTGCGCGGGCCATGACCGATTTGCTCGTGCCCCTGTACCGGCTTGACGACGCGCCTCGCGCGCCGGTTGACGCGCGGTTCGTCGTGCGCAAGCCCATCGGCCCCGAGCACGCGCTGTGCGTGCGTTGGACGCAGCAGCACTTCGGCGCGGCCTGGGCCAGCGAAGCGCGGGTGGCGCTGGGCAATCGGCCGGTGACGGCGTTCATCGCCATGCAGGCCGATGAGCTCATCGGCATCGCCTGTTACGACGCCACCGCACGTGGCCTGTTCGGGCCGATCGGCGTGTTGCCGGGCCGGCAACTGCAGGGCATCGGCGCGGCCTTGCTGCACGCCGCGTTGCGCGACATGCGGGCGTCGGGCTATGCGTATGCGGTCATCGGCGCACCCGGGCCGGCGGCGTTTTTCCGCCGTCAGGTGCCGGTGTTCGAGGTGCCGGATTCAAGCCCGGGTCTTTACGCAGGCATGCTGCGCGAGCCTGCGCCGTAGCGCCAACGCATGCCGTCAGCTGGACGGTGCAGAGGCGGCCGGCGCCGATGCCGGCACGGGGCTGGAGGCGTCGGCCAGGAGCGCGTTGAACAGCTTCATGCCGGCGCGCCCGGACTCACGCCACGCGAGGCGCTTTTCTTCGGCGCGCACCGCGGCCTGCGTCATCGGGCCGTCGAATCCGTCGGCGGTCACGCCCGGGTAGCCCTTCGCGGCGAGCCAGCCCTGCACCTGGCGAAACTGCTCACGCGACAAGCCGGGATCGTCGGTAGGCCAGGGTGTTTGTTGCGGCGCCTGGCCGCGCAGCGCATCGGAGAGCAGGCCGATCGCCAGCGCATACGAATCGGCGCGGTTGTAGCGCCAGATCGCCTGGTAATTGGGCGTGATCAGCCAGGCCGGGCCAGCGGCTCCGGCGGGTGCCAGCAGCGCAGCGCGCGGCAGTGAGGGCAGCGGTTTGCCATCGACGCGCCGCACGCCCAGCGTGGCCCACTGATCGCTCGCCTTGCAGCGCGGCGAGGCGTCGCTGGTGGCCAGGCAGGCGTGATCCTGTTCGCCGGCGGCCAGCGCCGCGGCCTGTGGCGACACGCTCACTTCCACACCCCAGGGCAACTCGGCCACCCAGCCCAGCCCACGCAGGAAGTTGGCGGTGGTGCCCAGCGCATCGGGCACGCTGCCGATGATGTCGGCCTTGCCCGAGCCATCGGCGTCGTCGAGGTACCTCACGAAGGTGCCGGGCATGAACTGGGTGAGCCCGAATGCGCCGGCCCAGGAGCCCATGAACAGCTCGGGCTGCACCAGCCCCTCCTGCACCAGCCACAACGCATCGAAGAAGTGGCCCTTGCGCTCGGCATTGGCCGGTTGCAGGCAGGCGCGGCTCAGCGTGGCGTCGATCACCGGGTAGCGGCCGCGCACGTTGCCGTAGTCGGTTTCCACACCAAACACGGCCACCACGGTGGCGGGATCGACAGCCAGCCGGCGCTGGATCGCGGCCAGTGCCTCGGCATGGGTTTGCAGGATGCGCCGGCCATCGGTGGCGCGCCCGGCATCGGCCAGCTTGGCCAGGTAGTCCCAGATCGCGAGCTTGAACTCCGGTTGCGTGCTGGTGGACTTTTCAATCGCCGGCCGCAGATCCTGCATATCCTTCGTGCGCTCGTCGAAGGTCGCGGCGCTCACCTTCGGATGCTGGGGCAACTCCTTGCGGAAAGCGGCGATGCAATCGGCCAGCGGCGCTGCGGGCTGGGCGATGCAAACGGTGCAAACCGTGCAGGCGGCGGAGAGGGACGCACCGGCCAGCAGCGTCGCGCAGCCAGTCGCGCGTCGAGGCCGCATGGGTGCGGTCAGGGTGGGAATCATCACTTGAGTCGGGTGGCATCGCGATCTACGATGCCGGCGTGTCTGACGGAAAGGAATGTAGACCATGATCATCGACCATATCGGATTGACGGTCACCGACTACGCGCACAGCAAGGCGTTTTTCACCGAGGCGCTGGCGCCCCTGGGCATCATGCTGGTGGTGGAAGTGCACGGCTGGGCCGGCTTCGGGCGCGGCGGCAAGCCCGAATTCTGGTTTGGCGAAGGGCAGCCGGCACAGCAGCCGATGCACCTGGCCTTCGCGGCGGAGAGCCGCGCGCAGGTGCGTGCCTTTCACGAGGCTGCCTTGCGCGCCGGTGGGCAAGACAACGGCCCGCCCGGCATCCGCGAGATCTACCACCCGCAGTACTACGGCGCGTTTGTCATCGGGCCAGACGGCCACAACGTCGAAGCGGTGTGTCACCGGCCTGAGCCCTGAGCCCTGAGCGGCCCGGCGCGAGCCGGCCGGCTCGCGCCGGGTTTCAGTTCAGCCGGGCAGACGAATCGCCGTGGCGATTTCGGGCGCGTTGCACGAGCATCGTCACCAGCAGCGCGGCGGCGGCCGAACCCGACATCAGCGGCGACATCGTGATCATCTGCGCCAGCCCGTCCACCGCTTCGACGCTCACTTGCTGGGCATGATCGACGAGTGCGATCACATCGTCGGCGCACACGCCGCGGATGTCCTCCAGCCGCACGTTCAGTTCCTGCCAGCCGTTGCGAAACCGGGCCTTCGCAAAGATGCCATCGGCCACGGCGACGATCGACAGGATGCCCAGTGGCCGCAGAAGCTGCTCGAGCAGATGGCCGCGATCGATCTCGGTGGACGATGCGTAGACCTCGGCCACCAAGCGTGCGATGGCGTCGTCCGAGGCTTTCGGGCGGGGCGCGTGCGCGGCGGATTCCCAGGGCGTGGCGCGAGGGTTCATGGCGCGGCGGTCTTGAGGAGGCCGACGTCAGCGAGGCCCGTGTCGAGGCAGCCGCACATGCAGATCGAAGGATGCGCCTCGCTCCAGCGTCACCGTGTAGGCTCGGCGCGCGCTGCCGAGTTGGGCGCAGACGTGATAGGTGCCGGGTGGCAAGACCAGGTCGGTCAGCACGCCGGCGTCCTTCAGCGCGAGCACCATCGTGCCCCGCAGATCACGGATCTCCAGGCCCAGCAGCGCCTGAGGCGGGCGTGAGCCATCCCAGGCGTGCCCGCGCACACGCTGCAGCAGCGATTCAACGCTCCAGCCGACAGCCTCCACACCACTGGCGCTGTGGATCAGCAGGCGCGCCGCCGCGAGCGCGTCGGTGTGTGCGAGCGTTGGGGCATCCATGGCGGGGGCTCCGGGTGAGGCGGGCTTGTCGGCGTGCGGGCACCGATCAGGAACTGCAGGCCTTGCCGTGATCGGCGTGATTGCCGGCGGTCTTGGCGGCAGCCTCCGTCATGTAGGAGCCCTGCTTGGTCTTGCCGTAGTACTTGCTGCCGGTGCAGTGATAGGTCTTGGAGCTGCTGTTGACCCACACCTGGCCGGGCCCACCGCCTGCGGCGGGCGCTGTTGCGGCGGGGGTCATCGCGGTTTTCGTGGCTGCGGGCGTCGACTTGGTCGATGGCGTGGCCGGTGCCGCCGCCGATTGTGCGAACGAGGCGCCGCAGGCCATGAGGCCAAGGGCGAGGGTGAGTGAGAAGAGTGAGCGTTTCATGCGTTTTCCAGCGATGTGAATGAGTGCCCAGCATGCGTTGCAGGCTGGATATCCCTGTTGCAGCCCGGCGCGCCAGCATGACAAATGCAATCAAGCGCGGGCGGTCAGCGCAGCAGCTCCGCCAGCGCACGCGCCAGATCGGCGCGCTGCAGCGGCTTGGCCAGCACACGATTGACGCCGGCGGCAGCGGCGCGCTGGGCCAGCAGCGCGCCGCCATAGCCGCTGACCAGCAGCACCGGCAGGTGCGGCGCGTGCTCGCGAAGGGCCAGCGTCAACTGCATGCCGCTGAGCTGCGCCATCGCCTCATCGGTGATCACGGCAGCAAAGCGCAGCGGATCGTCGCGCACCATCCGCAGTGCGGCGCTTGAATCGCTGGTGCCCACCGGGTCGTACCCCAAACCTTGGAGCATCTCCTGGGCCCACGCCACCAGTTCGGGATCGTCGTCGACAACCAGCAGCCGCTGCCCCGCCCCTGCGGGCGCGACGGCCGGCATCGGCCCGGGTGGATCGATCCGATCCTTGCATTCGGGCATGTACAGCGTGAAGCGGGCACCTTGCCCCCGCGTGCTCTGCACATCGATCGCGCCGCCGAACTCCGCCACCACACCGAAGACAACCGCCAGCCCCAGGCCCGTGCCGGACTGCGCACCCCGCGTGGTGAAGAACGGCTCGAACAGATGCTCCATGACCTCGGGCGAGATGCCGCTGCCCTGGTCCGAGACGGTGAGCACCAGAAACCCGCCGACCGCCAGTTGGCTGTGCGACAGCACCAGCGGCGCGGCGATCCGCACGCTCTCCAGCTGCACGCTCAACATGCCGCCGGCCGGCATGGCCTGGATCGCGTTGGTGCACAGATTCATCACCGCTTCGAAAGCCTGGGTGGCATCACCACGCAAGCGCGCGCCAGGTGCGTTGAGCGCACGCTCCAGCACCACACCCGGGCGCAACGATGCCGACAACAGGCCGAGCACTTCCTGGACCACCGGCTGCAGCTCGAACACGGTGGATGCGCGCGCGCCACCTCGACTGAAAGCCAGGATGCGCTCGACCAGCGCCTTGCCTCGCAGTGCCGCCCGCAGCACCTTGTCGAGGTGACGCGCCTGGCCGCTGCCCGGCGGTGCGGCGTCTTGCGCCATCTCGCCAAAGCCGACGATCGCCGCCAGCACGTTGTTGAAATCATGCGCCACGCCACCCGCCAACGTACCCAGCGATTCGAGCTTGCTGGCGCGCGAAAGCTGCGCCTGCAGCGCACGCTGTGCCTCGGTGCGGCGCCGGTCGGCGCGCTGCACCAGGTGCAGCGCCGTGGCCATGATGGCCAACAGCAGCGCGAAGGCCAGGGCCGAGAGCTGGGCGGCGCCGCGCCAGGAGGCAAGCACGGTGCGCAAATCGCGCGACACCACCACCTGGAGTTGGTATCGCGGCACGCTGTGCCGGCGCACCAGGTTCTCGCTGCCCTCAGCCAGGGTGCCGTCAGTCGTGCTCACCAGCAGCAAGCCGTCACCACGCAAGACGAGCATGCGTGCATCGGCGGCCGGCAAGGCGGCTGAAAAGGCGCCCAGCAGCGTGGCGGCGGGCATGGCCGCGAGCATCGTGCCGCCGCCGCGGCCAGGCGTGCTGTCGAGCGGGACCGCCAGTGCCACCAGCGCCTGATGGGTGTTCGCATCGATGAAGGGCCCGCTCATCGCGGTCGATCCGTTGGCAATCTGGTCCAGCGTCGGCGAAAACGACGACAGCTCGGGTGCGGCAGTCGTGTCCGAAGCCGCGAACACATGCCCGTCACGGTCAACCAGCCAAAGCGTTCGCACCAGCGGCATCAGATCCGCGCGGGACCGCAGCGCACGCCGGGCTTCGGGGCCCTCCACCGGCAGACGGCCTTCGCCGAGTTCGGTGCGCAAGGCATGCAAGCCTTCTTCGGCGCCGCGGAGTCCACGATCCACTTCGTCGGTCAAGGCGAGCGACAGCAGGTTCAGCTCACGCGCCTGACTGTCCAGGGTGACGCTGCGCAGGTGCCACAAGGCCGCGCAGGCGATGGCCGCCAGCGCCAGCCACAGGCCCACCGCCATCAGCCACGGCCGCGATGAGATGGACACGCGCGAAGGGGGTTGGAGGTGCATGCGAGGTGTCTTTGAGTGTCATGCGCCGGTGGCGCGCCGAGTATCTGCCAGCGCTGCGGGATGCCCGTGTCATGGGGCGTCCGCCGTGGGCTGTGCGGCGTGCGCTAGTATCCGCACGCATCGCGCCGGCTTGCGCCAGCTGCCGCTCACATCATGACCCTCGCCACCGCCCCGCACATCCTCGTCATCGACGACGATGCCGACGTTCGCGATCTGGTGGTCGAGTACCTGGGCCACAACGACATGCGCGTCAGCGCAGGCAGCTCCGGGCGGGAGATGTTTGCCTTGTTCGATCGCGAGGCCATCGATCTGGTGCTGCTCGATCTGAAGCTGCCGGGCGAAGACGGCATGCAACTGGCGCGCAGCCTGCGCGAGCGTGCCACCGTGCCGATCGTGCTGCTCACAGGCCGCAACGAAGAAGCCGATCGGGTGATGGGCCTGGAACTGGGCGCCGACGACTACGTCACCAAGCCGTTCAGCCCGCGTGAGCTGCTGGCGCGCGTGCGCGCCGTGCTGCGGCGCTACCAGGTGCAAGCCACGTTACCCGAACGCGACAACACCCGCCGCGCGTTTCGATTTGCGGGCTGGGAGCTCAACCTGCGCACGCGGCGGCTGGTGTCGCCCGGCGGCACGTCGGTGGAATTGTCCAACGGCGAATTCAGCCTGCTCGCCGCCTTGTGCCGCGCCCCTGGGCGGGTGCTGTCGCGCGATCAGTTGCTGTCGATGTCGCGCCTGCACGAGGCCGAGGTGTACGACCGCACGATCGATGTGCAGATCCGGCGCCTGCGGTTGAAGATCGAGGCCGACTCGGCCAACCCGGCGCTGATCGTCACCGAGCGAGGCGCTGGCTACCAATTGGCCTGCGACGTCGAAACGCTGTTCTGAAGGCCGCGGCGCCCAATCCACTCAACGCCAGCCGCGGTGCCAACCGTAAACCGGGTGGTGCCAGCCCCAGCCGTAGCGGGCGTGATACTCCCAAACATAGCCCACGCCGGGGCTTTCGTAGGTGGGGCCGATGTAGACCGCCGAGGGTTCGGCTACGGCGACACGCGCCGGCACCACCGCACAGCCCGACGCGGCCGCGAGCACAACGCTCCCGACGATGATCAAGAGGGCGTTTTTCATGATGTGTTCCTTTCCCGGTTCACTGCGCGGCACATGCCACACACGCATCCTGCGGCGCGCCCAAGCCGGTTGTGTTGCACCGGAACGCGCCGCGTGTGACAGTTGACTTGTGCTGCGCCGGCCGTGCCCGGTGCCGAAGGAATCAGACCACCTTGTCGTCGAACATGAGCAGATCCACCCCGGCCTGGGCGAAGTTGGCCAGATCACCCGCCGTGGCTGCGCCTTCGGCGGTGCCGAGCGTCTTCTGGATCGCGTCCATCGAGTCGAAATGCAAGGTGGCGACGAGGTGGTATTCACTCGCGCCTTGCGGCCCGCTCACCGGCCCGACGCTCACCTCATAGCGGCGCAGGCCGGGCAGCGTCTTTGCCAGCGGAATGTGCGTGGCGGCGTAGTAGGCGTCGAACGCGGCCTTGTCGGCGGGGTGCTTGTACAGCGCGAGCAATCGTGCGGCCATGGTGAATTGACTCCTGGATGCGGCGGGCGCGTCCGGGCTCACCGCGAGCGGGGTGCAGGCCTGCCAAAAAGAAGTGTAGCCACCGGCTCATCAGGCAACCTCCGTGCTTCGCACTGCGGTGGTTGAGCCTTTCGGGCGGCCGGGCAGGCTCATGGTCAAGCCACCCGATCCACCCGCATGGCCAGCACGATCGAGGTGGTGGTTTTCATCACGCCGTCGATCTCGCCGATTTCATCGAGCAGCGCATCCAGGCGAACGGTGGATTCGGTGCGCAGCAGCGCGATGTAGTCGAACTCGCCGCTCACCGAACACAGCTGCCGCAGCTCGGGCATGCGGGAAAGCCGGCGCACCACGTCGCGCGCGGATTTGGGCTGGATCGTGATGCCCACATAGGCCTGCACGCTGCGATCGGCGGTCTCCTGGCCAAGGCGCACGGTATAGCCGACGATGATGCCCTCGCGCTCCAGCCGCGACAGGCGCGCGAGCACGGTGGTGCGGGCGATGCCGAGCTGGCGTGCGATGTTGGCGGTGCTGTCGCGGGCGTTGGCCTTCAGCAGGGCCAGCTGGTCGCGGTCGACCTGATCCTTCAGCATGGCCGACGTGGGCTTGATGGGTGGGCGAGGTGAGGGCATGGCGTGGGGTGGAGGCTGAGGTAGGAGCCGAATTAGAGAGGGAGCCTTCTGACGTTTTCACTCATTTTGCCGTCGATTCGTCAGCATCATGCGTTTTTTCGTCAAATGCACGCTACTTTCCGTCAGCACCCGTCCGTAGACTTGCCGGATCAAGAACTTGTTGCCTGAGGGAACCACTATGCGCATCGCCCTGCTCGGAGCCGGCCACATCGGCCAGACCATCGCCCACCTGCTTGCCGACAGCGGCGACTACGAGGTTTCCGTGATCGACAAGAGCGCGGCGGCGCTGCAGAAGGTGTCGGGATCGCACATCAAGACCGCGGTGGTCGATACCGAAAACGCCGCGGCGCTGGCCGGCGCCTTGCGCGGCCACGTTGCGGTGATCAACGCGTTGCCCTACCACCTGGCCACGCTCGCCGCCACGCAGGCGCGCGAAGTGGGTTGCCACTATTTCGACCTCACCGAAGACGTGGCCGCCACGCGCGAGATCAAGCGGCTGGCCGAAGGCGCGAGCACCGCCTTCATGCCGCAGTGCGGCCTGGCGCCGGGCTTCATCGGCATCGTGGCGCATCACCTGGCTTCGCAGTTCGAATCGCTGCACGAAGTGAAGATGCGCGTGGGCGCGCTGCCGGCGTTCCCCACCAACTCGCTGAAGTACAACCTCACCTGGAGCGTGGACGGCCTGATCAACGAGTATTGCCATCCGTGCGAAGCGATCCGCGATGGCCAGCGCATCGATGTGCTGCCGCTCGAAGGGCTGGAGCACTTCTCGCTCGACGGCACCGAATACGAAGCCTTCAACACCTCCGGCGGCCTGGGCACGCTGTGCGAAACCCTCGAAGGCCGCGTGCGCACGCTCGACTACAAATCCGTGCGCTATCCGGGCCACCAGGCCCTGATGCGGGTGCTGCTCGAAGAGCTGCAACTCAAGGCCGACCAGGAGATGCTGAAAGACATCATGCGCCGTGCCGTGCCCACCACCATGCAGGATGTGGTGCTGGTGTTTGTTACCGTGAGCGGCGTCAAGCGCGGCCAGTTTGTCGAAGAGGTTTTTGCGCGCAAGATCTTTGCCGATCGCAACCAGGAAGCGCCGTTGTCGGCGATCCAGATCACCACCGCCGCCGGCATCTGCGCGGTGGTGGATCTGTTCCGCGAAGGCAAGCTGCCGCAAAAGGGTTTCATTCGTCAGGAGCAGGTGCAATTGCCGATGTTCCTGGCCAACCGCTTCGGCATCGCGTACCAGCAATCACGGCAGGTGGAATCGATCGGCTGAGCGGCGCTCAACACGATCACGCCCATCCGCAACGACGAAGGCCAACTCATGAAAATCGATACCCTGCTCGAATCTTTCGGCATCACCGACGGCGATATCGCCAAGGGCCCGATCATCTCCCGCTCGCCGATCGACGGCACGGTGATCGGTCGTCTGCCCGAAGCCACCGCCACCGATGCAAAACAAGCCGTGGCGCTGGCTCGTGCCGCGTTCGAGGCCTGGCGTGTGGTGCCGGCACCGCGACGCGGCGAGCTGGTGCGCCTGCTCGGCGATGAGCTGCGCGCCCACAAGGCCGAGCTCGGCCAGCTCGTCGCCATCGAAACCGGCAAGATCGCCGCCGAGGGTGGCGGCGAAGTGCAGGAAATGATCGACATCTGCGACTTCGCCGTCGGCCTCTCACGCCAGCTCTACGGCCTGACGATCGCCTCCGAGCGCCCCGGCCATCGCATGATGGAACAGTGGCACCCGCTGGGCGTGGTGGGCGTGATCAGCGCGTTCAACTTCCCCGTGGCGGTGTGGGCGTGGAACGCCGCGCTGGCGCTGGTGTGCGGCGATTCGGTGATCTGGAAGCCCTCCGAGAAAACGCCGCTCACCGCGCTGGCGGTGCAGGCACTTTTCGCGCGTGCGGCGGCCCGCTTTGGCGCCGATGCGCCGGCTCACCTGTCGCAGGTGCTGATCGGTGGCGCGGCGGTGGGTGAAGCGCTGGTCGATCACCCGGATGTGGCGCTCATGTCGGCCACCGGCAGCACCCGCATGGGCCGCGCGGTGGGCCACAAGGTGGCGGCGCGTTTCGGCCGTTGCCTGCTGGAGCTCGGCGGCAACAACGCCATCATCGTGGCGCCCACCGCCGATCTCGAACTGGCGGTGCCCGGCATCGTGTTCGGCGCCTTCGGCACGGCCGGGCAGCGCTGCACCACCACCCGCCGCCTGTTGGTGCACGAGAGTGTGTATGACGCCCTGGTGAGCCGCCTGGAGCGGGTGTGCGCCACCATCAAGGTGGGCGATCCGCTGGCCGATGGCACGCTGGTGGGCCCGCTGATCGACAGCCATGCCTTCGAGCGCATGCAAGAGGCCCTGGCGCGTGCCAAGGCCGACGGCGGCAGCGTGAGCGGCGGCCAGCGCCTGCTCGCCGATCGTTACCCGAATGCCTGGTACGCCCAACCGGCGATCGTGCGCATGCCGGGCCAGACCGAGATCGTGCGCGAAGAAACCTTTGCGCCGATCCTGTATGTGATTCGCTATTCGAGCTTCGACGAGGCGATGAAGCTGCTCAACGATGTGCCGCAAGGTTTGTCGTCGGCGATCTTCACGAATGACGTGCGCGAAGCCGAGTTCTTCGTCTCGGTGGCCGGCTCCGACTGCGGCATCGCCAACGTCAACATCGGCACCTCGGGCGCCGAGATCGGCGGCGCGTTCGGCGGCGAAAAGGAAACCGGTGGCGGCCGTGAATCCGGCTCCGATGCCTGGCGGGCCTACATGCGGCGCACCACCAACACGGTGAACTACTCGCGTGCGCTCCCGCTGGCGCAAGGCATCAAGTTCGATCTGTGATCGGGTGGGCCGGCACGTTCAAGGTGCCGGCCACGCTGTCGACAAACGATCGTTCCTCGCGCAGGATGAAACGCCTGTCCCGCGCGAACTCGAAATTCCTGCGGCCTTCGGCATCGGCCTTCAAACGGGCACGATATTGCTCGTACCTGGCGAGCGAATCGAAGCCGATCAAAGCCCACGCCACATCGTTCGTGCCTTCGTGCGGCACGAAGTAGCCGACGAGGTGTCCGCCGCAGCGAGGGATGATGTCGCCCCAGCGTTCGGCGTAGGTGTTGAAGGCTTCGCGTTGAAAGGGATCGATCTGATAGCGAATCAGGCAGGTGATCATCGATTCGGGCTCCGTGGTTCGTATCGAGTCACGACGATAGCCGCTTGTACGTCGCACATGGTTCGTCTACGATCGAACCATGCAAGCTCAAAAGACGCGGGACGCAAGCCTGCGGGACGGCCCCCACATCGCCCGCGTCGCCGCATTGATCGGTGATGCCGCGCGCGCCGAGGTGCTCACCGCGCTGTTGGCCGATCGGGCGCTCACCGCCACCGAACTGGCCGGGATTGCCGGCGTCACCAAGCAGACCATCAGCGCCCACCTCGCCAAGCTGGTCGAAGCCGGGCTGATCGCCGTCGAGAGCCAGGGCCGACATCGCTACTTTCGCTTGGCCGACCCCGATGTGGCGCGCTTGCTCGAATCGCTGATGGGCGTGGCGTTTCGCACCGGTGCGGTGAGGGTGCGCTCAAGCCCTCGCGAGCCGGCGCTGCGCCAGGCCCGGGTTTGTTACGACCATCTTGCCGGCGAAAGGGGTGTGCGGGCCTACGAGTCGCTGCTGCGCCAGGGCATCCTGCAAGCCACGGCCGACGGCCTGCATCTGGCACCACAGGGTGCGGCATGGTTTGCCGAACTGGGCATCGACACCGAGGCGGTGCGAGCCCGGCGTCGTGTCGTGTGCAGGCCTTGCCTCGATTGGAGCGAACGCCGCCACCACCTCGCTGGCGCCCTCGGGGCGGCTTTGTTGACCCGGATGATCGAGCTGGGCTGGGCGCGCCGGGCCGAAGATTCGCGCGTCGTCACCTTCACACCCAAGGGCGAGCAAGCGTTTGGCCGGGTATTCGGGGCGGTGGATGTGGGCGTCCGTATCAGCGCACGCGCTTGAGGCGCATGGCCTGCGGCAGCGGCACCGAGCGGCGCAGCACCGTCTCGCCCAGCCACACCGCCGATTGCAGCGCGCGTGCCGCCACCGTGGGCAGCGGCATCTGCCGGTAGTCGTCGTTGCACACGTCGAAGCTGTAGGCGCCGCGGTAGCCCAGCTGGTCGAGCCGGGTGACCAGTTCGGCGAGCTGCTCGCTGTGCACGCCTTCGCCGGGGAACACGCTCGCATGCTGCGCGGTGCTGATGCGTTCGTCCACCGAGCGCATCTCGCTCCACATGAAATCGGCCAGTTGCACCAGAAACACCTTGTCGGGATCGAGATCGTCGAGGCCTTCGAGCGAGGTGCGTGATGCCAGGATGTGGAAGGCGCTCATGGCCAGCCCGAGATTGGGTGTGTCGGCGCGCAGCACCACATCCCAGGCCTGCGGAAACTCGTTGATGCGGTGGCCCCAGGACAGGGCCTGGTAGGCCACCCGGATGCCCAGCGGCACGGCGAGCATCGCCAGACGGCGCAGGTCGCGGGCGATCGCATCGGGCGAATCCGATGCGTCGGGCGCAGCGGCCGCGTGGGTGGAGGTGGACGAGCCCACCAGCAGCAGCCGCGAACCCACTGCCGCGCACAGCTCGAGCATGGATTTCGCCACATCGATCTTGTACTCGCGCAGGGGGCCGTCGAGGCCCTCGAAATCACGCAGGGCCTGCATGCCCGTGACACGCAAGCCGCTCGCCCGCACGGCGGCTACCGCCCCATCGAGGCCCTCGCGGTGGTCGACCAGATCGCGGGCCGACAGCATGATCTGCGAGAAGCCGGCATCGCGCACCGTGCGCAGCTTGGCATCGAGCGATCCGGCGAGCGAGATCGTGTCCATGCCGAAATCATCGATGTTGCCCGTCAACCGGCTCATCAGGAAACCTCCGTGCTTCGCACTGCGGTGGTTGAGCCTTTCGGGCGGCCGGGCAGGTTCATGCCCGCTCCTCAGCTGCGCTCGCTGCGCACGATTTCGAACGACACGCCGCCGAGCTGGCTTTGGGTGAGCGCGCCGCGCGGGCTGGCTCGCACCGCATCGGAGTCGACAAACACCACACCGCGCTGCCTGAGCGCGCTCACGGTGGCCAGCACATCGGGCGCACCCAGGCCAATGCGAGACAGCATCTCGGTGCCGTCGATATCGAGCTGGCCCAGCTCGGGCTCGACCAACTGCAGCATGAAGCTGTGGCACGGGCTCGTCAGGATGCGGCCCTTGGGCATGACACCGAAACGCTGGTCGTCGGGCAGCTCGGCAAAGCCGAACAACTCGGCGTAGAAGGCGGTCCAGTCTTCCATGCGTTCGACGCCAATGTACTGCACCACACCAAACAGATGCAGGCCGGTCAGGGCCGGCGGATGGGCATCCACCGCCGGGATGGGCGTGAAATCGACGTCGTAGATCGAGAACTCCTTGTAGCGATCGACGAAGTAGATGCGGCTCGTGCCCACACCGTGGATGGCGGGGATGTTGAGCTCCATCACCTCCACCTTCGTCGGCACCGCCCAGGCGCCGCGCTCGAGCGCGTGCCGGTAGGCGGCTGCTGCGTTGCGCACCCGCAAGGCGATGGCCGAGATTGCCGGTGTCTCGGCGGCGTGCACACCGTCGGGTGCGCCGCTGTCGTGGGCATTCACGATCACGTTCATGCCGCCTTGGCGATACAGCAGCACCTCGCGCGAGCGATGGCGCGCCACCGGCCGGAAGCCCATGGCTTCGAGCACCTGGCCCAGCGCCTGCGGCTTGCTCGTGGCGAACTCGACAAACTCGATGCCGTCGATGCCCAGCGGGTTGGCCGCCGGTGCAAGGGCCTCGCGGTCGTCAGGGTGAGTCATTGAGGGCCTCCTCGTGGGCGATGTGTTGAGGGCTCAGCGCGCGGGCTGCGCCGTGCGGCGCGCCAGGCCATCGATGGCCAGCACGTAGCCATCCACACCGAAGCCCACCACGATGCCGGCGGCCACCGGCGAAATCCACGAATGGTGGCGAAAGGCTTCGCGCGCATGCACGTTCGAGATGTGCACCTCGATCACCGGCACATCCACGCCCTTGATCGCATCGTGCAGCGCCACCGAGCTGTGGGTGTAGGCACCGGCGTTGAGCACCACACCGGCCACGCTGCCGGCCTTGAAGGCGCGCCCGGCTTCATGGATGGCATCGATCAGCACGCCTTCGTGGTTGCTTTGCCGAAAATCGATCGTGTGGCCCGCACGCGCCGCCGCTTCGCGACACAAGGTTTCCACATCGGCCAGCGTGGTGGCGCCGTAGATGCCGGGCTCGCGGGTGCCCAGCAGGTTGAGATTGGGGCCATTGAGGATGAGCAGGGTGGACACGGCGTCTCCTTTGTTGTGATCGCGGCCGCAGCCGCCGGCCTTGCGGAGGGCTACCCATCGTAACAAGGCCGCCGCTGCGGGCAACGTGCCGAACACCGGTCGCAGGGCGCGTGGCGGCGCTTCAGAACCAGCTGTTTCGGTCGAAGAAGCGGGTTGATGAGGGAATCTGTGCCCGAGCGAGCCATGCCTGAGACAAAAGTGTGCACCGAGCAACGCTTGGCCGAGGTCGAAGCGAAGGTGGCCAGCGACCCCGCTGAAGCCGCCGCGCTGGCTCTGGGGCTGATCGAATCGAGTGAGTACGCGGATGACCATTTGACCCTGGGCCGTGCGCTGCGTGCCCGTGGCATGGCGTTGGCCTATCTCGACGATATCGCCAGCGCCATGACCACGCTGCGTGGCGCGCACGAGGCGCTCGGCGCCGCCGGCGATCGCCGCTGGCTCAGCGTGGTGGCCTGCGATCTCGCCACCCTGCGCGGCAACCAGCTCGGCCAGACGGCCGCCGCCATCGATGGCTTCAACGAAGCGCTGCGGCTCGCGGCCGAGGCCGGTGCCATCGGCGATGAAGGCCGTGCCCTGAGTCTGCTGGGCAGCCTGTTCGGGCGGATGGAGCGTTTCGACGATGCCGAACGTGCCCTGCGGCACGCGGTGGGTTTGCTCGATCGCGCGGGCTCGGGCTACGACTCCAGCAACGCCAGCAACAACCTCGGCTACCTGCTGCTGCTGCGCGGCCGGCCGCAAGAAGCCCGCGCCACGCTGGAAGCCGCGGCCGTGCGGGTGGATCCGCGGCGCGATCCCCACATCGCCTTGACGTTGCAATGCAGCCTGGCGCTGGCCCGCGCCACCTTGGGCGAGATCGAGCCGGCGCTGGTCACCTTGCTGCAAGCCGAGCCGCTGCTGGCGCGCTCCAACGCCTTTTTGCGGGTTGATTTCCACCAGACGCTGGGCCGCCTTCATTTGCTGGCCGGCCGCGCACCTGAGGCAGCGCAGGCCTTGGCCAAGGCGCTGGCGTCTGCCCACGAATTCAAGCTCGACGCACCCGCCGCCGAGTGTTTGCTCTACCTGGCGCAGGCTGCTGAACAGTCGGGCGACCTGGTGGCCGCGCTGGCGCACGAGCGCGAGCTGCGCCAGGTGGAGCGCCGGCTCATCGATGCCCGCAGCGCCGCGCAGATGCGCTCGGTGGAGATCACGCTGCAGCTCGAAGCCACCCAGCGCGAAAACGGGGCGCTGGAGGCGGCGCGCCACGAATTGGCGCAGCGTGTGGACGAACGCACCGCCGAACTGCGCGCCGAGGTGGAAGAGCGCCGCCGCGCCGAATTGCGCGCCGCGCAACTGGCGCGGGTGGACTGGCTCACCGAGCTGCCCAATCGGCGGCATTTCGAGGCCGCGCTGCGCGAACGCATCGAGGCCACCCGGGCGGGTGTGCTCGGCCTGTGTTTTGTCGATCTCGATCGCTTCAAGAGCGTCAACGATCGATATGGCCACGAAGTGGGCGACGATCTGCTGCGGGCCACCGCCGCGAGGCTTTCCGCCGTGGTGCCCGAAGGCGCACTGGTGGCGCGTTTTGGTGGCGATGAATTTGTGCTGCTGGTGGAAGCGGCCGATGCGCAGGGCGTGGAGCAACTGGCCGAGCGCATCGTGCAGGCCTTTCAGGATGCGCTGCCGGTGGGCGCGCAAGGCCTGCAGCTCTCGTGCAGTGTGGGCGTGGCCGTGTACCCCGACGACGCCTCCGATGGCGAAGCGCTGCTGCAGCGTGCCGACAATGCGCTGCTTGGCGCCAAGCGGGCCGGCCGCAGTTGCTGGGCCAAGCTCGATCCGGCGGCCTGGGTGGCGGTGGCGCATCGCACACGTGTGCTGGCCGAGCTGGCCGGTGCGGTGGAGCGGGGCGAGATGTCGCTGGTGTATCAACCGCAGTGGGAACTGCGCGAGCGCCGCTGCACCGCGCTGGAGGCCTTGCTGCGCTGGCATCACCCGGCGCTGGGCAGCGTATCGCCGGCGGAGTTCATCCCGATGGCCGAAGACAGCGGCCTCATCGGCACCATCGGCCTGTGGGTGCTGCGCGAGGCCTGCCTGGATGCGCTGCGCATCGATGCCCACGCCGGAGCGGCGCTGGATGCGCAATGGACGCTGGCGGTCAACGTCTCGGTGCGGCAACTGCAGCAACCCGGATTCGCGGACAGCGTGGCGCACGTCCTGCGCGCCACGAACTGGCCGGCCCGGCGCCTGGAACTCGAAGTCACCGAATCGCTGCAGCTGTTTCAGAGCGACACCGTGATGGCCAATGTGGCCGCGCTGGCCGATACCGGTGTGCACTTTGCGCTCGACGATTTCGGCACCGGCTACGCCAGCTTCGCCCACCTCGACTGGCTGCGTTTTTCCAAGCTGAAGATCGATCGCTCGCTGGTCGAGCGGCTGGAAACGGGCGCCAATCGGCACCCCCTCACCCAGGCTGTTATCGCACTGGGCCATGCGCTGGGCCTGAGCGTTACCGCCGAAGGCGTGGAGACCAGCGAGCAGATGCACACGCTGATCCGCCAGGGCTGCGATTCGGTGCAGGGCTACCTGCTGGCACGGCCGATGCGGATCGAGGCGGTGATGGCGGCGTTGGCGAAAGCGCCGGCTGCGCTGGATGCGCCCGCCGAGCGCCCGCAGGCCTTGTTGCACCGGCCGCTGCCGCAGGCGGCACAGGCAGCTCGCCGCGTGGTGCAGCGCTAGAACCAATACTGTTCAGATAGAAGTGTTTCGTAGATAATCTGTTTCCGTCGAGACTGTGACGGGGACGGACGATGGCGAGAACACGGAAGGTACTGCCGGCGAGGGTTGACGTTGCACACCTGATCAGCGCTGGGGTGCTGGCCA
>JANMAS010000195.1:0-2693 GCA_031359975.1 Burkholderiales bacterium
GCGAGCAGCGCGCCGCGGGCACGCAGCAGGTTGGCGGTGGCGCGCAAGGTTTCGACCAACGCCAACCGCTGGTAGCGCGTTTGCAGAACACGCCCCGCCAGCAGCGACCAGGCCAGATAGGCCACGCCGCCGACGGCATTCCAGGCCACGATCTCCCACGGCGCCTGCGCCGATTCGGGAATCGACATCGAAAACACCAGCGACAGGATGGGCGCAAACGACACCGCGCCCGCCCGCACGCCCCAGGCCATCGTCATCATGGCAACAAACGCCATGGCCATCATGCCGAAGCCCAGCGCCACCGGAAACGGCTTGAGCGCGGCCACCGCCAGCGCCGCGATCACGCTCAGGCCTGCCGCAGCCGACACGCGGTAGCGGGTGCGCGGGCCGGTATTGGGCACATCGGCCAAGCTCGCACACACCGCCCCGCACAAGGCCAGATGCGCGGCGTGCGATCCCATGATCAAGCCGATCAACAGTTGAATGCCGCCGATGCCCAGCGCCACGGCAAAGCCGTTCCATGCATAGGCTGGCAGTCGATCGACGAGTTTCATCGGCCGCCATTTGACATCACGGGGGCGCTGTCACGCGGCGGGATGCAAAAACCGGTAGCGGATGAGGTGGCGGTAGGTTTGCCCGGGCAGCAGCCAGCAATCGGGTTGCGGCCACTCCGGGTGATTGGGGCTGTCGGGCAGGAACTGCGGCTCCAGCGCCAGCCCGGCGCAGGCCTCGTAGACACCCCCGCCGCGCGCCGGTGTGCCGGCCATCATCTGGCCGGCGTAGAACTGCACCGAAGGCAAGGTGGTGCGCAGCACCATGCCGAGTTGCCCGTCGGCCGACCACAGTTGCACGGCCGCCTTTTCGGCGCCTGCGCATCCGGGCGCCAGCAGCCAGGCGTGGTCGTAACCATGCCCCGCGTGTTGCTGCGCATCGCGCAACCAATGTTCACCGATCGGCCGGGATGCGCGAAAGTCGAAACCGGTGCCCTGCACGTCGAGCAAGCTGCCCAGCGGAATCAGCTCGTCATCGACCGGCAGCCACTGAAGGGCATCGATCATCAACCGATGGTGGCGGATGTCGCGATGCGCCGCATCCAGGTTGAAGTACGAATGCTGGGTGATGCAAACCGGCGAAGGCGCGTCGGTGGTGGCCTCGCAGGCCATCTCGATCTCCAGGCCTGGCAGCAGGCGGTAGGTGACCCGCACCTGCAAGTGGCCAGGGTAGCCCTGATCGCCGTCCGGCGAATCGATCGTCAGCGTGACGGCTTCTTCGCTGCGCCCCTCCACCCGCCACACGCGGCGATCGAAGCCATCCGGGCCGCCGTGCAACTGATGGCGTGATCCGCTCTGGCAGGCCAGTTGCCAGCTGCGGCCATCGCGGGTGATGCGGCCCTGGCCAATGCGGTTGGCATAACGTCCCACCGTGGCGCCCAGATAGGCTTGCAGACGCAGCGGGTGATGCAGATCATCGCTGGCCAGCAAGGCCTCGCGCACCGAACCATCGGCCAGCGGCACGCGGCACGACAACCAGCTCGCGCCCAGCGGCGCCAGCGTGAGGTGCAGGCCGTCGGGGCCGCGCAGGAGGATGGTGTCACTCATCGTCGGTAAAGAGCCGGGCCTCAGGGCGCGGCGGTTTCGGTGGGTGGCACATCACCCCAGGGATCATGGGCCTCTTCGCTGTCGCGCCGAAACTCGGTGGGGCTCACGCCCACCCGCTTGCGGAACACACGCGAGAAGTAGAGCTGGTCGTCGTAGCCCACCCGACCCGCCACGCTCGACACCGGGATGGTGGTGCTTTGCAGCAGGTGCTTGGCCAGGATGATGCGCTGGTCTTCGCGCCAGCGCACGATGCTCACGCCGGTCTGCTCGCGAAACAGATGCCCCAGGCGCGACGGCGACAGGCAGGCATGGCGAGCCACTTCGTCGAGGCCGATGTCGTGCGAGAGGTGATTGGCGATGAACTGGCACGCGGCCTGCACGCGGGTGTCGCGCGCTCGCCCCTGAAAACCCGGCGATTCTTCGTGGCAGCGGATCAGCAGGCGTTCGAGCAGGTTGATCGCCAGCTCTTCGGAGGTGCTCTTGCCGCCCCGCACCGTGGCGTCGATCTGCTCGAACATGGCCTCGAACTCCTGATGCAAGGCCGGTGTGGACAAGCTCATGCGGCCCACGTTCAGGGTTTCGGTGGGCCAGCGCAGCCACGGCGCCCAGAATCCGCGCGGCCGAAAGTAAACCCAGCGGTGAAACCATTCATCGCTCTCGGCCGCACGGCCGTAATAGTGCCGCGCCTCGGGCGGAAACATCAGCAGATCACCCGGCTCGCAGCCGAAGGCATCGTCCCCATCGAACACCGTGCCCTTGCCACGCACCGTCATGTTGATGATGTAGCCCTTCATGCCGTTGGGGCGGTCGATGAAAAAATCGAGCGGCCCGCCTTTGACGATCGGCGTGATGCCGGCCACCAGGTACAGATTGAACGAATAGCCCGGCAGCAGCGGGTTGAGCTGCTGGCCCTGTTCGGGCGGACGGTCGTGGCGTGGCGCGCGCGTAGGCATCACTTGTTCTTGTTGTAGACGTCCACGAACACCGCCGCCAGCAGCACCAGGCCCTTGTTGACCTGCTGGTAGTCGTTGCCCACGCCAAGGATGGTCATGCCGTTGTTCATCACCCCCATCACGAAGGCGCCGATGACCGCGC
>JANMAS010000066.1:0-19931 GCA_031359975.1 Burkholderiales bacterium
GCTGGTGGTGCTGAGCCTGCTGGTGTCGAAGGTGTTGGAGCCGCGCAGGGGTGGATAGCCGCTGGCCCTTCACGTGCGAATGTGGATCTCCGATCAGGGTTGATTCGCTGGTAATTTGACGGTACATTCGCCATTTGCAAATGGCGAATGCGGTATCCGCACACTCATGTACCGTTCCAAGACCAACCCCCAGATCGTACTGCGGCCGCAGGACCTCGTGGTCTTGCTGCGCCTGTCGCTGGTGGCGGGTGCGGCGCCCAGCTACGCCGCGCTCGCGGGCGAGCTGGGCCTGACAGCGTCGGAGGTGCATGCCGGCGTAGAGCGCGCCATGGCGGCCCAGTTGGCACGCAAGGACGCCGCTGGCCGACCCGCCGTGTTGCACGAGCCGTTGCGACTGTTCGTGCAGCATGGCGCGCGGTACTGCTTCCCCGCGACGCGCGGTGGCAGCACGCGCGGCATGCCCACGGGCTATGCAGCGCCACCCTTGAATGGGTTGGTCGTTGCACCGAAGGAATCGCCGCCGGTGTGGCCGCACAAGGCAGGCGCGCTGCGCGGCGAGGCCTTCTATCCCTTGTATCCGACAGTGCCGGATGCCGCATCGCGCAACCCGGCACTGTATGAGCTGCTGGCGTTGTTCGACGCCATCCGAGGCGGCAGCGCGCGCGAGCATTCGCTGGCGCTTGACGCTCTGAAGCAGCGTTGGGCTGAGCGCTGATGCCTGCGCTGAACCCGAACGACCCCAACGTGGCTCAGCTGGAGGTGGTGGCAGCCCACCTGGGCGGTGAGCTGCGCCAGCAACTGGTCTTCGTCGGCGGCGCGGTGGCGGGCCTGCTGGTCACAGACCCGGCCCAGCCGGCCATTCGCCCGACCGAGGACGTGGACCTGGTGGCCCACGTGGTGGCGCGCCCCGAGTACTACCAGCTTGAGCACGCCCTGCGCGCCCGCGGCTTCGCACCGGACATGCGGCCCGGCGCACCCATTTGCCGCTGGACCGTCGAGAGCGTGACGGTGGATGTGATGCCCACGCTGGACGACGTGTTGGGCTTCAGCAACCCGTGGTACCCGCTGGCGATCGCGTCGGCGCAGACAACGGTACTGCCCAGCGGTACCGCGATCCAGTTGATCACCGCGCCCGTCTTCCTGGCCACCAAGCTGGAGGCATTTGCGGGGCGCGGTCGCGGCGATCACTTGTTCAGCCATGATCTCGGTGACGTGATCGCGGTGATCGATGGCCGCGACGAGTTGGCATCCGAAGTGCAAGACGCCACGCCTGAACTGCGAGCCTACCTGGCCGAGCAGTTCAGTCGGCTGCTGGCAGCCCGCGCCTTCAGAGACAGCCTTCCCGGCCACCTGCCGGGTGACGACGCCAGTCAGGCACGCCTGCCCGACCTGCAAGCCAAGTTGCGGCAACTGGCGCAAATGAGAACCCAATGAGCGTCCCCACCCTCGACCAGTAGCCTGGACGATCTGGTGGCCGCACCGGAGCAGTTCAAGTTGAGCGCCGGGCAACTTCTTTTGCCTGCCCGCGTATCTGGGCCTCTTCTGGTCGCTCTGTGGTGTGCATCGGCGCGGACGGTTTCGCCCGCATCGATGACAGCACCCACCGAGACCTCTCGGATCCCAAGACCCCCATCAAGGAAAACACCATGACCCGCATTCAGACGCTCACCATGTCCCTCGCCATCGGCGCGCTCTCGGCTTTCAGCCTCGGCGCCGCCGCGCAATCGATCGACGTGAAATGCGAAACCCGCAGCGACCGCTCGAAGGCTTCGGTGGACGGCAAAAACCTGTCTTCCGGCAACTACAGCGCGGTGCTGATCTCCGGCGCCAACAGCGCGCAGAGCCCGTACGAAGCCACGGTCGGCGACGAAGCCGAGTTCGACTTCGACAGCAACGCGCGCGACATCCGCCAGGGTGCCACCGCGATCCCGCGCAACTTCATCGTCGGCAACCGCGTCACCGCCATGCTGCTCGACGTGGGCGGCAACGTGGTGGCGCAACGCAGCGCCAAGTGCCGCCGTAACTGAGCGCCCTCAGCGCCAGGCCGATGCTTGCCATCGGCACTTCCATGCCAGGAGCCGGTGCCGCCAACGCGTGCACCGGCTCTTTTTCGTCGGCCTGGCCCGCAGGCCAAGGCGTCAGCGACAGCGTTGGTTGGCGGGTTCGATGTTCTTCAGCGCGGCCACTGGATCCACCTGGCCGATGTCGGTGCGGCACAGTAGCGAGGATGTGCGCTCGAGGCGCCGCGCCAGCTCTTTCGTCGCCAGCCCCGGGTTGGCGCTGCGCACCAGTGCGGCGGTGCCCGCCACGAAAGGCGCGGCCATCGACGTGCCGCCCCAAGTGGCATACGCGCCCCAAGGGAAAGTGCTGGTGATACCGTCGCCCGGCGCCGCCAGATTCACCCACGAGCCGAAGTTGCTGAACGAGGCGAGACGGCGATTCGACGCGCTCGCGCCCACCGCCAACTCGCCGTAGGCTGATTCGGCGGCCGGGTACTCGCGTGCCTTGTCGTTGCCGTTGTTGCCCGCGGCGGCGACGATCACCGTGCCTCGGGAGGCCAGGCAGCGCTGCTTGTCGCCGTCGTAGCCGGGATCGGTGAAATCCACACCGGGTTCCGGCACAGCCGGTATGTTGCAGGTGGTGAGCATGGCGATATCGTCGAACAGGTGCGTTCGGCTCAGGCTGCCCAGGCTCATGTTGACGACCTGCGCACCATCGTCGGTGAGCGGGTTGCCATCGGGATCCACCGCGTACAGCAAGGCCTCGGCAAGCACCCAGCCGTTGCCCATGCCGTCGGCGTCGAGCACGCGGATCGGCATGATCCTGGCATCGGGCGCGGTGAGCGCCACCAGGCCCGCCACATGGGTGCCATGGCCGAATCCGGCATCGGCCACGGTGCCCATCTCGGACGGATCATTGTCGAAATCCACGAAGTCGAAGCCCGGCAGCAGCTTGCCGGCAAAGGCCGGGTGCGCCGCGTCGATGCCGGTATCGAGCACCGCCACGCGCACACCGGTACCTGTGGACAGCAGGTGCGCCTCGGGCAGCTTCAGGGCCTGCGGCGCCCACTGATCGACGTAGGCCTGCTGCGTGCCGATGGCCCAGGGGTTGTTCTTGCGGCTCTCGGGATCGCGGTGCAGGTAGTTCGGCTCGGCGATCAGCACCGAAGGCTCCGCGGTGAGCTTCTTGACCATCTGCGCCACGGTCGCGGTGCCGGTGATCTGGAGCCGATAGATCGGCCGGGCCCCAAACGCATCGATCTGGACCAGCGGGTACTTGGCGAGCAGCGGCGCCAGCGCGTCGGTGGTGATGAGCTTGACCATCACCTCGCCGGCCAGCGAGGGATCGCGATTAGCGGCGTGAGCGGCCAGGCCGGTGGCGAGCAGGCCCGCACCGAGCACGGCAGCAAGCCTTTGTGGTTGGATGGATGTCATGGGGCGCGCTCCTCGGTGGCGATACGTTGGAGCCTACAGAGCGGGCTCGACCGGGATAGATACAAGGTGTGCACACGCCAGCCGGCACACGGCGTCATGCTGTAGACAGCGCATGCGCCCCGGCTATTCCCAGGATGATGTTACCGGGCGAAAGCGCCTACCAGCCCCCGTGGAGCGTGAAGGCTGCCCAGTAAAACGGGTGCGGATGCCGCGCCATCAACTGCCCCTGAGCCAGCCGCAGGGCCGCGGCGGCGGATAGCCCGGCACGCAGCGCGCCATAAAAGGCCGACATGAACGCCTCGGTGACGGCATCGTCCACCGGCCACAGGCTGGCCACCACCCGGGCCGCGCCCGCCCCGAGGAACGCGCGCACCAGGCCCACCATGTCGTCGCCGCCGCCGTGCTCGGCCAGCCCGGTCTCGCAGCCGCTGAGCACCACCAGGCCGGGCCTCAAGCGCAAACCTTGAGCCATCTCGACGGTGAGTGCACCATCGGCCAGGTGCAGGGCCGAGAACATCGGGTTGTCTTCGCGAAACTGCGCATGGCAAGCAAGGTGGATCACATCGGCCTGGTGCGCGTGCGCACGCAGGTTCGCCAGGCTGGCCCGCTGGTCGACAAACGCCTCGCCAAGCGCACCGCCCTGCTGCGCGAACAAGCGTGCCACCAGGCGGGCCTCCGGGGCGGCGTGCGCCAGATGCGACGATTCGCCCAGCACCAGCGCGTGCTGCGCCGGCACCGGCTGGCGCACCATGCCGCGCCACGCCAGGCGCACACTCGGCGCCAAGGCCAGCTCGTGGCGCTGCGCCAGCGTGCACTGCCCATCGTGCAATGCCGCAAAGGGCAACGAGCCGAGTTGTGCGTGGGGCACGATCATCACGCGGCCCCTGCCCCCAAGCGCTGGGGCCAGCGGCGCCCACACCAGCTTGTGCAGGGCCTGCATGCGCTGCTGGGCACGCTCGGTCAACATGGGCAAATGACGCCGCACCGGCGCCGCCCCATGGCGCAAGGTTTCGATCTGGAAGCGTGCCGCGCGAAGGGCCTCGATCACCTGCGGCCAGTGCGCCAGGCGCCGATGCACGGCGATGCCTTCCCGCGTGACGAGGCAGGCCAGGAGTTCGTCGTCCAGCACGCCGTAGACCAGCAGCGCGTCGGCAGGCGCCAGTTGATCCTGCAACGAGCGCAGCGGGATGCTGTGGTCATCGATGGCGGCCTCATCGAGCGTTGGCGC
This sequence comes from Burkholderiales bacterium, assembly GCA_031359975.1. Taxonomy (GTDB): domain Bacteria; phylum Pseudomonadota; class Gammaproteobacteria; order Burkholderiales; family Burkholderiaceae_C; genus JANMAS01. The sequence goes on from JANMAS010000066.1 coordinate 4,663, forward strand.
GCCGAGGCGTTGACGCCGGGTGAGTTCGAGCAAGGCCTGTTCGCCGCGGCGCAGTTCCTCGTGCAACGCCGGCGGTGCTTCGGTGTCGTCGTCCAGCCGAAGCGTGCGCCGGTAGAGCCAGTTCAGGCGCGCCCGCAGGGCCAGCGTGTCGGCGTTATCGCGGCCATGGCCGGCATCGCCGCCACCGCCGCCCGGCGCGTGCGCCAGGCGTTCGCTCAGGCTGCGGGCACGCACGCGGTCGAGCTGCGCCAGCACTGCCGCGGCGCGCTCGGGCGCATCGTCTCGCGCATGGGCCGCCAGATCCAGGCGCAGCACTTCCTGGTAGGGCAGCAAGTGATCGGCAAGAAACGCGCCGCGAATGTCGTCGCCGGGCAGCGCCCGGCGCTGGTCTTCGAACAAGGCGATAGAGGCCTCGAAGGCTTCGCGCGCCGCCACATCGTCGCCGCGCTCACGCGCCACCAGCCCCTGGCCGGCCAGGCAACGCACCTGCACGGTGAGCAACTGCAACTCGCGCGCTCGCACGAGCGTGGTGTCGAACCAGCGCGCCGCGTCGCCCACCCGGCCGGCCTGCAGCGCGGCATGGGCCTGCACCGCCTGTGCGCGTGTGTGGCCTTCTCCGAAGCCGGTGGCGGTGAAGGCCTGCGCCGCCTGGCCGGCCAGATCGCAGGCCGCCTGCGCGTGGCCACCGGCCAGCGCCAGCTCGGCACGTGCCAAGGTGACCGCCGCGGCGCCCACCTGGTTGTGCTGCGCAGCGAACCGTTCAGCAGCGCGGGCCAGGGCGTCGTCGGCCAGCGGGTGGCGGCCCATCAACGCCAACACACGGCCGCGCTGCGCCAGCGTCCACGGATAGACATGGTCGTTCGGCAACGCCAGCGACTCGAACTTCAGCAGCGCCTGATCAAACAAGGCCAGCGCCTCGGGCAGCAGCTTCAGCTCCAGGTAGGCATCGCCCAGTTGTTTCTCGGCGATCGCCAGATGCAGCGGCATGGCCAGACGCTCGTAGCCTGCGCGCGATGATTCCAGCCCGGCCAGCGCATGCCGGTAGTGGCCGCGAGCCAGGTCGAGCAGCGCCACCGATTCCTCGACCATCGCCTCGAGCACCGGCAACACATGGCGTTCGGCGCGCATGCGCGCACGGGCGTACATGCGCATGGCTTCATCGAAATCACCGCGTGCGGTGAGCGCGTCGGCCAGGCCGATATCGGCCATCACCGAGAGTTCGTGATCGCCCACGCGCGCAAACAGCACCGCCGCCTCGCGGTATTGGCCCGCCGCCTGCGCATAGGCGTCGCGTCGCATGTTCAGGTTGCCCAGATTCAGGCTCACCTTGCCGGCGGCGCGCATGTCGCCTTGCGCGACAAACTCGCGTTGCGTGGCCAGCGCGCACGCCACCGCGGCGTCGTACTGGCCGAGCATCGTCAGCGCAATGATCCTGGGCACCTGCGTCTGCGCCGCGTGGTTGGCCTGGCCCAGTTCCCGAAACACGGCGGCCGCGCGATCGAAGCTGATGGCGGCATCGTTCATGCGGCCCTGCGTGATCTGCGCGATACCGGCTGTCCAATCGGCCAGCGCGCCGATTTCGCGCGGGGGCGTGGTGTCGGCGCCATCCGCACGGCCATCTACCCACAAGCGGTGCAGCGCATCAGCCGCGACCGCCGCGCGCTGCGGCTCGCTGCTCCACGATGCGTAGCAGATGTCCTTCAGGGCCCAAGCCAGTGCAAGGCGCGCACCATCCTGTTGCGGCCACGGGCCGGTGCCATCGCCTTCGACGATCGTGCGCGCAAGCTCAAGAGGCGTGGGAAGCTCGGAGTCGGCGTTCACCGGGCTGGTGGCATCAGGTGCCAGACGGCTCGCCCACGTCGATGGCAGGCAGCGCGATCTCGTCGTCACCACTGCGCAAAACCAGGCGATAGCGGCCCGCCGCGACGCCTACCAGGCGGAATTCGCCCAGCGGATCGAGCGCGCATACCAGTGCAACACCGGGGGCGGAATCGGCCATGAGTTCGACTTCGCCGGTTTCGTCGGGCCCCAGCACCTGCCCCGTCACGGCAAAGGCATCGGCCTCGCGCGTGATGCGCAGATCGATGTCGCGCCCCAGCGCGGTGAACAGCAGGTGCCGGGTCGGCGATGTGATGGAGCGCATGCCCTGCGCCAGGGGTGCGGCGGCCCAACTGTCGAAACTCAGCGCTGCCACCACCCGCCTCAGCGCGTTGCGCGCGGCCGTCTGCAGCGTGGGCAGGCCGGCTGCCGGCCACAGGCCGATCGCCGCGCGCAACAGCGCCGGCGGCGCATCCGGCTCCGCCACGGCGCGCCGCAGGTGCTGGGCAAATTCGTCGTCCGGAAGGTGGGTGATCGGCTTCATGTCGCAAGGCGGCTGATGACAGATGCGCAACAGAGTGGCGGCTGGCGGCGGAAATACATGGTTGCAAATTCGTGCCGACTCATTCGAGCAGCCGGCGCAGCTTGCCCAGGCAGCGTGAGCGTGTCGGGCCGACGCTGCCCACCGGCATGTTCAGGCGTCGGGCCACCTCGTCGTAGGCCGGATTGTCATCCGCATCGCCAAACAGCAGCAGCAACAGATCGCGGCAGCGCGTATCCAGCCGGTCCACGGCGAGACGAAGCTGGTGGCCTTGCTGCAGGTCGTCGAGCAGCGCTTCGGGCAGCGGGGAATCGTCGGCGATATCCCATTCGACGGTGTCGTCCTGCCCGTCGCCGGCGCGTGTCATCGACACCGTGCGCTGGCTGCGCGCACGCTGCAGCAGCGCTTCGCGCTTGGCGGTGGTGACGATCCAGGCCTGCAGGCGGTGCGGCTCGGCGATGCGCGGCAGGTGCGTCACCAGGCGGCTGAAGACGGTCTGGAAGACATCCGCGGCGGCGTGGTCGTCCATGCCCACGCGGCGCACGATGGCGTAGACGAGCCGTTGATAGCGCTGCACCAGCACACCCCAAGCCGCACTGTCGCCGGCTCGGCAGCGCGCCACCAGCGCGGCGTCGTCGTCAAGGGTCGGGTTGGTCATTGAGGGCATGTGTGATCAGGCGTGCGGCCGGTGATTGCACGGAGATGGATTCCGGCTGCGGGCGTGGTCGGCATTTTGGTGCGGGCGGCTGCGGCATGATTGCGCACAAGGGCCACTCAGCCCGCCGCTTCAACGGCCAGTTGATCCACCGTGCGCCGCAGCCAGATGCCGACATCGGCGCGGTGGTAGGGGTGCTCCGCGTCTTCGATGCCGTCGAGGAAGCGCTGGTAGATGAGCGCCTGGCGCAACGCCGCGACGGGCGCCAGCAGGCGCGCGGCGCTCTCGACGTCTGCCAAGGGCAAGAGCCGCCGCCATGCCGCATGCCAATGCGCCCGCGCCGGCTCGACATAGCCGGACGGGAGGCGGTCGAGGAACGCGGATTGGTCAAGCAGCGGATGACCCACGCCAGCGTCGCCCCAGTCGAGCAACGTCAGGCGCTGATCGTTGCCGCGCAGGTTACCGGTGTGGAAATCGCCATGCACCAGCCCCTCGGGGATGCCGCAGGCAGCGATGGCGGCGAAGCGCTCGGGGAGGCCGCCGACAAATCCTTCGAGCGCGCTGCGATCCGGCAATTCAAGCTCGCCGGCACGGCGTGCAACCAGCGCGACGAGCGCGCGCGTCAATGCCGGTCCACGCCAGTCCGGCAGGCCCAGCGGTATGAGCTCACCCGACCGGCCGAGCCAGGCGCTTTGCAGCGTGACGAGCAGGTCGATCATCAGCAAGCATTCTGGCAGTTCGGCGTGGTGGCGGTCGGTGCCGTCGATGTCGGCAAGCAGGATGCGACCACCGTCGTGACCCAGCAGGCGCGGCACCGGTGCATCGATGAGCAGCTCGAGGATGTCGCCTTCGTGTGCAAAAAACGAGGGCACCGCCTTGAGCCACAGCGGGCCGAGCGTGGTGGGCAGCCGCCACAGGCTCGACAGATTCCAGGTGCGAATCTGCGCTGGCTCGCCGGTGAGCGAGCCCCCGCGAGCCTTCACGATCGCCATGGCCCAGGCCAGATCGGCTTGCGGCCCGCCCACATGGGCATATCGAGCACGCAGCGGATCTTCGGGCAGTGCGCCTGCCCAGGGCCGCAGCGGCCCGTTCGGCGAACCCGCGTCGAGCTGCGCGAGATAGGTCATCGCACCGCCGGGCGACGCATCCAGATCGGCGTGCAGCATGCGCAGCACGGTCACCCTCACGCCATGTCGCGCCAGCACCTCACGCACCACCGGGCCCATGTCGTTCCACCACGGGGTTTCGGCCTCGAAGGGCGCCAACGCCCCGAGCACCACACCGCGTTCATCGACCAGCACGAGCGTTGCGATTCGGGGCGGATGGGCGCTCATCGGCGCATGGTAGTCAACCCTGGGCGTGGGTTGACCCCCACGCCATCAACACTGCGGCAGACGTCGGGCCGATACAAGCGCTCGACATCTCCTGCGGCACGCATCGGCTGGTCTCGTCACGCGCCGCCAACTGAATGCACAAATCCTGCAGCACCGCAACTGGCGTCGCTACCCCCCCAGTTTGTGGGAACACGACCTCCGGCTAGCGTTTGTCCGCATGACGTATTTGTTCACACTTGGGTACCTTGTGCCTTGCTGGGTTGCCCAGCTTTTTTCATAAATCTAAGGAGTTCGACTTGAACAGAATTTTGATGATGAATACGGCGGGTGCAACTCGGGGGCTTTTGGCCGCTGCGGCGGTTCTTGCCATGTCTGTTGGTGGCGTTGCCTCCGCAGGCCCGAGCGTGTCGACTGTAGGCAGCGGTAGCCTGGCTTCCGCACCCGATGTCGGCCCCAGCGCGCTCACCGTGCTGTACGACCAGAACGGTACCGACTCCGGCATCGGTCTCTCGTCGCAGAATTTCGAAACGGCCAACGACGTCTTCGACACCAACGCGGCAGACGACTTCCTCGTTCCGAACGGCGTCGCGTGGAAGATCCAGGAAGTGAGCGTGACGGGTGTCTACTACAACGGCGTGGGCTTGGCCGTGTCGCAGAACGTCACCTTCTACAAGCACGCCTTGGGCCTGCCGGGGGCTGTGGTTGCCACCTACAACAACGTCGTGGGCGTTGACGACGGCTTGGGCTCCTTCCGGATCAAGCTGCCGACGGCTCTGAAGCTCAAGAAGGGCCACTACTGGGTTTCGGTGCAGGTGAATATGGACTTCCCGTCGGGCGGACAGTGGGCTTGGGAAAACCAGACCACCGCGGCAGGGAGCCCGGCAGCCTGGCGCAACCCGGGTAACGGGTTTGCCACCGGGTGCACGGTTTATGCTGTGGAAAATGTGTGCGCGCCCAGTGGCCAGGGCGACCACATCTTCAAGCTGAGGGGCGCGGTTCTGGTGCCGTAAGCAACAACACTGGCCGGGCCGCCCGTTGGGCGGGCCCGGTCAGGCGCGCGTCGCGCACTCGTCTGGCGCGTCAGTATTTTTCTTTCTTCAGCTCCATCGACACCCTGGCAGCCTCGCCGCTCTTCACGGTGATGGACGCCTCGATGTTGCCGGTATAGGGCTGGGCCGCGACCACCGTGTACGTGCCGGGCGGCACGTCGGCGATGCTGAAGCTGCCGTCGGCGCCGGTGAGCGCGTAGTAGGGGCTGTCGGCAACATACACATGCGCGCTCATCCAGACATGCGCGTCGCATTGAACGCGCACCAGCCCGGGCCGCGGCAACTCGCTCTTGACCTTCATGCCCTTCTCGGGCAGCGCGATGTTGAAGGCGTTGCGCCCGCCGTAGAAACCGTGCGTGGTGTGCAGCACGGCGTCGGAATTGGCGATGTCGATCCTGCCGACGCGTATCACTTGCACCGCCGGTTTGAAGGTGCATTTTTCCTGGTCGAGCACAGGCGTCTTGTCCAGCTCGCCCCAGGCCTTGCCCTTCGGCACTTCTTTCAGATAGACCACCGCGTCCTGCACGCCCTTGTCGGCACCCACACGAATCCGCGCTTCATCGCGCGGCCCGCCGCAGATGTCGACGTCCTTGTCCGGGACTATCTTGCGCACCGGCACCTCGCCCAGGAAAGTCACCTTGCCTTCGACGCGCCCGCCGCCCGCTACCGGCGCCACGTCGTAGCCAGACGCCGAGGTGCCCAGACACGCCAGCGCCAGTGGCAGCAGCATCGGCAGCAAAGATGTGGCCTGCGGGTTCATACGACGTCCCCTGGTTGGCAGTTGGCAAGTGGTTCGGATCAGGTGCGCTGGCGCCCATGGTGGTGGCGAGCCCCAAGGCGCGCAAATCGATTGCCTCGATATTGTTTATTGGCGCGCCGCGGCTCAGATCGCGGGCATGGCGGCAAGGGCCGCCGCAGCAGTGCGCAAGCCAGTGAACACGGACTCGGCCACAGGCATCGCGAAGTCTCCTGGCAGGTCCGCCTCGACCTCCGCGATCGCCGCCGGCGTGCGCCCCAGGATGCGTTGAACGACACGCTCCGCGCTTTCGCCGAAACCGACCTGCCGGGAAGTGCTGTTGAAGTGGCGGCGCTGGATGTCTCGAACGCGGTAGTGCCGGTTCTTGCCCAGCAGGGCCATGGCCACACTCAGGTCGTGCTCCGACCACGGGGTGGGCCCGTTACCGAGAACCGGATAGGCTGACATGACGTCGTACAGCTTGGTCAGATGGAATCGCCCTCCGGGCAGGAGTCGAAGGCTGAAGTTTTTGGCGTGCCCGTCCGGGGCCCGAAGGAGCCAGAACAGCACCTGCGTGGCCATCAAGGTGTCCATGTCGATGTCGGGCCGGGCCGAGCCCTGCAGCAGGCTGAACATCTGGCGCAGACCGGGGCCACCCTGGTTCTCGTACTTGCGGTGAGGAGGAACGCCGAGGGCCTGGCAGAAGTCCTCCTGCGGGAGCCGCATCAGCCATCCCTCCTTGGGGTGAGGGGCCCGGTCGAAGCGCTCCACGACGAGGACACGTTGCTTGCCAAATGAACGGATCTCGGCGTGCGCGGCGTCCAGTCCATACGCGCGCAAGAGGCGCAGGCACAGCCACTCGTTGTCCACCGAGGTCGTGAAGTCGACCCTGCGCCCCCCGATGAGTCCCAACGGCATCTTGAAGATGTGGGTGGTCGGGGTGGAGCCGTGCGGCCGCATCCAGCGTCCGCCCCGGAAGAGGAAGGCGTCCTTCTCTTGCGCCCCGGCCAGCGAGATGCGGAAGTGATCGTCCGGCTCGCGTGCTCCGCCGAAGGCCTCGTCGCTCACGGTGCGCAGCAGGTGTTGCTCCACCTCGTCGTCGGACAGCGCGGCGCCGAGCACGTGGTCATAGCCCTCGGGCTGCTCGTTCTCGCTCAGCAACTGCACCGCGCCGACGCAGTCACGACCGATAGCCTGCAGCAGGTCGAAGACGTCGGTGGACCCGGTCTTGAATCGCGTCGCGACCCGTTTGCGGATCTGGTCGCTGTCCGGCAGCAGGTTGTCGAAGTAGGAGTCGATGACGTCGCCCGTGAGCGGCACCCCAGGTGCGCCGAACGGCAGCGACAGCGAGAGCGGCCGGCCGACGTCCGATGTCATCCATTCGGGGTCGTATCGCAACTCCATCGGGCCGCGAGCTGGAATCGTCCAGGTGCCAACCCGCACGCCGTTGGACCAGATCGACAGGCTTCTGCTGTGTGACCTTCGTCCCATCTCACCAAGCCACTGCCGATGTGCCCGAGGGGGGCGAGTTGGGGTCGAGGGCGTCTCTCGGGCCGATGGCCAACTCAAGGTTCAGTGCTGAACACCAGGCGAGGAGCTGTTGAACACTCAACTCCTCGGGATGCTGCTCAAGGTGCGAGATGCGGCTCTGGCTGATGCCGACACGGTTGGCCAAGTGCACCTGCGTCAAGCGCTTGGACTTGCGCGCCGACTGGAGCATCCAGCCGAGGTTGCGGCTGGTCGACAGTGGCTGCAGCTTGGAGTTCATGGGTGCGGGCTATCCGGATAGCTGATTTCTAGAGTTTATTGTTTCTGCATATAAATGTCTAATATCCTTTTTTGCTATAAATGCACAATATCTTAATAGCAGATTGTCGGGCCCGCAGGCAGCGCTGGGCACATTCGGAACGAGCGCCGAACTTGCCCTTACCGGTGCCTCAGGGGCGGTGCATCAAACTCGACGGACCAGCTCTCACGTCGGATCAGCTGAACACACGCTGGTAGTACGACAGCAGCTGCCGGTAGCGCGACAGGTTGCCGCGGTGCGCGCGCCAGGTGTCGAGATCCTCGCGCTTCGCGTCTTCTAAAAAGCGGGTCAACAGGTCGAGCCGGTTGCCGTCGCGCAACCACAGTTGGGCGGCGGGCCAGACCGTCAGCAAGGTCGCCGTCTGCCGGTCTCGGTCGGCCCTTCGCGGCGCCGGCCCCGTGACCGCGGTTTCGATGTTCGCCAGGTTGTCGGTCATGGGCAGATCGGCGCGCAACGCCTGGCGCAGCGCAACATGGCCCAGGCCATGCCCCCGCAACGATGCCAGCAGCGCGCGCACGATCAGCGCACCGATGTAGTCCGCGCCGGCGTGATAGTGCAGGTACTGCATCCCGGCCGAAAGATCGCCCGCCGCACCGCCGCCCAGCAGGCTGGCGCGAGTGCCCAGCCTGCGTCGCAGCATCACGCCTTCGGCGAGCACCCCGGCCACCAGCAGCAGCGGGTCGTCGGGCACGATGGCCAAGGCGCTGCTGCGCGTGCCCGCAAGCGCGACGATCCGCATCGTTTCACGCATCGCCCGCCAGCGTCGCTCGGCGAGTTGCTGCGCGGTACTGCCGGCGGGCGGCACGGCGCCGGCGGCGGTCCAGTTCGCGGCCGACCAGGTCTTGAAGCTCGCGCTCGAGGGGGCGGGCTGGGCGATCAGTTCGTCGAGCCCGGCGATCTGCAGGCACCAATACAGCAGTGCTGCCTCGTGGATCGCTTCGTCCGACGAGCTTGCCAGGTCGAAGCCGCCGGCCACGCGCGCGGCTGGGTGCAGCAGCAGCACGAGGTGGCTCATGTCGGGGCTGATCTCGATGGCGATGCTGCTCAGCGCATCGAAGCGGCCCGAGGGGATGCCGTCGCCGATGCTGGGCGCCGAAGGCGGCATCGCCAGGTCGCCTTCGACGCGGTACAGCGCCAGCACCTCGGGCAGCGGTGTGTCGGTGGCGCTGGCCGCGATCTGTGCCGCCTGCACGCGGCACAGCACATCGTCGAAGCGGCGCAGATGCATCACCGCCTGCGCCGCAGCGTCGGCGCTGCCGCAGACACTCGCGACGGCGCGCACCCCGAGCACGAGGTCGCGCCCGATGTGGTTGGCACGCTGTGAGCTTTCCAGCGTGTTGTCCAGCGCCAGCCACTCGATGAACGAACGGACCTGTCCGCCATCGAGGCCGACGATCGGCTGTGGTGCGCCGGCATCGGCGCGTTGTGCCTGCTCGGCCGCCCGCACCGTGCCGAGCTTCACGGCCAGGCCCAGACCATCGAGCTGAGCCAGCCGCTGCATCGCGGCGTCGCGCCGCTCGGTGACCACCCGCGTGCGTTCGGCCGGCGCCGAAAGGCTGGCCGCCAGCCGCGCCGAAGTCGGCAAGTACGCCGTGGCGGGTTCGTCGGGCGCCAGGGCGCCGCGACCCTTCAACGCGGCCTGCAAATGCTCCAGGGCCGAGATCACGATCTGCATGTGCAGGCCCCTTCAGTAGTCGAAGCGTTGCTGCAGGCCACCGTCAGCGTCGCGCAGGAAGACGGTGTCGCCGCGGTTGTTCCACACCGCCTGGCGGCGGCCCCAGAACAGCTCGCCTTCGCGGTCGCGGCCCGGGCCGGTGTGCAAGCTCAGGGTCGACCCAGGCAGCAGCGTGACGGCGCCGAAGGCGTAGCGGTGGCCGACGCGGTCGGCCACCGTCCAGCCCTGCAGCGCGGCCGTGGCGGTGCCGATGTTGCGAAGCGTCAGCTGCTCCTGCGGCGTGTGCTCGTGATCGTCGCCGAGGGTGTCGAAGAGCGACAGGTCGGCATCGACCACGACTTGCGCGCGCAGCGTGGCCGCCGGATCGACCGCAAACAGCACCTGCCGCCGTGCCACCGTCTGCACGCCGTGGGCGACGCTGCACTCGAGCACGTTGACCCCGGCGCGCAGGCCGTTGTCGGCCGCGCTCAGTTCGACCTCGAGGTCGAGCTGCATCTGGCCCACATCGGCGGCGAAGACCCAGGCACCCGGGCTCGGCAGCAGCGGCTGGCCGTTGAGCGCCAGCAGCACACGCCGCGGTGCGTCCGGCTGCACGAAGCTCGGCCGCGCGCCGTCGATGTGGATGCGCAGCGGCACGCGCGCTCCGTAGGCCCAGGGTGCCCGGCCGCCGCGGGCCGGGACATCGGTCAGTGCCACCGGGCTGACAATGCGGACGTCGATGTGATCACCGAGCAGCTCGCGTTGGCGCGCCTGCTCCTGGCTCAGACGCTGTGCCTGGGCGTCGCGGCGATCGCGTGCCAGGCGCTCGAGCGCCTGGGCTTCGCGCTCGTCGACTTGCGCCTGCAGCGCTTGCTCCAGCGCAGCGCGCAAGGGTTGCAGGGCGTCGAGCATGCGCTCGGTACCGCGCACCACGTCGCCGACACTCAACTCGGGCGGGAGTGCGACGCCAAAACCGGCAAGCGCATCGTTGACCCCGGCACGCACCCGCTGTGCCGCAGCGTCGGCCAATGCGGCCAGCAAATCGGGCAGGGTGGCGGCGGCGTCGATCAGGTCAGCCAGGTCGTCGCCGACCTTGCCGAGCGCCTTCAGGCCCTCGTTCAGCGCCGGGCGCACGATCTCGAAGGCCGTTGCGAACAGGCCCACCGCCAGGGCCACCGCGTCGCGCTGCGCCCATGCGGGCAGTTGATTGAAGCCGGGCACGGCTCGCGCCAGCGCCTCGGCCGTCTGCATGCCATCGAGCTTCAGTCGATCGAGCACCTCGTTGCGCCGCGCTGGCTGGCGCAGGATGTCGGCAGCCTCCTGAACGCGTTGCGCCAGCGCGCGGGAAGCAGCCTGCCATTCGACCAGTCGCTGCTGCAACAACGCACGCAGGCGCTGCAGTTCGTCCCACGCGGCCTGCGCCAGTGCGGCCACGAGCTCGATGAACTCGCGCGCTGCACGATCGAGTTCGTCGTAGAGCTCCAGCGTCAGGCGCAGGAAGAACTCGCCCAGCGCCGTGCACACCCGCGGCAGCATGCGCTCGGCCTGATCGGCGAGCACGTCCATCTGCAGCTGGTGCAGCGCCATCAGGCTGCCGGGGTCGGGCACGTAGGCGCATTCGAAGATCTGCGCCAGCAACTCGGCGCGGCTGCGCCCCTGCACCGGCCGGGCCGCACCGTCCACCGACAGCAGCAGCCGTTGCAGCAGCTCGCGCAGCTGGCTGCGCCGCAGGTCGGTCCACACCCCTGGCCCGCAGGCGTCGGCGGCCGCGCCGAGCAACTCGCCCAACAGCTGGCGCGTGGCCTCGGTGATCCCCGGCGGCACAGGCGTTCGTGTGGGCAGCAGTCCGGCGGCCAGGGTCACTGCGGCGGCCGTCGTGGCCCCTTGCGCGTCGGCGCGAACCTGCGCCTGCAGCGCGAGCAAACCACCATGCACATTGCTCAGCACATGCTGGATCAGGATGTCTCCCAGCACCACCGCTTGCCGCACCACCAGCTTACCTGCGAGCACGCTGAAGCCGGTGCGCAGCGTGTTGCCGAAGGCCGCGCTGTCGAGCACGGCCGGCCCGATGCCGACCAGGCGGTCGAGTTCGCCGAAGACGAACTCGCTGGTCATCTTCAGGCTGGGCTCGGCCACCTCGTCGATCCAGATCCGGGCATCGTCTTGCGGCCCGAGCGTGGCCCGCAGCGCGGGCAGCAGATCGCCGCAGATGTGGCCGTCGATCGCTTGGCGCATCACCTCACGCAATGCAAGGTACAACGCCGAGTCGGCCAGGCTGCCTCCCGCGGCGCCTTGCAGCGCGGCCTCGACCACCGCACCCGGCGTGATGCCCAGCTCACGCGACAGCGCCCCCAGCAGCGGGGCCAGATCGGGCAGCAGCTCGGCCAGCAGCGGTGCAACGCCGCTGCCGGCGATGTAGTCGATGGCGTGGCGCAGCTCGAACTGCGGCGGCAAGGCGCCGAAGAAGCGTTCCAGTTCCGGCTGCAGGATTGCCGGTGGCTGCGGCAGGAAGACCACGCTGGCGCTCGATGCGGCCGTCGACAGGCCGATCGCCCCCGCCGACGCGTGGGCGCCCAGGGTCTCCAGCCCCTGGCGCAGTGCCTGAACCGCAACCAACGCCGACCAGCCCAGCGTCAGCGGCTGCCGCCAGGCGCCGGCGTCGTCAGGCTGCAGCTCGAGCAGCAGCGGCGCCAGCGCTTCGGCCAGCGCGACCACAGCCTGCGGCGTGAGGCGGGCCTGCACGGCGGCATCGGTGCGCAGCTGCGCCAGCGCAGCCTCAACGGTTGTGATGAGCGCGTCGCGCTGCGCCGCGTCGAGCGCGCCGCAGTGCAGCGCCGCAGTGGCTTCGTCGAGCACACCGGCGAGCCAGGCCGGTGCGGCCTGGGCGATGCCGTCGAGGACGAAACGCTGCAGTTGCGCCACGAAGGTGTCGACGAAGCGCTGCGGCAGCTGCGCTTGCCCGGACAGCGCTTCGGTGGCCAGCGTCTGGCCGAGCGTGTAGGCGGCGTTCAGCGCCACCGGCAGCGCCAGCCGCAACCAGGCCGCCGCCGGGCGCAAGTGGCTCGGCAGGCGCCGCTCGGCTTCGACCGCCAGCGCCTGGGCGACGAGTTCACTGGCCGTGAGGAAGAAGCGTTTCGGGTTGGCAAAACGCAGCCCGGCGAAGAACTCGTAGCCTGCGCCGGCCCCGAGACCGAGCTCGGTGCCCATCTCGACGATGAAGCCGGCGTTGGTGTCGTCGCGCAGGCTGCCGCGCAGATTCAGGTGCGCCTTGGCCATGGCGGCAAAGCTGGCCTTGCCCCAAACACCGGCCTCGATGGCCAGCTCGTTCAGCGCGGCAATCACCAGCTCGTAGCTCAGCCCCGAAACCAGCGTCGCCGCCGCCGCGGCCACCTCCTGGACGTCGAGCTGGATCGCCAGCCGGCCGGCGACCGAGGCCTCGGCAAACGCGGCGGCTTCGGCCGACAGTCCGAACTGGTCGAACAGGTCGACCGTCAATCGGGCCTCGAGCTGCACGCCGGCCGCAGCCACGGCCTGACCCTGGCCACGGCCGCCGATGACCCACAGCAGCCGCAACGCGGCATCGACCTCGGCCAAGGCCTGCGCCGACAGTGCGGCGTCGAGCCCGTGGCACAGCGCGAAGCGGGCATCGAAGCCCATCCGCGCGCCCGCGCCGACCTTGCCGCGGACGACGCCGCCGTCGAACCCGGCCGCGGCATCGAGCGTGAAGAGTTCGCCTGCGGCGCTCAGGTCCGGCACGACAACGCCCTCCTCAGCCGGGCCGGGGCAGCCCGATGGCGCCACATTTTGCACTGTTGGATGAATCGCTCCGGTTCGAGCGGTGTCAGCCCACGGCGCTTCTGGTTCTCGACAACCTGGGCGTAGCGGTCGGCCGGCACATCGCGGATGACGACCGGCAACTCGGACAGTCCGACTCGAATCGCTGCGCGCAATCGCTTGGCACCGAAGTGGATGCGATAGCGATCTTCAGTGTCCGCAGGATGCACGACGAGAGGCTGAAGGACGCCGCGCAGCTGCATGTCCATGGCGAGTTCCTCTAGCGCTGACTCGGGGAACTTGGTAAGCGGGTTGTTCGGGTTCTCGTACAGGCGTGCCGCCGAAACAAGCAGTCCGACTGCTGCTCGCGATTGCGGCTTCCAGTTGAGCGACGTCTGTGCGAGAGCAGCCATTGCAAGCATGACCTGCTGCACACGCTCTCCGTCAGCTCGCCTTGGCGCGTGTCGTCGCGACCATCAACTCGGGAGTGCCTTCAACGCATCGACCTTGGCTGCGACGGTCTGGCACGCGGACACCAAGTCGGCAACGATGCGCTCGTCGATGTTCAGGTCGCCTTCGTATTCGCCAAGGTTGCGAATGTCGTGACACTTCGACAGCACTCTCCAGATTTCCGGGCCAAGGCCAAGCGTGTGCGGGAGCAACTGGAAGACGATATACCGATTGGTTGAGCGGTAGCCGTTCCACCGAAGTGCCGCCAGGCACAACGCGTGTGCGGCGTTGTAGGCCAGGTCGAATCTGCCTTCCAGCGAGAGCGACGTATTGAGCGCGTCCCGCAGCCTGGCATGCCCCGAACGTTTCAGCCCGGCGAATTCTTTGGCATCGGGTGGCTCTGCTTTCAAAGGCTTGCCAGGCCCACTCAGATTGTCAAATGGCGAGGTCATTCTCACCTCCGACGATCCAGACCTTGGGTTGTGCAAGCACTCGAGTCAAGAAGGACTCTTGTGCCTTCACGCGCTTGGCAAACTCCTGCCGCGTGAGGATGGTCGGGTTCACCACGCGGCCAAGCAGGCCGCTTGCCGCCTCCAGCGCCGCAAAGGCGTCCCCGTAGCCGACATCGTCGCTGAGCACCATCAGGTCGATGTCGCTGCCAGCCGTGTCGCTCTTCTTGGCGACCGAACCATACACAAAGGCTGCAATGATGCGAGGCGCCAATGGCGCAAGCGCTTCGCGCAATGGCTCGGCCAAGCCCACAGTCTTCTGCGCAATGCCGCACAGTTCCGCGAAGATGGGCGAATCTGCATTGGCCTGGTAGTGTTTTTGGTTGCCGACCGCCTTCACGGTGACCAAGCCGCTCTGTGCCAGATTCGCCAACTCTCGCTGTACTGCACCTGACCCGCTCGCGGCCAAGCCGATCAACTCGGTGGCGTAGAAGCTTCGCGACGGCTGCCCGAACAGTAACCCCAAGACACGCTGCTTCGTACCGGAAAAGAGCGCGTCCGCAAGGCCAGCGCGCCGCGAAGGAGACGAAGGTGTTGTACCCATATTGGGCATGAATATACCCAATATGGGCATAACGCGAAAGGCGGATCCGGCTTCAATTCGCACGCCGATCAGCGGATCGACGGAGTCATGGTAGACCGTTGATTTCATTGGCTTTGAAGCCAACCCGCTCGTGCAGCATCGTTCGCGCCGTCGCGCGAAAGCCGTGACCGCTCACCCTGGAACATTGATTCTCTAGGGCTTTTTGGACTTCCCGGGACTTCTTGGGATTCCCTGGAACGGTGTCTTGGTGGCCTGGGGCGGAATCGAACCACCGACACGCGGATTTTCAATCCGCTGCTCTACCGACTGAGCTACCAGGCCACGCGCGAGGGCGAGACTCTACCATGCCAGCTTGGGCGATTCGGTCTGATCGGTCGAGGACAGAGCTCGCTGCGCTC